>NZ_JAQYWT010000354.1:0-130628 GCF_036322545.1 Streptomyces sp. SP18BB07
ACCGGATGCACGCGGAGAACCGGTCGCTCCTGGACGAGGAGGAGGCGGGCAACCAAGCGGTCGCGATGCTGGACGCCGCCCTGCCGCTGCTGGCCGGGGTGCTGAACCCGGTGGACCACAAGGAGGGGTGCCGCCCGCACGACTGCCGGTGTGCGTGTGACCGGCGGCAGTACTGCCCGGACTGCCACCGCTGCGTGTGCTGGCGGTCGGAGTGCTGCGCGGAGAAGGCGATCCGGTGGCGCGCCGAGGAGGAGTGGGCGCGGCTGGTCGCCGAGGCCGGCCTCGGGCCCGAGGAGACCGACGCCGAAGTCCCGACCGCCTGAGCGCTGCGCCCGGTCTCCGAGTGCGAGAGACCGGGCGCGCCGCCGTCCCAATGGTGCAGCTCTGAGACGTGAGAGGGCGTTTCCCCTGTATCCATAACGCCAGATTCTCATTGCTGTACTATTGACGGTGTTGGTGGAGAGCACCGCCAGCCGCCCCGAACGAAGGACACGCAGATGAGGACCCTCCCGGCCAAGGTTCAGACCGCCGTCCACGTGGCCACGCTCGCCCGCAAGGCCGGTCTGCCCATCCCCGCCAAGGTCCTCCCGATCCTCGAAGCTGCCGCCGCCCCGTGGCCGGCCGAGTGGCTCCTCGCCCCGCTCCCCGGCGACCCGATCCGCGTGGTTGAGCTGTTCGCGGGCCCCGGCGGCTGGTCGGAGGGGATCGCCGCCGTCCTCGGCGTGGCCATCGACTCCTGCGGCGTCGACATCTCCCCGGACGCCTGCGCCACCGCCCGCAAGGCCGGTCACCGCCGCATCTGCGCCGACATCACTACCCTGGACCCCGAGCACATAGCGCTGCGCTACACCGTGGCGGTCATCATCAGTCCGCCGTGCCCGACCTTCTCCCCGGCGGGCAAGCTGTCCGGCCTAGAGGCCCGCAACATCGGGATCCTGTGCGATGCCATCTCCTACGTGGGCGAGGCCGCCGGGTTCCTGCCGGTGGAGGAGGTCTTCGACTACCACGACGAGGACGACTACGACGAGAACGGGGACTGCCCCTGCGGCCCCTACGACGGCTGCAATGCCCACTTCGCCCCGCGCTCCGGCGCCACCTGGGACGAGGTCCGCGAGATGGCCGCCGACGTGAGCGACCCCCGCATCGCGCTCATGCTGGAGGTCGCCATCTGGCCGATCGCCCTGCAGGCCGCCGGTGCGCCGATCCGCTGGATGGTTATGGAGCAGTCCAGCAACCTGCCCGAGGACATCCTCGACGACCTGTCCACAGAGCTCACCTGCGCTGAGTGGTTCTACACCAACCGGGAGATCATGGAGGCTGCCGACTACGGCCTGCCCTCCCGCCGCAAGCGCGTCTACATGATCGCCTCCCGCCGCTACTCCCCCACCACCACCCGCCGCATCCGCCCGCTCCCCGCCACCACCATGGCCCAGGCCCTCGGCTGGAAGCCCGGCGAGCGTGTCAACACTCGCGGCAACCGCCCCGTCGACCCGACGACCGGCCGCGCCAAGGGCGGCAACACGTTCTCCGCCGACGGCCCCTCCTGGTGCCTCACCGGCAAGTCCCGTACCTGGAAGCGCGAGAGTGACGGGTACCGCCTCACCGAGTCCGAGGCCGGTCTTCTCGTCGGGTTCCGCCGCTCCTACCCATGGCAGGGAAGCCGTACGAGCACCTTCCAGCAGGCCGCCGACGTCGTCTCCCCGGTCATGGCCGCCATCGTCCTGTCTGGCGTCCTGGGAGTCCTCGGAGAAGCCCTCGTACGCGACTACCTAGCGCAGCTCTATGAGATGGACGACATGCTCAACCCCGACGACTACGCGCTAGCCACCTGAAGGCCCGACAACGCCCGGCCCCGCCCCTCGCGGAGGCCGGGCGTTGTCGTTGGTTCGAACTAGGCTCCGAAGCATGAGCACCCCCGCCCCTGCACCCGCCGCGAAGGACTCCAGCGCCCCCGGGCCGGCCACGACCTCACCGGCCCCGTTCGAGCCGCACAACTTCCCCAAGGACCTGATCGCCGCCCAGCACCAGGTCGCCGAGCTGTACGCCCAGCTCCACACCTTCCAGGCCACCCTTCCATGGTCCCGGGAGCCGCACTCCGGCTGGCCGGAGGAGAACGAGCGAGGCAGGGAGCGCCCGGGACGGCCCGAGACGCCCGGCTGGACGGACGGAGAGGCCGCCGAGTACGACCGGCTGTTCGAGGCGCTGCGAGGGGCCACAGCCGCCGTACAGTCCCATTCGTGGTGGGAGCGCTGCGCCCGGGAGGGAATCAAGGGCGCGGACCTCGTCGCTGCCCGGCAGGCCCTCAAGCACGCCAAGGGAGCCGTCCCCCTGGTCCGCGAGGACGTCGACGCCGCCGCCTAACCGGTCACATCGGCCACGGATCCGGGATCGGGCTGGAGGCCACCGCCGCGTCGAGCACCCGGTCCCGTAGCTGGCACGCGAGTTGGTTCGCCTCGCTGATCAGGGATGCGGTGATGGCCTCCGGCTTCCCGGCGAGGACCGCCGCTTTGGCGTCCTCCAGCAGTTGGTGAGCGTCACCCGCGAGTTTCCTGCGGGCGGCGACTTCCTGCTCGTCGACGCCGAACAGTGCGTCAGCGGGCAGAGCGACGGTCAGGCCCTCCAGCTGGGTTTGGCAGGAGGCGGTTTCCTGGACAGCGGCATCGAGGAGTTCGTACGGCACGCCCCTGCAACGATGCGTCGCACCCCGAGTCACCCGTTCGGCGTCTTGATCAGCTCAAGAGGTGAGGAGCGCCGGGCCCGGTCCTGTCGGATCGGGCCCGAGACCGCATAAACGGCGGTCTCCTCGCCGCCGAACTCTAGATCACCTACCTGTAGACGAACGCCCCTGCGGCCCTGTCACGCCCAGCGGGGCCGCGTCTGGGGTTCGTCTCTGCGGTCGGCCCGCGACGGCTCGAATGGGCTCCGGTGCGCCCACCCGCAACCCCGGCTGAGGCCACCGGTACTTGCGCTCGACCACGGTCGTGTCCCCGCGCAGATCCACGAGCACCTGGTAGACGACCGAGTCGTCCGCCCAGACCTGTTTGGCCACGACCGTCGCCCACCGGTAGCGGCCGTTCGCCCATACCCACAGGGCCGGGGGATCGACACGCGGCCACGTCCACACCACGGGCTTCGGCCCGTCCTCGGGACGCCACGGACGAGTCACCGCCGGCTCCGGGATGCTGCTCATGTCCTCGACTGTAGGCGGCCAATCCCGGGGCACCACAGGGCAGGGCGCGACGCAAGACCGTCCAGGCCTCCACGATCCGCAGCCTCATCCCCTGAGTGGAAGGCCACGCCGTGAAGACCAAGCCCCTGCCGAACGACCGCCCGTCCCACCTGCTGATCGTCGCTGTCACGGTCGGCATCATCGTCCTCGGCCTGGTGCTGGCGGCGCTTCTCGCCGACGACGACAGCACGAGCACCCGCCACTGCCCCATGACCACGGTGACCACGGTCAACCCGGCGACGTGCCTGCCGTACGGCAGCTCCGGCGGAGCAGCAGCCCCGGGTACCAACGATTCCGGGAGCAGAGCGCGGAAGCCCGCCCAGAAGCCCCCGGCCGCGAAGGTCCCGGCAGCCCCGAAGGCCCCGGCCGCGCCGCCCCGCGTCTCCATGGGCAAGCGGTGACCCGCCCCGAGTGCGGCTGGCGCCTCGGCCTGTGCACCGGATGCGAACTGTGCCCCACCCCGCAGCCACGCCCGGCGAGCACGCGACACAAGCCGTCCAAGGCGGACACGGTCCGCGGGCTCAGTTCCCGTACGGAAGGACTCCCCGTGTCAGACCCCGCCCCCCGCAAGGCCCCGTGCAGCTCCCCGTGCCCGGCGGCACTCGACTCCGTCGAACTCGTCGCTGACCCCTGCAACAGCCGGTGCCAGCGCTACAACCTCGTGATCGTGGCCCTGCTCGTCGTCAACCTGTTCGTGACGCTCGCGGGCATCGCGATCGGTGTCGTTCGCTCCGACTCCTCTACGACCCCGCCGCCCCCCGTGTCGAACGCACCCGTCGACCCGAGCCCCAGTTCCCCGCCAACCGAGGACCCGACGGTCGGCCCGGAGCCCACGCCGTCCGTACCCGACCCGGGCCCAACGGCGTGCAACATCTTCGACCCCGAGTGCTCGCCCGGCACCGAGGTCTGACCGCTTCCACCCCCGCTGTGCCCCGTCCGGACGACTCCCCGGTCGGGGCGCAGCGCTGTCTGCCCCGACCAAGCACGATTCGGACGCCGACCGGCGCAGTGATCGACATCTCACCTCTGACCTGGGATGGAGCCGGACGTAAGCGGTTCTTGATCGGCAGGGTGCCCGCTCGCCCGGAGGCCGTGCCCTGCGGCCGTCACCTCGACGGCCCCACGGCCGGGCAGATGGGAGGTGCCGTGCAGACACACGTCCAGCAGGCGCTCGACAGTTGGCACGGGGCATGGGAGCTCCACCAGGAGACGGCTCAGGGAGCCTTCACCGCGGCGTTCCCCGCCCTTACGCCCGCCACTCGGTGCCAGTGCTTCGGGCCCACCCTGCGTTGGGTGACACCCGGAGAAGGGAGGGGGAAAGTCTGCCTCGACGACCATGGGCGGGCCACGATCGAGTTCGAGAACGTCCCGAAGGCGGCCGTCGGCGCCGCTATGACGGAGTGCTGGGGCGTCGACTGGTTCGACGAGGGCCCCGGCGGGTTCGCGGCCGCGGAGCCCGGCACGTACTCGTACGAGGACGAACAGACCTACGCGGAGTACGGGTTCGACGTCAACGCAGACGGCACCGTCACGTTCGCGATCTCCTACGTGAAGGTCGACGACATCGTGACGATGCTCGATGCCCTCGAGCGGGCCCTCGCCGACCAGCGCCCGGACTGACCCGGCGGGGTGAGGTGACGCAGTTCCCGGGCTGGTACCGCGTCACCTCACCTGTGCCCGTCGCCTCAAGGCAGGTGACTCGTTGGGCAGGCCGGAAGACGCCAACGAGGAGGGGACCCATGGCCACCGACGACTTTCCCGCGTACCCGGAGCACGCCGCGCATGAACGGCAGACGCGCGCGGCCGCGCTGATGGCCGAGTACATCAGGGCATCGGGGCAGAACACCGGCCTGCCGCTGCTCACATGGACGGTGACGAGCGGCGGCGCGCTCACTGGAGAGTGCGCGTTCCGCGAGCGGGAGGAACGTGTACGCGCCTTCGACGCCTGGGCCGACTATCTCGGGGGTGAACGCGACGACACCGACTTGGCCGCCCGCATTGTCTTCTACAAGGGCGAGGACGACCTACGCTTCGCGGTCGTCCTGCTCGCACGGGATTACGACGCCCAGCGGGACGCCGTCGCCGCCTGACCGGCACCGGCCCAGCCTCACCCTCGTTGGCATGGCATGACGACCACGGACGAACTCGCTGACGCCCTCGCAGAGAGCGCCTGTGTGCTCGCCGACTCTGGCTCGTGGAGCGCGACCGCACTCGACGACGCGCTGACCGCCACGGAGACGCTGCTCGAAGCCCTGGCGGAACGCCTCGACCCCGCGGCCGCGCACCACCTGTCGGCCGTGCGACCCGCGCTTGCCCGGCTCCGGGAACACCTCGGAGAAGCCCCCGAACCGCCCGCCGGACGGTCGGAGCCGGCCCGCTCCCGACGCCGCAGGATCGGCCTCGGTCCTGGCGCTGGTCAGGTCCTCGCCCGCGCGCCGAAGGCGTAGCGCGCGACGCAAGCCGCGGTCGTCCCTACGGTCCACGGCCATGCTCACGACCGCCGGCCCACCCCGCCCCCGGATGGCAGCGCTCGCCGTCCGTGCCCGGAACATCGTCGACTCCGGCCTGTGCACCCGAACCTCGGCCGTCCCCGACTGGCCCGCCCGCCTCGACCAGCTAGAGCACCTGACATCCGCGCCCTCCGCGATACGCAGGGCCACCCTCGCTCGCCTCGACGACGAAACCGTGTGTGACCTTCTGGTTCTGTCGTACCTACGCCACGGCACCCCCTACGCCCTGTGGGCGGACACCCCGTCGGGGTTCATCGAGGACGTCCTCGCGCTGCGTACGTGGGCCCGGCTCCGCACGGTGCTGGACACCACGGTGGAACATCCGCGCGTAGTCGCTCCAGCCTGCTTCGGATCGGGTGCCCGCCGCCACCTGGCGCCGCTCCTGGCGCTGTGGCACGTCGCCGTGCGGCGCGACCTTGACGCCATGGCCGTGATCGTCAGCCCAACCAGAGAGATCGCTGACTACGCGCGGCGGCACTTGCTGCGCCTCGCCGAGCAGGCCGGGCTCCGCGAACCGGCCGTGCACTGCATGACTACGGGCACTGATCCGGGCGACCAGTTCGCTCTGGCCGGCCTCTACACCCCTGATGCTCTGGTCATCGCGACCGACGCCGGACGCTTCCATCCCGTGCAGGGTGCCGCCGTCGACCACGTCCTCGACGAGCGCGCCCGGCTCGTCGCCATAGGCGTTCCGGAGCCGACCCCTGGGACCTGGTTCGAGCGCCTGGCGCGGCGGGATACCAGCCGTACCGTCCCCATGGCCGTGTCCGATCTCCCCTCGGTCACCGGCGAGGAGCTGGGGCCGTGCACCTCCTGTCCCGCCGAGCACGGCGCGCACTCTCCGGCGCTGCACCTGCCGGACGCTCGGTGGGCGGCCCGACAGATCGCCGCCCACGGGCCCACGAACCCGCTCGTCGTCACCCGCATTCACGCCGGGTTCCCCGGGGCCGTCGTAGCCGTCGACGCGACGTAAGCGCACCGGGCGGCTCATGGTCCTGGCTCGCTCCCGCCGTTCCCTCGCGGCTGCCGTTCCCGGCTGGCCCGACGCGCGAGGGCAGGACGGACGTACCGCCGTGGCGGCAACGAACCTCGCCCCCGCCGGGCAAGAAGCCCTGATACCCGTCGAGGAGCTGACCGGCCCCGAGCCGGTCCTGCACTGCGCCAACGCCCTCGACCTGATCCCGACCCTCCCTGACGCGTCCGTGGACGCGATCGTGACTGATCCGCCGTACGAGCTGGGGTTTCTCGGGAAAGCGTGGGACGCCTCCGGCATCGCATACAGCGTCGACCTGTGGGCGGAGTGCCTGCGCGTCCTCAAGCCGGGCGGGCACCTGGCCGCGTTCGGCGCGACCCGCACCTACCACCGCATGGCCGTGGCCGTGGAGGACGCCGGGTTCGAGATCCGTGACTCGCTGCACTGGCTGTACGGCACGGGCTTCCCCAAGGGCCAGGACGTCGGCAAGCTCATCGACCGGCGCCGCGACGAGCACCCGGCCCGCCGCCGCTTCACCGCAGAGTTCGCCGAGCTGCGCGACGCCGCCGGGTGGACGAACCCGCAGATCGACGCCCTGTTCGGCTTCAACGGCATGGCGCAACACTGGACGACGCAGCGCAGGAGCGCCGCGGTGCCGACCGTCGAGCAGTGGCAGAAGCTGAAGGCAGCGATGGGCGTCGAGCCTCCGGCCGAGCTCGAGGACCTGGTGCACGAGCTGAACGGGCGGAAGAACGAGCCCGGGGAGGCCTGGGCGCAGCGGGAGGTCGTCGACCGGGGCTACCGGGTACGTAGCCGCGAGTCGGACGTGCCAATCGCCGCGGTCAGCAAGGGCGTGTACGACGTGACCGTCCCGGCGACCGCTGAGGCCGCGCGCTGGGACGGTTGGAACACCTCCCTCAAGCCCGGCCATGAGCCGATCGTCCTGGCCCGCAAGCCGCTCGAGGACACCGTCGCCGGCAACGTCCTGGCGCACGGCACCGGGGCGATGAACACCGCGGCGTGCCGGACCCCACCGGGCGCCCCGGAGGGGCGGTGGCCGACGAACGTCGTGCTGTCGCACGCGTGGGCCGTCGACGCGGACGGCTGGATCGTCGACGGCTGCGCGGACGGCTGCACCGAAGGGTGCCCGGTCGCCGAGCTGGACGCCCAGTCGGGACTGCTCACCTCCGGGGCGAACCCGCGACGCCGCGGCGCGGACAAGTTCCGCGACGTCTACGGCGACTTCAAGGGACAGGCCGTGTGCAAGCCGGTCCGCGGTGCAGACTCCGGCGGCGCCTCGCGGTTCTACCCGGCGTTCCGCTACCAGGCCAAGGCCCCGACGAAGGAGCGACCGCGCCTCCTGGACGGCACCGTGCACCCCACCGTGAAGCCGGTCGCGCTGATGCGGTGGCTCGTCCGGCTGCTCACCCCGCCCGGCGGGCTCGTCCTGGACCCGTTCGCCGGGACCGGCACGACGCTCGAAGCCGCCCGCCTGGAGGGCTTCCCGTCCATGGGCGTCGAGGAGAAGTCCGCGTACGCCGAACTGTGCCGCCTCCGGCTGCGCCGCGACGTCGTGAGGGTGGGTGCCTGATGTTGCGCAGATCCTTCGACACCGTCCGCCTCCCCGGCGGACTCCACCTCATGTTCCAGAGCGTCGCCGACGACGGCGGTACCCTCCGCACCTGGCACACCATCGGCCTGCCAGTACGGCTGACGCTCACCACGGTGACGCAGACCCGGGATGCCTACTACGGCCCCGCCGACAACCGGCCGCCGGGCCAGTGGAAGCGGGTTCTGCGCGCGCTCGCCACGGCCAACGGGCGCCCGACCTCGTACTACTGCCCGTCCATCCCACCGTCCCGGCGCGGGGTCGCCCTGGCCGTACCGCGCTACACCGTTGAACTGCGCTGGGAGACCCGCCGCTGGGACGAGGCGGTGACCGAGCACCTGCAACGGCCGTGCCCGGCCTGCAGGGCCGCGGGGTGGCGCCGAGCAGAGGACGCGACGTAAGCGTCGGCCGCCGTCCACTCTCCCCGCCTCGCCCCAGGGCGCGCCCCAGGACCGTGAACCACGCGGCCCGGCGCCCGGGGCAGGCAGGAGACCAGTGCTGTGGCACGACGACGGACCGGGCCCACCGCTGTGGTGAAGGCCCTCGTCTTCGACCGGGACGGCGGCGCCTGCGTGCGCTGCGGGGCTCTGGAGGCCCTGACCGTCCACCACCGCGTGAACAGGGGCATGGGCGGGGCGCGGGAGCCGTGGATCAACCAGGCTCACAACCTCCTGACCGCGTGCACCGTGTGCAACGGCTGGTTCGAGGACAACCCGCGAGAGTCGTACGAGAAGGGATGGAAGGTGCGCCGGCCGCAGCTCCCCGGCGAGGTCGAGGTTCACTACGCGGACGGCCGCCGGTACATCCTCGCCCCCGACGGCGTGCGCTCTACGACCGTGGCGGCCGCCCGATGACCGCCCCCGGCCGCACCCTCGTCGTCCCCGTGACCGCCCAGTGGTATCTCGCCGGGTGGCGCAGCAAGTACCGCCTGCGCGCGAAGGCCATCCGCGCCCACGTCGACGGCCGCGAGAGAATCATCGGCGTCGCCGCGACGCTCCTCGGGTACACCGTCGCCCTCGGCGTGTTCGCCGAGCCGTGCCGCGCCACACGCGGCTGGTATCGCGACTTCGGTCACCGGTTCGGCCGGTACACGATCGGTGGCTGGCGAACCATCCGGCGCGTGCCCGTGTCGACCGGCTGGGCGTTCGGCGGAAACGGCAGCCGCATCGGCTGCACCGTCACGGTCGCCTCCCGCACGCTGATGTGCGCCAAGCTCGCCACTCGCGCCGACCTGCGCGCGAGCCGGGAACGCCACGGTGACCTGCACAGGAAGGCCGCACAATGAGGCGCCGACGCCAGTGCCCCAGCTGGACGAAGCGCGAGATCGGCCTGCAGTGCCAGCGGCGCGCTCGGCACGATGGCCCCCACCAGGCTTCGTTCTTCGACCGCGCGCCCACCCACTTGCAGTGGGAGGACGGTGCCAACCAGTTCGGTTACGAGGTGCGCCCCGGCACGGTCCGCTACCGGCCGGCCGAGACGCCGTCCCTCGCCTACCGCCTCGGCGAGTGGACCGCGTCCGTGCTGTTCCGCGCCACGTTCGGCGTGCTGATGTGGGTGGTGTGCTCCCCCACCGCGGCGGTCACGTACTGCCTCGTCGTGGTGCTGCTGCTGTCGGTCCGGCAGCCGCGCGGTCTGTGGCTCGGCCGGTGGCTGCTGTGGTCCGCCCACATCCCGCGGAGCCAGTTCTTCGGCCTCGGCCGGATCGCCGTCACGGACACCCCCCGCGATCCAGCCCCAGGGCAGGCCAAGACCAGGGATGGTCAGGGAAGAGTGTTGATCTTGGGAGGTGTCGCGTTCGCGGTGCTCCGGTGCAGGTCAGCGCCCGCACGGCGCGAGCACCCCTGACAGGATTCTTGTGGCTGTACTATTCTCCGTAGTGCGCGCAGGCATGGGGTTGCCCCAGTCGGCGTCAGGCGCAGCACAGCGCCACTGCTTGAGATGGAGAACGGCAGCCATGCCCAAGGCCGGAATCACCTACTCGAAGAAGCACATCGAGAAGTCCAACTTCGCGGAGATCCGCAAGCAGGTCGAGAGCGACGTCAAGGAGGAGTTGGGGGCTATCACTCGCCCGGACGACCGGGTCGAGCGCGCCGCCAACATCATCCGCCAGGCGGACGCCGAGATCGCGCTGCACGCCGAGGACCGCGACAAGGCCGTCGCCTCGCTCTGGTTCTACGAGCAGGTCCTCGGACTCGCCGCCGCGACCGGTGTCGCTCAGAACGCATACCGGGAGATCCTGAGCAAGGTCCTGTACGGCGACCCGAAGCAGGCGAGCCCCGCGGCCGCCAGCAACGAGGAACTGGTCCAGATCGCGAAGGACGCGGGCCTCAAGCGTGTCGACGATGCCGACGAGAAACTTCCGGAACTGGCGCGCATCGTCTTCACGGCGCGCGCCCGCCGAGCGGCCGCGGTCGTCTTCATGCGGAAGGCGGCGCTGGCCCTGTCCCAGGAGCCCTACGGCTGGAGCGTCGAGAAGATCGCCGAGCACGCCGGCGTCGGCACGAAGCTGATCTACCAGCAGCAGAGGACAGCCCGCCTCAACAACGAGCGCTGACTGGTTCCCCTCGTCCGCGGACCGGCCCCGAGCACCACCGGGGCCGGTCCTTTCGTTGTCCCCCAGGTCAGACCGGGGCCTGAAAATCAGGCGCCGGTCACCGGGGCCTGAAAATCCGGCTTCCGGTGAAACGGACGCCGGGGGACCGGGTGCCGGAAGATCAGGCGCCTTTAGTAACAAGATCAAGGACCACAATGAAGTAAGAGTTCCGATGCCTTCGCTTCGCTCAGGCATCGGCGCGCATCCCCTCCAAGAGGCCTCGAACCGACCACGAGCGCAGGGGCGGCGAAGGGCCAGCAACAGCGGCGGGTGTCACAGAATCCGGCCGTCCGGCGTTCCACCCAGCATGACGACGCGAATCCTCCGGACCATGCTCCCGCCGAACCTGACCCGCCACTTCTACGAGGCCCGCCGCACCTTCCTCCAGAGCGCGGGGCAGGAGTCCACCCCGTGGTTCCAGCTCTCCCCGGTGGAGCGCACCGTGGTCGAGTCGGAGATGGAACTGTTCCGACAGGCGATACGTGCCGCCGAGGAGGAGCAGGACCTGCTCGCCAGCCTCAACAAGACGGCCGAGGCCAGTCGGCCAACCGTCGCGGACACCGCGGCCGCCGCAGACGACGGCGCTGCGGCGAACTGCGAGTGCCCCGGCTGCTCCGCCGTCGCTGCCCTCCTCGAACTCCTGGCGCGGACGCCCAAGGGCCTTCTGGACACCGTGCCGCAGACCAAGGTCACCAAGGGCCCGTTCGCGGTCAAGGTCGTCCTCCTCGACATCGAGAGCGCGCCGGCGGCCGACGAGGAGAGCACCCGACTCCGGAAGGTCGCCGAGGACGCCGTCACCCAGTGGGTAGCCGCAGGGAAGCCGCTCGACGTCGTCGACGACACGAAGCCCGGCCCCTGGGGTTTCTCCTCGCGCTGGCTCACCGTCGGGGAGCTGGACGATCTGTTGGGCAAATCCTCGAGCTTCGACCGCATGCGCTGGAACCGCTGGAAGCCCTCCAGCCCGCAGGCTTTCGTCCGAGACATCGGGGTGTAACAGGATTCGGCCCCCTGACGTACTACAGGGTGCGGCTGGCCCTCTGACCCCGAGATCCCCTGGGGAAAGCAACTCCGGTCCGCACCCCCCTCGGCCGGGGTGACGGTCCCTGCTCCATCTCCCCGGTGCAGGGGCCGCACTCCGGCGACAGATCTCCGGTACGGGCGTCACCCCTGGCAGGCAGGCGGCGGCACCGAGTTCATGTCCGTGCCGGAACCTGCGGCCTGGCCGCCGGTCTGGGCATGGACCCCGGCCAGGCCGCGACACTAGATCCTCGCGGGCGGCACCTTTCCCGCCATGGCCCGCAAGCAGCTCTCGCCCCCAGCACGCCCCCGCGTGGTGCCCCCGGCCCGGGAGCTGCGGAACGGGCGTCAGCCCGGCGTCGTCTCCCGCGACGCGGCCAACGTCGCCGACATCCTGCTCCGCGCCCCCGCCGCCACCCGCCGTCGCGCCTTCAAGCACGAGGTCACCGCCCGCGAGCGGCCCCACGTCATGCGGGAAGTCGAGCGGGCCACTGGCTCCATGTACGGCCTGTGGCACGACACCCCCAGCGGCTTCATCGAGGACGTCCTGGGCGAGTCCATCTGGAGCCGTCAGCGCGAGATCGTCGACGCCGTCCCCTTCAACAAACGCATCGCCGTCCCGGCCGGCTTCGGCGTCGGCAAAACATGGATCGCCGGGAGACTCGTCGCCTGGGCCGGAGCCGTCAACGCCCCCGGAACCATGGTCATCGTCACCACGGCGACCCGATTTCGCCAGGTTCGAAATCAGCTCTGGCCCCACATTCGAAAGACCATCGCGCGTGCGGGCCTGCCCGGCTACTGCGACACCACCCAGTGGAAAATCCCCGACCAGTGGGGCAACGACGTCATCGTCGCGTACGGCTTCACCGCACCCGAGAACGACGAAGCCGCGATGCAGGGCATCCACGGCACGCCCAAGCTCCTCATCGTCGTCGACGAGGCCGGCGGCATCGCCCGAACCATCGGCAACGGCACCAACAACTTGCTCACCGGCGACGCTCGCATGCTGGCCATCGGCAACCCGGCGATGGACATGCCGCGGAGCTGGTTCGAGGCCCTGTGCGAGGAAGGCGACGACCCCGAAGAGCCGTCCACCGTCACCATCCCGATCGCCACGTTCGCCTCACCGGCAATCACTGGCGAACGCGTTCCGTACTGCAACGACTGCCCCTCCGGTGTACCCGTGCACTCCCTCGCGATCCACCTCCCGGACCAGGAATGGGTGGACCGCACGATCCGGGAGTACGGCGAGGATCACCCGTACGTGATCGCCAAGGTGCACGCCCGCTTCCCGAAGGGCGGCGGAGGCCTCGCGATACCCGTGACCTGGGTCGAGGACGCCCAGAATAGCGATGACCCGTCCGGGCCCGGCTGGCACCGGCTGTGCGACCTCGGCCTCGACGACGAGACGGCCAAGCACACCGTCCGCGAAGGCGCCTGGGTCAGGCTCGGCGTCGACGTAGCCGCCGACGGAGGCGACGAATTCACGATCTACCGGTGCGTTGGAGACGCCGTCGAGATGCGGCACGCCTCCTCCGGCACCGCCAACGACAACCAGGTGAAGGTCGCCGAAAAGATCCTCGAGGAGATCCGCGCGGCGCAGCGCCTCGCGGCCGCCCTGAAATCCCCCCACCCCGTCCGCGTGAAGATCGACAAGAACGGCATCGGGCACGGCGCGACGAGCATGCTGGAGGTGTGGGCGGAGAACGGCACCCACGAGGCACAGATCGTCGGCGTCATGGTGTCCGAGTCACCCACCCAGGACGACCCGGGCGCGGTCATGCGCCCGTACCGCAAAAGGGATGAGATGTGGCTCGCCACCAGGGCGCTACTCCAGCCGGACCCCTCGACCGGCATCGGCCGGCTACGCCTGCGCGTCGACCGGCAGGCCGGTATCCAGCTCTCCACGCCCAAGCTGGGGTCGAACACCGCCGGGTACAGCATCATCGAGTCGAAGAAGGTGATGAAGGCCCGCGGCATGAAGAGCCCCGACCGGGCAGAAGCTGCCCTGCTGTCCGTGTACGAGCCGGAGCCCCTGAACCAGACGCGCCGCCGGGGCCTGCTCAACTGACAGAAAGCCCCGGCTTCTTCGCCGCTGCTACTGGGACCTTTACAGATCGTCGGGCACGAGGAACATCGCTGCGGCCATGGCGGGCAGTGCGTCAATCTCGGACAAGGCCTCGACGAGGTTCTGGCGGGCACTTTCCAGCTCAGCGGGGATCTGCCCGGCTCGCTCGTCCTCGGTGGAGAACACCGCCGAACACGCCAGCAGCGCGAGCAGCGCGCTCGACGCACGGGCAGCCGCCGCGATCACCGGTCCACAGCCCTCCTTGTCCATCCCCTTGAGCAGCTGCGAGACCTGTCCGGTCTGCCAGTGCAGCGCCCCCACCACCCCGGGGCCGTCGGCACCGGACGCCTTGAGCACCTGCTGGCGGGCCAGCCCCAGCTCCTTGCCGCCCGCGCCCCGGGCGAGCATGTGGCCTTCCGCGAGCATCCCCGCCCCGATCGACGCGCCGTACAGCGCGTTGGCCAGGACGGCGGCCAGTACGTGCTCGCCGCCCACGGCCTGGGCCTGCTCCCCCAGCTCGTCGGCGGTCGGCGGCTGGGCGTACACGCCGAGCGCGGTGAGCGCTGCCGAGAATTCTGCTGCGCTCGGCGCGGGCTCGGGCGCCTGGTGCTGGTTCGGGATTGCCATGGCCCGGATCCTATGAGGGCCGGAGGGGCGGCAGACACGCCTTCCGTGGAACTCCCCACGAACGGGTTCTCGGCAAGCGCTGCATCCAATGTCGGCGAGAGACGGCAATATCTAGTGTCATGACTTCGCCCGTCCGCAACTTCAGCGCCAGCGGCGACCGCTCGACGCCCGCGGTCGCGCTCAGAGCCGTCGCCTCGACCGCGTCCGCGATCGTCGAGCTGGAACGGGTTCTCGACGTGTTCCGCACGGTCAACCGCACGGCCAAGGACGTCGTGTCCGACTCCCGCCTGCAGCAACTCGAATGGGTGGCCTCCGAGCTGGCCATAGCGCTGCCGCTGGGCCTGTCGGAGACGGCCGGCGACTCCCTCGAGGACCTCCTCGCCCCGGACGCAGTCCACGCCTACCTGCTTCTCGGCCGAGGCGGGTACCTGCGGAGCATGCCCATCGTGTCCACCGACCCCACCAGCGTGGACGCGTCCGAGCGCATCCGGATCTACTGCCTGGAGGCGTTCGCCCGGCACGCCCGGCTGCCGTTCGAGGCCCCCGAACTCCCCCCGATGACGCTTCGCCCGACCGTCTCCCCCCGGTACGCCGACCTCATCACCAAGCACCTGGAGACCGACGCCGAGCAGTGGACCGAGGTGGACCGGCCCGACGTCATCGTTCGAGGCCTGGCCATGTGGGGTGTCATGCGCGAGGCCCTGCCGCGCCTCGGCGAGCTGGAGTCCATGCTCCTCGACGACCTCACCCTGACCGCGGATGTCCGCACCCTCGCCCTGATCCGGCAGCCGCAGGGCGGGCTACGCGGACGCATGCCCGAACCCGAGACCATCACGCTGACCCCGGACACCGCGCGCCGCCTCGAGGACTGGACGAAGCGCCGCACCGAGCTGATCACCCGCCTGCACGGCAGCGCCCCCCGACACCTGTGGCTGTCGACCCCGCCGCACCCCGACTCCGGCGTACCGATCCACCGCCGCGGCATCAGCAAGTGGTACAAGAAGGTCGCCGACGCTGTGCAGAAGAAGCAGGACGCCGCCGGCGTCGCCGAGGAGGACCTCGTCCCGACCAGGTGGGAGACGATGCGCCGTACGCTCCTCGCCCAGCGCCAGGCCCACGAGGACGCCTGACGGCCCTCAGAGCGCTGGTACCGTCCCCGCATGGATCTCGCCCAGGCTCAGGCCCTCCCCGTGCCTCTGACGGCCGCCGAGCACCGTCAGGTACAGCGCGCCGCGGCTACCGCCGGGCAGAGCGTTGAGGAGTTCGTACGGGCCGCCGTCCTCGAAGCCGCCACGGAACCGCTCCTCGTCGCCCTCCAGCAGGCTGTGGACACCGTCGTCACCCGTGCTGGTCGGATTCAGCACGACTACGCGACCTGACCCTGTTTGCAACAGGACGGTCTGCATTTCGCCCTCGTCGGGCAACAGGCCTTCCCAGCTGATCACAGTCCCGGGAAGCTGCCGCCGTGAACACGCTCCTCGAAGCCCTAGCAGGGCAAGCGGACACGCTCGTCAACGGCGTTGTAGCCCTCGCCGGCGGTCTGGTGATCTGGCGATTGACGAACTGGTCGCGTGACCGCGGCGACCGCCAGACGGAACTGGCCACCTTCCGCGACCGGGCCGACACCCTGATCGTTGCCATCGCCGATGTCCGAGCCTCCGCCGACCTCAACCACCGCCTCTGGGAGCGTCCATGGGAGCAGGTACGGTTCATCGCTCTGGCCCTCTTCACGGCCGTTGGGGAAGGCGCCCGCGTACGCGCCATGGGCGCATCCGAGCGGCAGACCTTCGCTGCCGGCGCCGGTGCGGCCGCGCAGATCGGCCTGCGCGAGATCCACGCCAGTAAGGCCGCCGTCGCCGCCCTGCGCGAGCCCATGATCCGCGTCTATGCCGCAGCGGCGCCCTTTCAGCACCACGAGGATGAGCGTGTTGTCGGGACGACGAACGAACTGCTTGCGGCCATGGGCGACATCGAGAACACCGCCCGGCTCGAAGCGGCACTCGAGTCCTTCGGGCAAGCCGTCGCAGCGGTAGCCCAGCCCCGCCCATCCCTGTGGGCACGCCTGCGGCGCCGTACGAGCCGCCGGTCGATCAGCGCGGGCCCGGGAGCTGACGGCACGTGAAAGGGCCCAGTACCGACGGGGGATGCAGTGGTGACGATCGCCAAAAGGCGGCCCACCGATAGCATGCCGGGCACGCCGACCACGAGGACCTGCCCATGCCCCGCGCCGACACCCCTCCGATCCAGATCAACATCCCTCCGGAAGTAACCGTGGCAGCCGTCCGCCTGGTGACCGCCGTCGCTGGCTGCGGCATGGTCACCGCCGTGGTCGTACTCGGGACGGCGCTGTACGGGCCGGAGGAAAAGAGCAGACGGGCCTACGAACTGCTGGACCGGATCCTGGGGAAGATCCCCCAGCCGCAGAAGCCCGAGCCCTCGCCGACGCCCCGTAACCGCACCCGCCCGACGGCTCGAGGAGAATCCGTCCGGGCCGCTACGCTGCGGCCGTGAACACGCGACGCCGCGGCAAGGGCCGCCGCCGACAGCAGGCGCAGGACACCGGCAGCGCAGTACCGCGCGAGTGGGACACCGCTGCCGCGGAGCGGGAGTTCGCCCGCAACAAGCAGGCCGTGGAGTCCGGGAAGACGTTCCGCGCCCGACAGTCCACCGGCTGGCGCCTGGGCGGATCGCCGTCCAGCGCAGGTGAGATCAAACGCTAGGTGAGGTCGGGCGGCTCGTCGCCGCAGATAACGGCCCGTTATCTGCGGCGACGAGCCTCGGAGAGTGCAAGCGCCCGGACTACTCCGTGCCGTCCTGCTCCTCCCGGGTACGCAGCGCGTCCTCAGCCGTACGCGCCCGCTGCTCCGCAGACCGCTCACGCTCGGCCGCCGCGCGGAGCTCGTCCTTCACGCCGTCCAGCTCAGCGCGCAGCTCGTCGACCCGGCGGTCCTTCGCCGACAGACTGGCGGTCGTCCGCTCGAGTTCGGCCTTCATCCCGGCCTGAACCGTCGCGGCCGCTTCCTTCGTGGCCTGCACCATGGCCTCGGCGTTCCGCAGTGCCTGCTGCCCGTTCTTCTCGGCCTCGTTCGCGCGCTCCTCGGCGGCCGCGGCCTTCCCATTGGCCTCCTCCACCTGTGCCGCAGCGGCAGCCTGCGCTTCTTCGAGTTTCGTGGTCATCTCCGCGACCTTGCGGTCCGCCTCAACCCGGGCCTCTCCTGCCTCGTTCTCGGCGGTCGCCACCTCCTCAGCGGAGCGTCGCCGGATCGCGTCAACCTCGGTCTTTGCCGCCGCGGCGATCCGCTCCTCCTCAGCCTGGAAGTTGGCGCGGGCCTCCCCGACCAGACGGTCAGCTTCCTGCCGCTTCTCCTCCTGCAGGTCGCGCGCTTCCTGGACCTCGCGCGTCGCCTCCGCCTTGACGCGCTCGATCTCGGCCTTGGTCTCCGCCTTGACGCGCTCGATCTCGGCTTTGGCGTCCGCGGCGATCCGCTCCGCCTCGGCCTGGAAGTTGGCGCGGGCCTCTTCGACCAGGCGGTCAGCCTCCGCGCGGGCTTCCTCCAAGGACGTCTGCGCCGTCTCGACCCTGGCGTTGGCTTCCCCGGTGATCCGCTCGACGTCGGCAGCGAACTGGACGCGGGCGGCCTCGAGCTCCGCCGCCATCTGCTCAGCGGCCTGGTTGGCAGCCGCCATTTCCTCCTCGGCCGCCAACTTCGCGTTCTGAGCCGCGATCTTGGCACTGCGCTCCTGGTCGGCGCGCGCGTCGGCCGCCGTGATCCGGGTGTTGGCCTCGCTCTCCACAGCCATCACCTGCGCTTCGGCAGCTTCCGGATTTGTGATCGTCTGCAGCAGGGCGATCCAGCGCTCGACAGAGATAGGGAGTTGCTGGAGCAGACGAACGATTTCCTCGCGGACGTTGACCGCGTCGACCGCGGAGTCGGTGACGGGCTTGTCGCTCTCCGGCTCCGGCACCCCGCCGGCCCGCTTCGCTGCCTTGGCCCGCTCAGCCCGCTCGGCCCGCCACTTCGCACCCGCGTTGTGATCCTCGCGCTCGCAGAACGTGGGTGCTGGACCCGGCGCCTTCGGGTCCTTCTTCGGTTCCCGCGGCGACCCACACCCCGGAAAGTTGCAGGTCGCTCGCTCGGCGTGCTCCCCAACCGGGGCATCGGCGGTGGACTCGCTCATGAACTTCGCTCTCCTGGTCGCTGTGGAAGTTCGGAGCCCGAGTTGTACCACAGGGGATCGATCTCATCCCATCTCAACGCATCACATCCCATCTCAACTCATCACATCCCATCTCAACTCATCACTGTGATGAGTTGAGATGGGATGTGATGAGATCAGTTAGGGTGCTGCCATGAAACCGAGCCGCCGAGACCGCTCGCACGCCCGTAGCGTCATCCGCGTACGCCCCCGCCGTGCTTCTCCTGCGCGGGCAGCGCCGCATCCACTAACCTGTTTGGTGGTCGCCCACGCTGCGGACGACCACGGCTGAGTAGTCCGGCCCGTGACCGGACGGCGAAGACGCCTGAACCCGCACAGCGGGAATCCCAGCGACCTCATGAAGACGTCCACCGGTTCGCCCTGTACGCCAGGCGCGCCCCGGGTCACGGGACCGCGCGCGCTGCGAGGGGACGACCGTGGGAGACAAGAACCGGGCGCTGAAAGCTGCCGCCCGTAAGTACATGGAAGAGTCCGGCGAGACGTCGCTGCAGGCCGCCATGCGGCACGTTCGCCGCGAGTACGAGCAGGGCCAACACAACGACGACGCGACCGACGACCAGGAGCGCATGGGCTTCGACGAGGCCCCCTACGCTGACGAGAACGAGTACCGGCCCCGGGTGACCGGCACCGCCTACTTCACCGCATGGGGCGTGCAGGAACTCCTCGGCCTCGACCAGGTCCAGCAACTCGTCCAGCACGCCGAGAAGGACGGCCAGCCGGACGCCCCCGACCCGATCACCTGCCACCTGTGCGACAAGCCCATCGACGTCACCCGCGAGGAAGTGGTGCACGCCGGCATCGCCCTGCTGCAGAAGGTCCAACGCCCCGGCGCCGAGGTGGTGGTCCCCGTCTGGACCCACGACCAGTGCGGGCACACACGCGTCTGGTCCTGGTCCCAGCTCACCCTCGAGCGGCGTCGGCGCGGCCTGCCCATCAACACGGCAGACCTCCCGCCCAAGCAGCACCGGCGCGGCCGGACGCCCGTCGAGGACTACTACGTGTTCACGGCCCCCGAGGGCAGCCCGCCGGTCTTCTACCTTCAGCCCGGCGACGCCCACCGGCACGGACCGCTCGGCTTCCGCGCTGACCGGCTATCCGACGGCCTGCCGGTGCTCGACCTCGCACGTGAGAAGCCGCGCGCACTGGCCGAGTGGTCGATCACCGCCGACCGTACAGGGTTGCTCTACATCGAGAGGAAGGGCCCCGGCCGCTGGTACCAGCCGCCCCGCCCGTGGACGCCCGGACCAGAGTGGCTGGCCGCCGCGCACTACCACCAGAGCGCCATCTTCCTGACCGCCCCGGCCGGCTCCATCCCCACCCCGCAACTCGAAGCTGGCAGCGGCAACCTCGCCGCCCTGCTCCCCCTTGGACGCGAGGGCCTGATGTTCGGCGCGCGCATGACCATCACCGGTCTCGTCTGACCAGCGCGCACCCTCAGCCCGCCGAAAGGCTCCGCCATGCCCTCTTCCACCAAGGCCGGACGCAACCTGTACTGGGACATCGTCACCCCCCGCGCCAACGCGTTCTGCGAGGCCGCCAGCCAGCCCGGCAGCAACCCGTGGTCCGTGCTGCCGATACTGCTCCAGCACACCCGCGAGTTCGGGCTGCACACCACCACGCACATCGCGCAGCTGGTCCTCGCCGCCGTCGTCCACGAGGACTGCCCCGCCAACTGCCGCACACCGCGCGGCACCGTCGACCTGGCCCGCCTCGTCCCGCCCACAACGAGCCCCCTGGCGCTCCTGGATGCCGCCGAATCCCAGCGGCTCATCCTCGGAACTCCCTTCGCTGAAGGCCTCGCCAGCGCCGAGCAGCAGGCAGCGGCCACCGCCCGCGCCCGCGCCGCCGTTCAGGACGCCCTCAACGCCGTCCCTGACGGGCGCGCCGGACGAGAGCGCATGCTCGAACGCTTCTGGGAGCTCCGCGACGACCCCCGAGCGCTCATCGCCGTCACCTTCCTCACCTGGGCTGCCGTTCAGGCCGTCTCCACCAACGCGTGAAAGGAACCGATCCTGTGTCGCAGTGCACTCTTGAGACTGACCCGGCAGCTGACCTCTCCGACGTCATGGCAGGCAGGCAGATCACCCTGGACGAACTCACGGTGGGACTGGGCGGCGCCGCACTGTGGGTGAGGAAGCTCGCCCGCGCCGCCGAGACCCCGGACACCCCCGTGGAACTGTCCGACACCATCAAGGAACTGCGCCGCATCGCCTCCCAGCTCGCGGAACAAAGCGACCGCATGGCGTTCCTTGCCCGCGTCGTCGAGGGCGACGTGCCGCTAGCCAAGACCTTCGATAGCGGAGACCCGTGGGGCACGGCGGCCCGGGGCACAGACCGCAAGGACTTCGGCGGCCCGGCGCTGATCCCGACCCAGTGGCAGCTTGGACGCCTCGCCCAGGAGGCCAAGTGGGCTCTCGCCCGGGACGCGACGGCAGACACCACGACGTACCCCGAGGCCATGAAAGGGGTGGGGATGGGCTGGGAGTCGAAGGAGGCGCAGGCCCGGCGCCGCCGCGAGCGGGACGCGGCCGTCGCCCGCGAGGTTCTGATCACGACGTGCGAGACGTGTGACGCCAGCGAGGGCCAGCAGTGCCGTACGAAGAACGGCCGGGTATCCGAGAAGAGTCACGTCGGCCGCCAGCGGGAGGCCGAGGCCACCGTGGACGCCCGTCTCGGCTATCTCGGCGACAACCCGGTCGCTGTGCCGGAAGCCTGACCCCGGCAGACCGAGGGGGCCCGTGCAGCGCCGTACGGGCCCCCTCGCGTAGCCCGGGTCACTCCTGTGCCTGGGCCTCCGGGTTGTGCATCGGCACCTTCTTGAACAGGTCCTTCGCTGCGCTCTTGGTCGGGCGGACGTACCGCTCCCGGGGGATGCGCGAGCCCTTCTTCCAGCGGCCGGCCGCCTCGAGTTCTTCGTCCGTCGCGCCGTTCACGCCGAGATCGGTGGCGCCGCCGGCGCGAAGGCTGTGCGAGGACACGGGGCGGCCGTCCGTCTTGAGGCCGGCCGCGGCGAACCACAGCTTCACCCGCTCGTTGACGGTCTGGGGGCGCAGGTGGTCACCGCGCTTGGTGGCCGTCTTCGCCCGGGTCTCCGACGATGCGACGGTGCCGTTGCGCTTCACCTCGCGGAACACAGGCCCGGTGGTGATGCCCTGCGACGCGAGGTAGTCGACCCAACGACGCATCCGGAAGACTAGCCGCAGGTCTTCCCGATCGTGCAGGTAGATGGTCTGTTCCTCGCCCTTGTGCGTCTTGTCCTCGGCGAGCCACACCGTGACCATGTCGTCCAGGATCGTCAGGTCCTCGAGGTCCAGGTCGACGTCTTCGATACTGCGGCCGAGGAACCGGTATCCGAAGGCGAGCATGGCCGAGTCACGCCAGCCGATCGGCCGGTCATCCGCCTCCGCCTTCTTCATCATCGGCACCAGGTACGACAGGGTGATCGGGAAGGCTTCCTTCCTGCGAAGCGCCCGCTTGTTCTTCTTCCGGTAGTGGCGGAGGAGCAGCAGGTACACGCTCGGGTCAGGGCGCTCCCCCGCTGGCATCGAGGTCCGGATCAGGGACATGTAGTGCCGAATCGTGGTGACCTTGAGCCCGCGCGACATCAGGTGATGCCCGTACTCGGTGTACGTCTTCGTGGTGCACGGCTTCGCCACCTGCTTTTGCTCCGCACACCAATCCTCGAACAAGCGCATGGCGGTCCGGCGCTGGGGAGATTCCTCGGCCTCAGCATCCTTGATGGCTTGGGCGGTCTCCTCGCTGTAGTACACGTCCCGTTCCGTGTACGTCGTGCGCGGATTGTCGCTGGTCGGGATGGCCTCGCCCGGCATCAACGCCGTGTGCTGGTTTACGAGCAGGCGGGGGGCCGGCGTGGCGCGCACCAGCTCCCCGTCCTCGACGAGTTCGGCTTCGACGAACTCCTCGTCCGCGGCGTCGACGCTCACCGTGCGGTCATCGCTTCGCCTCGGGGTGGTCGGGGTGCGCCGCCCACTTCCCCGCGCAGTCCTTGAGCCTGGCGAGATGCTCCTCGGCCGCAGCCTGGTCGCCGCGGTGCAACGCATCGACGACGTCCTGGTGGGCGGCCTGAGCCGCGCGGTACTGCCCGCGGTACGTCTCCACCGCGGGCGTGCTGTCCTCCGTGGGGTACGCCTCGCCCAGCTCCTCGGCGTGCCTCTCCTGAACGAACTCGTAGAAGGCGAGCGCGAGCTGCTCGTCGACGGCCGTCACGGCGTCCTTCCGGGAGCGACGACGGCGATGGGGCAGACCAGCGCGTACATACGCCCGGCGTCCACGGCGTCCGCGATGTCACTCGGGTTGGAGATGTCTCCGGCGAGCGCGATGAACTGGCCGTTCCTGCGCGCCGTGCGGCGCCATGCCTTCGAGCTGTTCAGGGTTCCCTGATAGAAGGCGACACCCTCGGGGTTCGACACGGTCAGCTCGTCGGTCGCGACGTCGAGGACCGCGGACCACCCCGGGGCGGCATCGGCCCACCCCGGGAAGTCGTTGAACTCTGCCCAGCCGTCCGTGCGGAGGCCGTGGAGGAACGGGTCCGGCCCGGTGCTGCCGTCGGTCCCGAACGTCTCGAGGCGGTGGGAGGCGACGAACACGACGCGCGGCATGCTGTCGCGGTCGTCCATCCACGCCTGCATGCCCAGGTCAGGCGCAGGCCCGGACAGGTCAATGCTGTACATGGTGCTCGGGTCCAGGGTCACGGCGTGGTCCCTTCAGTCGGGACGGGCAGGCGCCACGCCTCCGGGAAGTCGTCGTTCGTGGCGTAGCGCTGTAGGAGGATGCGGACTGCGGCCGCGTACGTCTCGGTCGGCCGAAGGAACTCGAGGAGCTGCTCCTTGGCGTCGAGGTCGGCGAGGACCGCGCGCGGGTCCTGGCGTTCGATGTGCTCGCCGACGGACACGTCGCCCTCGCCGAGCCGGGTCGGCAGCGTGGCGACGCGACGGCCCTGACGGTCCTCGACCCACAGCCGCCAGTCCGTGCTGTTCCCCAGCTTCCACGTCTCTCCGCCGAGCGCGGCGGCCGCGGCAATGCACCGCTCCTCCGACCAGACGTCGCGGAGGTACTGGACCTGGGCGTCCAGCTCCGGCAGTCCGGTCGGAGCAGGGGCCGGGCGCATCCGAAAGGGTGAATCTGTGGCCGCCGCGAACGAGGCGACCCACTCGTCCATGTCGTCCGGCGTAGGGTGCGGATTGGGCTCCGGCGGGCGGAGCATGCGGAGCGTCGTCCACTGCTCCACCGGCACCCGCCCCGAGCGGGGTACGAGGCCGCCGGCGGCGAAGTCCTCAGCCACGTACGTCACCACCTGCGGTGGCGGCCGGGATCGGGTCGATGTGCGTCAGGGCGATGCCGCCCGCGTACCCCTCGACCATGACGACCGGGTCACCGTGGCCGAGGTTCCAGGCGACGGACCGCGTGACGGTGTCCAGCCGTTCGACAGGGTCGGCGTCGTGGCCGGTGTGGGTGCGCCGCTCGTTGTAGGCGACCGCGATCGGGTCATCCGGCCGGATGAACGGGTAGGCCATCACACGGGTGCCCTTCGGGTAGCGGGCGTTCCACTGCTCTGCGTCCACGACTGTCCTTCGCTCGGATCTGACGTCTCGCCAAGATTACCGACAACAATCACAGTTGTTGTCGGCTACTTGTGGGTAACCCCGTAGAGTCTTCACAGAAGGGCGGAGAGCACCGCCCGAGCCCCGAACGAAGGAGCACCGCCATGGCGGGCTGGATCAACAGCGCCCAGCAGAAGCGCGACCACGACGGGCAGCGGAACATCTGCGCGGCCGACGGGCACCCGGGCACCGCGGAGGACCCGCTGGTGAAGACGACGGACGGGTGGCGCGTCCACCTCTCCGACACCACCGACCCGAACAACGGCTTCTACGGCCAGCAGCAGACGGAGGGCTGAACTCGTGCTTCCCGTCGCGAAGTTGAAGCTGGTCGCGTACGCCCTCGTCCTCCTGGCCCTCGCGTACCCGGCCATGGTCCCGCCCGTCCTCGGCACGCTCGGTGTCGTCATCGCCGCGGTGGTCACCGTCGCCGGATGGGTCCTGACGAATCTGCCTCTCGCCCTCACGATCGCAGCCGGTCTGATCCTGGTCCGCGTCTTCCCCGGCGTTCCGCGTTGGCTGGGCCGCGCGTTGGTCGCTTCGGTCGCTGCCGTCGCTCCCGTCAAGGCGTAACGACCGGCCTGTTCGAGCCGTTCGATTCTTCGCTCAGAACGATTCTCCGCTCAGCCTCCCCGAGGAGCACATCCCACATGCCCGTCTCAGAGACGCCGGAGCCGACGGCCGAAGAGGTCGTGAAGGGACTGTTCGAGGAGACCGGCCTCCGCCCGTCCCTCATTCCCGTCTACACCGCCGCGGTGCTTGCTCTCCGCGACCGTGAGAAGGCCGCCGAGCTGCGAGCGGCCGGGTTCACCGCCGCCGCCGCCCACCTCGAACCGGACCCAGCCGCCATTGCTGAAGCGTTCGGCCCCGAGGACCACTAGCTCTCAGCACCCGCGCACCGCACGACCGTACGGCGCCCGGTATGGCGCCATCCGGCGGAGAGCACCGCCGGAGTCCCGAAGGAAGGAACACCGCATGTCCCGTCGCCATGTCGTCACCGTCGTACTGCCCCCGCCCGAGCCGGAGCCGGGGTATGAGCTGTACCAAGAGCTGCGCCACGAAGCCGAGTTGCGAAGCCGCCCCCCGCTCGGTCCCGATGATCTCCGACGCATGACCGACGTGGCCGCCCGCCGTGGGCGCGACTGGTGCACGGCCGTACTCGGACGAGGCTTCCCCGGCATCGACCGCGTCTCCAGCGTCGACGGCTGGATGCTGGTCGCCGCCGACGAGCTGAACCTGGACCCACCGCTCCCCCGCCGGATCGTCGAGGAGCGGAAAGCCGCGGAGCAGCGCCGTCAAGCCGAAGAGACCCTGGCCGCAGGGAAGTTGGAGACGGAAAAGCGCCGCTGGAACCTGGTGGCCGGCGCGTCTCCCGTCGTCCTGACGGTGCACGAGAACACTCGCCACACCGGCCCGAACGGCAGCACGCGGCACGCCGCGCCCGAGGCCGACGTCGTCTCCGGGAAAGCGCGGAAGCACCCCGCGGACCGGGGCTTGTGCGAGACGCCCGGCCGGGCCGACCCGCTGCACCTGGGCGACGCCGTCGACCTCCCGCCCAACTGCGTGCGCTGCCTCGACTACGCGGCCAAGATCCGCGCCGCGGACGCTCCGGCCCCGCCGACGGACGCCGAGGCGGCCCTGCTGCGGCTGATCGCCTCCGGCGTGGTGTTCACCTTCAGCGTCCGCGGCACCGTCACGATCCGGGACACCAGCCAGCGCAGCCGCGCGGCGTGGGGGCACCTGGGCCGGAAGGCCGATGTCGCGGTGAAGAAGCTGCACAAGAAGGGCTGGGTGCTCCAGGACCAGGAGTACGGCGCGACGCAAAAGGGGGTCCGCGGCCACCGTTGGCAGCTCACCGAAGCCGGCACCGCCGCACTGGAGGGCTGACGCCGTGGTCCGCATGACCGCCAAGCAGTACCAGGAGATCCTGGCACGCCGCCGCAGCACTCAGCCTCCCCCGGCGGCCGCCGTCCCGAAGAAGGCGGCCCGGAAGAAGCCGACCGCGGACCCGGGCCCGCCGTCCACCCCGCCACCGCCGGTCGTCGAGCCGCTCCTCGCCGGACTCCTTTCCCCGGGGCGGCACTGGACCCTGCTCATGCCGTACGTCGACGAGATGCTGACCAGCAACAAGCGGTACCCGCACTGGAGCGTCGAACACCGCATCCGCAAGCAGCTCCGCGCGGACGCCACCAGCCTCATCGTGCCTATGCGAGTCCCGCGCCTCCAGCACGCGGCGATCCACTACGTGCTGCACCCGCGCAAGCTCAACCGCTCTAGGGACCCCGGCAACTGGGCCCCGACCGCGAAGGCATACGTCGATGGCCTGGTGACTCCCGACCCGAAGCAGCCCCGGCTACGGCACTTGCTGCCGGACGACGACCACACGCATCTGCTCGGCCCGTACCCCGCTATGGGCGAGCCCGTGAACTCCGGATTCGCTCGGATGTCGCTGGTCATCGTTGAACTGACCGAGCCGCTGACCAGCGGGAACGTAGAAACCGTAACGGGAACCGCCGCCCCGACGTACATGACATGAGGGATGGCCCGCCCTCGCCCCCAGCAACAGGAGATGCCCCTCCATGAGAACCAACGTTCCCGCGTCACTCCAGATATACGACCACCGCGGGATGCCCACCCCGCCGCCATGGGACCGATCCCGCGAGGTAGACCTCGTCGTCAGCGCGTTCGCGGCGGCCGGAACCCTCCTGGACCGCGACTTCGTCGACCTCCACCTCCTCGAAATTGTCGACAAGGCAGCGTGTTCCCTGCTGCGGGACCAGTGGACCGACGGCTTCCCCGTCGCTGCGTACACGGAACTCCTCACGACGATCGCCGCACTTCGCAGCGTCCTCGGCTACTCCGCAACGCCGACGGCTGTGGAGGTCAACACCTGGGCACGCAACCTGCGGAACGCCTCCGCCGAGGCATCGGGGAACGACAAGGACTTCCACGAGGTCCGGATCGTCGAAGGCCCGCACATGGGTGTCCTGCTGGGCGTGTGGGGTCCGAAGGCGCCCCAGGAGCCGGACACTCTGGCCGGTCCGATCCTCATGCTCGAGCTCCCCACCGAGGTCGGAGACAGCAAGAACATGGAGTTCGGCACTGCCTACTACCGGCGGCTCAAGCGGCCCCAGCCGAACACCGGACAGTGGGAGTACATGCTCGACCGGACGCGCTCGTTCCCGGTCGCAGGCTCCCGCCCGCACTTCCGTCCCATCGCTGCTCAGTCGGTGTGTGACGGTGCGGAAGATCATGGCTGAACACGGCGCGGCCCTCCACTCCGTCGTCATCCCGTCCCCGGCCGCGGACGCCGCCCACGACGCTGCGCACGAGACCGCGGCCCGGTTCCGGCACGGCGTCTACTCCGTACCGTGCAAGACGTGCCACGTCCCGGCCGGCGTGCTCTGCCTCGCCCGGCGGACCGTGCACTCTGCCCGCCGGGCCCTCTACCAGCAGAACCCGAAGTTTCCCGGCCTGTTGTCCCTCCTCGCGGCGCGTGCCCGATGAGGGGACACACTGCCGCGTGGCCGAAGGAGACGTTCATCGACCCGTACGCCTGGGAGCAGGTCTACATCCGTCTGCAGCCGGAGGCGGGGGAGCGATTGGTGCTCGCCGCTGGATTTCCTGTCTTCCCGCCCCCGATGCCGCGCACGATGGTGAAGGTCAGGAACGCGCTCCTCTGCCCGGCGTGCGGGGCCGAACGACTCGCTCGCGACTGGTACTTGGAGATGACCGGGGTCCTCGTCGTGGGCTCTGGATGCTGGCGGCACGTGTTCGTCGTGGAGCTGCCGCGATTCCTCCGGACGGAGGCCGACTCATGAGTGCGCTGGCTGTCGAGACATCACTCGTCTGGGCCGGGCGGGGCATCGTCCGTGCCGCTGGCCGCCCCGTTCTTCATGTGGTCGGAGAGGGCGTCCTGGCCCCGGCCGTGCCCATGTTCACCGTCCCCCTGGAGTGCGAGCCGGACGCCGAACGGGCGCCGGGCGTGCGGCCGTGGGCCGGGCCGGTCACCGAGTCGAGTATCTGCCCGGCCTGCCTGCGGTCCTTGCGCGGAGAGCCGGAGCCGGAGACGCCCCGGCTCGTCCCCGCCGGCGTTGCCGAGGAGCTGCCAACGCAGGAGGCGGAGCACCGCGGCCGACACCTGCAGGCCGTTCCGGACCCGGTGACGTACGCCGAGGCTCCCCTACCCGCCGAGCACGCCGAACGACCGATCACCTGGTCTCGGTGGACGACATCGCCCGTCATCTCCCACTACGACCCGTCGTGTGAATGGTGCGGGGATCCAGGCCCCGGCGAGATGGCCGGCGGCCGTCAGGGACATCCCGCGTCTAAGGCCGTCCGCTTCCGCCGGTTCATCGCCTACAGGTGCACCGCGTGCCAGGAGATGACCGCGTACGAGCAGGTCGGCAGCGACCTCCAGACCATCGCACACCACAAGTCGCGCGCCCCGAAGGACTGCAACCGATGAGCCCCACCCTCGCTCTTGTTCGCGACACCAGCGCCCTTGAGCAGCGCATCGCCCTGATCGCGTGCGGTCAGCGCCCCGGCAAGACCCAGCCGTGTGACAGTTGCCGCCGGAAGGGCGCTGGCCTCCTGAACGTCGCCGCCACGGGCGCTGCCGACGCCGTGGCTGCCGCGATATGCGGCACCGGCAAGGGCCCCGCCTGCCACGGCTGTAAGGACAAGGCCGCGGAGATCGTTCGCGCCTACAACGAGGGGGCCGAGTGACCACCGCCATTGCTCCGCCGCGCACCGCGGTCGTGTTCGACCTTGAGGGCGGCCTCATCAACGTGTCCCGTATCCGCCGCCTGGCAGGCGATGCCTCCGCGTTCCACCGTGCGAGCCTCGGCTGCCCGCCCAACCTCGGCATCGTGAAGGCTGCCCGCCGGGCGCACGAGCAAGGGGCGACCGTCCTCGTCATCACTGGTGGGGACCGGCGCCTGGAGCCGCTGGTGGCTGCGTGGCTGGTACGGCACACCGTGCCGTCCACCCTTGTTCTGATGCGGGGCCGCGGCGATTACCGGCCCGGTGCTGTGGTGAAGCGGGAACAGCTACGTGCCGCCCACCGCCAGTTCGCCAACCTCAGCGTCTGGAGCGCCGACCCGAACCTGACCCGGCTTTCAGAACAGGAGGGCATCACGACCACAGTGCTCCCTGGCTACTGGGGAGAGGTGCAGTGACCGGGCAGGCCGCAGGAAACCAGGAACTCGGCGCTGAGGAGCTGGCCGGCTTGCTCGGCGGCGAGCTGCCTTCCTCGCTGCCGCTCGAGGGGTGCCGGACGCTGACTCTGCATTGCCAGGTCCATGCGATCGGGCCGTCCGACCGACACCCGGACCTGGTGAAGCTCGAGGTGTCGTTCCCACCCGGCAAGGCACGCCCGTCAGGCCGGGCGAACACAACCGGAACCACTGCTACCGGTGGTTTCGGTTCCGATGTTCCTCGGAGCGCTTCTCGCCGAGATTGATGAATCTCGGCGAGAACTTCCAATCTCCCTGAAAGATCGGCACAATGAGGGCTGTTGCTGATCTAGGAAGGGGTACCGGTGGCGTCAGAGGAATCGCCTCGAGTCCTGCGGCTCACGTTCGAGTTCCGTGTGCCGATCGGCCTGCGCGTGAACATCCGTGGCGAACGCATGAGGGCGGCTGCGGAGGCGTTCACCAGCGCCGTGCAGGCCCTCGCCAGTCAGGTGTTCCCGTGGGCCTCCGAGATGAGGGTCCGTCACGAGTGGTCGTATGCGTGGTACGACCACGAGCCCGACCCCATCGAGTTGCCGGCCACGGAGAAGAACACCCCGAAGTAGCCGAGGGGCCAGGTCCCCCCGGCACACCCACAACTGAACACCTGGCGTCATGGCCAGACCCCCCGGCGGAGAGCACCGCTGGGACCGCCCGAACGAAGGAACACCGCGATGCCCTCGCGCACTCCAGTCCCCTGCCGTCCCTCCCTCCTCCTGTCGAGGTGAGGCGACGTGTTTCGTCCTCCGGATGCGCCTGATCACGTCACCTCGTCGTCCGTCGAGAAGGTCTCTGCCGGCGGGAACCGCGCCCGCCATGCGTTCGAGACCGTTTGCCGCATGTGCGGTCGCCTGCGGTACGAACTGATCCCGGCCGCAGCGTCCTTCGGCATGACGTGCCTGGGGTGGCTGCACCACGCCGTCGGCGTCGGCTGGCAGGACCTCGGCGGGTACGGCCTCGGTCTCGCGGCCACCGGCGCGCTGACGTACGGCGGGCTGAAGTTCAAGAACAAGACGGCGGCCTCGCTCGGCGTCGCGTCCACCGGCACGCTGGTGAACACCGCAGTGGGCGCATGGCTCGGCCCGTCCGTCCCGTCCCTCGTCGCCGGCGGCGTTATCACCATCGCTTCGTACGGCGTGTATGTGCCGTGGCTGATCAAGACCAGGCACGAGCGCATCAGTCTCCAGATCAAGGCGGCGAAGACCGCGCCCCTGCCCGACGGTATGGGTATCAACGTGAGTCAGGCCGGAGTCACGGGCGACACCGAGGAGGAGACCGCGCTACGCCGCGCCCTGGTGGCGCTGGGGGTGCCCGCGGTCGACGTGTCCCGGATCGTGTTCACCGACACCGGTTGGTACGCCATGGTGACGCTCCCGCCGGGCAAGAACACCTCTGCCCAGGCTGTCATCGCCAAGCGGCAGCAACTCCTGGCGAACCTTGACCTCCCCGGCCGGCTGCGCCTCACGGAGGGCGCCCAGGCCAACCAGCTCATCGTGCGGATGCAGAACACCGACCCGCTCGCCGAGACCGTTCCCTGGCCGGGCGTACGCGTCACCTCGATTGAGCAGCCCATTCCGATCGGTATCTACCCCGACGGCACCGAGATCGAGATCCGCCTCACCGACGGGCATGTCCTCGTCGCCGGCGGCACGAACAAGGGCAAGTCGGGGGCTGTCAACGTCCTCGCCGCGAACCTGGTGGCCTGCGACGACGTCGCCCTCGCCGGTATCGACATGAAGCCTGGCGCGCTCGAGCTGGGCCCGTGGCAGCGGAACATGGTCGCCCTCGCCGACGATGCGGACACCGCCCGTCAGGTCTTGGTCTGGCTCAAGTCGGAGATGACGCGGCGCGGCCGGTACCTGGCCACACTGCGCGGTCCGAAGGGCGAGCGGGTCAAGAAGTGGACCCGGGAGCACGGCAAGTACATCGTTCTGATCATCGACGAACTTGCCGAGCTGCTTCGCCAGGCGCCTGACGTCGTCTCCGAGTTGATGACGCTGATGCAGGTGTCTCGCGCGATGGGCATCCGTATCGTCGCGGCGACGCAGTCGCCCAGCGAGCAGGCGTTCGGCGGCAAGGGCACCGACACCCGGCAGCAGTTCGGGACGCGCATTGGCCTGCCGGTGAACGAGCCGACCCCCATCAACATGATCATGGGGACAGGGGCGTACGGGAAGGGATGGCGCCTCGACGAACTCGACCTCCCCGGCAAGACGATGGTCTCGTCAGAGCGGCACCCCCACCCGAAGGAGGGCCGTTGCTACTGGATCACCGAGCACGAGATTCACTTGACGTCGCTGCACTTCGCGCCCGACGACGGGCCCGACACGGCTGCAGCGCCTCCGGCCCCGCCCGAGCCTGACCCTGACCCGGAGCCGCCGAATCCGCCCGGAGGCGGCGGACCGCGCGGCGGCCGGCCAGCCCTGCACGTGGTGCCGAAGTTCCCGGACGGCTCCCGCATCCCCGACAACCGGCTGCAGCTTTGGCAGGCCCTGGAGAAAGCCGGACCGGAAGGCCTGACCAAGCCCGAAGCGGTCCGGCTCGGCATCTGCAATCACCACACGTCCATCGGCCCGTGGCTGTCGCAGTGGGTTGCCAAAGGCTGGGTGGAGGACGCCGACAAACGCGACCGCGCCGTCGTCTACGTCCTCACCGCAGCACGGCACACCCCCGCCCCCGAAGCCCCTGCCAGCACCGAGGAGAACCCCGCATGTCCCGCAAGCCTCTGATACCGACGAACGTCTACCAGCCGATGGCGCAGCACCTCCCCGTGGAGCAGTACCAGACGGCGCAGGCGTGCACCTGCGATCACGCACACGGTCACGGCCAGGCACCCGTGCAGCAGATCATCATCAAGCAGTCCGACCCATGGGTCCGGTACATGGCCATTGGCTTCGCTGGGGCCAGCGTGGGCCTCCTGGTCCTCGCGAGCGTGGTGGCGACCCTCGTCGCCGCTGGCCTGTGCGCGCTGTGCGTCGCGGTGGCCACCTGGGCGCTGCGCGCGCTGTTCAGCAGCAGGAAGGACGACAAGAAGAAGTAGTTCGGAGCGCTTCGGGGAGGGCCTTGGCCAGTTGGCCGGGGCCCTTTGTCGTGTCCGTGTCGGTGGGCCGTGCGATGATCCCCAGTCATGGGGAGATACACATGGGGGAAGACAGCCAGCGCGCTCGCCCTCGCCGCGGCTGTGGCGGCCGTGAGCGGCTGCAGCAGCTCGGACGACGACAAGGTGAAGCCAGCGGCCGCGACGCCGGGAGCGGTGACCGTGACGGACGCAACCACCGAGTTCCAGGCGGCAGTGACGAAGTTCGACGAGGACGGCGGCTGCCTCGAGAAGACGCCAGGGACGTGCTGGGAGCAGATGCAGGCCCTCGTGGAGCCCGCTCGCGGTCTGCGGAAGGCGATGAACGCGGAGAAGTCCGTGGGCCCGGACTTCTGGACAGAGGCGTACGCGCTGATCGACACCATGGAGAAGGGCATTGCGGTGGGCGAGGACAAGGGCGCCACGGCCGTCGGCACGAACCGGCCCGACGTTCTCGGTTCCGCCCACGACCTGTCCGACTGGCTCGACGAGAACCCGATCAAATAGCCCCAGGGCCCGCGCCAAGGGACGGACGCCTGACCGCCTTTCGCCAGGCCGACCCAACACGGCAGGATCGCCGCATGAGAATTCTTGTACTCGGCGGGACCTGGTTCCTGGGGCGGGCGGTCGCACAAACGGCGCTCGATCGTGGGTGGGAGGTGACGGTCTTCAACCGCGGCCGGTCCGGGACCGTGCCAGAAGGCGCCCGGACGGTCCGCGGGGACCGCACCCTCGCCGCCGACCTCACGCGGCTGGCCAGTGAAGGCCCGTGGGACGCCGTGGTGGACACGTCCGCATCCGAGATGGCGCCACGGGATGTCCTGGCCGGCGCCCGCGCGCTAGAGCCGGTCGCCAACCGGTACATGTACGTCTCCACCGTGAACGCCTACCGCGGCTGGCCGAACGATCCGCTCACCGAAGACTCCGAAGTCCTGGACGGGCCGCCGGATGCCGATGCCGACTACGGCCGTCTCCCTGACGACTGGGACGGCCCGGACTGGTACTACGGCAGGCAGAAGGCGGGGGCGGAGCGGGCCACCACCGCGGCGTTCGGCGACGACCGGACGGTGATCCTGCGGCCTGGCGTCATTCTCGGCCCCGGCGAGTACGTCGGGCGACTGCCGTGGTGGCTGCGCCGAGCCGCCCGCGGCGGCCGGATGCTGGCCCCCGGGGCACCGGACAAGCCCATCCAGCCGATCGACGTGCGCGACGTCGCCGCGTTCGCCCTCGACCAGGCCGCCGCCGATCGGGGCGGCGCCTACAACTGCGTCGCGCCGATCGGCCGGGAGACGATGAGTGACCTCCTCACAGCCTGCGTGCTCGCCACCGGAGGCGAAGCCCAACTAGCCTGGGCACCCGACAAACTGCTCCTGGACCACGGCGTGCAGCAGTGGACAGAGCTGCCCCTTTGGCGCACGCACGCCGGTGTATGGAGGATCGATTCGACGCGAGCGCAGGCCGCGGGGCTGGTGTGCCGACCGCTATCGGAGACGGTGACGGACACCTGGGCGTGGCTCCGTGACGGCGGGACGCCGGTAGAACACCCGCGTTGGGCCGAGCACGGAATCACGACGGAGAAGGAGGCTGCGCTCCTGGCCGCGCTCGGCCGGTAGGGTCAGGCTTCGATCGCGAGGGGGTTCGCGGCGCCGAGCCGGCGGGCTGGGGAGAGGGCGCTGAAGTCCTCGATCTGCTCCGCCAGCGAGAGCGCCGCGGGTGCCCCGCGGAACTCCGGGCGCGTCAGCTCGATGCGAGCCGCCGTCAGTCGCTCCATCATGCCGGAGCCGCGCCAGTTCGGCGGCACCTGAAAGACCGGCGCCAGAGCCTCTTGGGCCCCCTCCACCTCGCTGCGGAGCAGCCGCGCGCGAGCCAGGTCGACGGCCGCCGGTCCGGCCACCACGATCGGCTGTTCGTCCGCCGGCTGCGTGCGCAGCAGCGTGAGAGCCCGTGTCGCGTACTCTTCGGCTCCCTCGGCGTCGCGCAGCAACAGGCACGTGGTCGCGTTACTCATGGCCGTCCGGGCGCCGTCGAACCCGAACTCGCCGCCGATGTCGTCGTGCAGCTCGTCACGGCGACCACTGCTCTGCTCCAGTGCTTCACGGATGGCGCGCTCGGCCTGGTCGACGTTGCGCAGATGTCCGTGCGCGCGGGCCTCGATGGCGTACAGGCGGCGGCGAGCGGTGTCCCCCAGGCCGCCGAACTGATGGGCGACTTTGGCGTGCCGGACGGCTTCGTTGGGGCGTCCGTCCCAGAACGCCATGAAGGCCAGCATGCCGTAGGCGTAGGCCTGTACCGGCCCGTGCCCGATGGTCTTGCCGTACTGCGCGGAGGATCGGGCGAAGGAGATCGCCGGCGCCAGGGCCCCCAGGTCGAACGACACGGCTGCGAGTAGCGCGCTGGCCTGAGCAGCCGCGTAGTAGAGGCGGGTGTGCTGCTCGGGGGACCGGGTGCGTTCGAGCAGCACCTGCGATCGGTTCAGCAGCTCGTTCGCGCCCTGAAAGACCTCGGCCGGAGCTGTACGGCCGTACTTGCGCGACAGCGCGATCAGCTCGTCGTGGAGCTGGTCGAGAGTCATCTCGTCCAGGTGGAGCGAGGCAGCTTCACTCGCGTGTGAGGCGGCGTCCCGAGCGGTCATCAGAAGATCACTTTCATCAAGCACGGGCGGGGATGGGGCCCGAGTGGAACAGTCCGGCTCAAGCTCTCGGATGTCGGATGCCGAGCGGAGCAAGTCCCCCACAGGGTGCTGGAACATACGCTCCAGAACCCGAGCGGTGGGGGCATGAGGCGTCGTCTTGATCTCCCCGACCTTCAGCATGCGCTCCCACTGGCGCGCTGCCGGAGCCGGAGGAACGACGTGTCCCTCTGTCCGTAACTGCCCAGCGACACGCGTGTATTCGTTGCTGAAGGCCTGATGGGAGCGGATACCCCGTCTGGTGGCCAGCAGGAACAGCACCGTACGCCGACCCTCGTCCATGTCCCCGTCCCCTCCACGGAATCGGTTCCCCTCCATGGGATACCGCAGTGGCCTCCCTTTGGAACTGCCGCTTGCCAGAAGGCAAGAAGAAGTCACAGCCGCGTCATCGTGCCACTCGAAAGGGCACTCAGAAGGCATATCGACGGCATAGTCACAACCTCCCTCGCCGCACAACGCTATGTACTCGGGTCGCGACGAGGAGGAGTCAATGGGTACGGCTACAGCGCCGAGCACGGCCCTTTCGGCGAGGGAGGCGTTAGTCGGCGACGGCGACGGCGACCGCCTGCGGCCCGGGAGCCTGAATCTGCAGCGGCTTCTCCAGTGCGTCAGGACGTTCGGCATCGTGCTGACTGACCGGCTCGCGCCCGCGGAACGAACTCCAGCGTGCAGGCGCGTGTCCGCCGTCCGGGCCGTCCTGCACTCCCCCCAGAGGACGTGATGACGACGACTGCCGTACAGACGCCTCGCACGGTTCCCCACCGTGAGAGCAACGTGATGGACGAGCGCTTCAAGGTCGTCCCTCCCCTCGGTGAAGCCCCGCCTCGTGCGGAGGATGCCAACCGAGTAGGGGTGATGCGCCGGATCGCTGCCGCACGTCTGAGACACCGCGGCCTCGAAGAGCTGATCGACGACACGATGCTGATCGTCTCGGAACTGATCACCAACGCGCTGTTGCACAGCGGCACCACGGAGATCCGGCTGAGCCTCGCCGTCGAGGGCGGGTTCCTCCGTATCGCTGTCTGCGACGGCAGGCCGAGCAGATGCGAGCTCAAAATCGCGGACGACAACGCCGAATCCGGGCGGGGTCTGATCCTCGTCGAGGCCCTGGCTCAGCAGCACGGTGGAAGCTGGGGAACCAGCGACGCCGGCGCGCAAACCTGGTGCTGCCTCGCTGTGCCCGAGGAGCGACCGTGACGGCCCCTACTGCACTCCACTGGCCACTCCCGGTGGAACCAGCTACTCCCCCGCCCCTGGACCGTGCAGCTCTCGAAGACGTCAAGAACAAGCTCGCGAAGTGGAAGCCGTACGACGGCGACGCCCTCCTCGAAGACGTGAGCGCTGTGGTGGACGACGTCATGCCGCCCGAGGAGCGTCTCGAAGAACTCGCTGAAAGGCTCCGCGGCCACTCAATGAGGCTCGTCCACATCGCCGTCGCCACCCAGGCCGAGCACGGCAACACGAAGGCCGCAGACCTGATCAAACGTGCGCGGGCGATGCGTAGTCGGGAGATGCCCGGCGACTACCGGAAAGCCGTTGGGCACGTCCGGCTGATGGCCTGGTCCGTCAACGAGTTGCACGAGCATCTGGGCGTGATCGGGTGCATCAAGGAGGAGGCGTGACTGTGCCACCGCTCCCGATCCGGCCGTGTGACGAACGGGCGACCGAGTCACCGATTGTCCGCAGTCTCTCGGCGCAACTTCCTGGCGACCTTTCTGCCGTTCGCGCGGGCCGTATGTGGATGCGGACCGCGATCACCGCGCTGCAATGGCACGGCGATGTCCTGCGAGCTGTAGAAGTCGTCAGTCGGCTCCTGGACAACGGCGTGCGGCACGGTATGCCCGACGAGGTGCCCCCGCACCGGCGGCGGATCGATCTGCGCACGGCTGTCAACGAGGCCGGTGACCTCCTCATCGACGTGTCCGACCTCAACCCGTCCTTCCCTGACTTCGAGGAAGCAGCACGAGGGGAAAAGGGGCGTGGCCTGTGGCACGTCGCCCGCCTGGGTGCCCAGGTCAGCCGGTACTTGCCACACGAATCGGTCAGCAAGACCGTACGGGCCGTGCTCCCCCCTGGACCGGTGGACGCGTGACTCAACAACAGTTCTACTGGCGTGGCATTCACGTGCCGTACGTCACGGCGTGGGATGCGGAAGCCGTTCGCCAGCCGAAAGTCGTCCGCAGAATCGGGCGTGGTGGCGAGGGCATCGGATTCGAGGACGAGAACCCGGTGACTGACCGTCGCCACGAGGCGCTGTGGGTGCGCTCCGCCCTCGCCCAGGGCTGCGGCACCCCGAACTTCCGCGGGGTCAACTCGCCCCGGCAGAAGCGGGCGATGCGGTACAGCCTGTGCCAGATATGCGGCCTGACGGTCCTCGGCCCAGGCGCCGACGAACCCACCCTTCACCTGCTGGGGGGCGACACCCCGATCCTCGAAGGGGAAACCACGGCCGCGCCCCCTCTGCATGCGCCCTGCGCGGTCGAGGCGATCGAGAACTGCCCGCCCCTTGGGCGGGGGTGGGCCGCCGCGCTCGTGGACTACAGCCCGCTGTGGGGCGTGGCCGGCGAGGTCTACGACAGGGAAACCCTGAAGCCGCTCCCGATCCCCGAAGGACGGCCAGGCGACCTCACGTACGTATCCGTCAACGACGAGAAGATCCGGTGGACGCTGGCCAGCTTCACCGCGGTCAGCCTCCACGGCGTCACTCCGGTGTCCATGAATGAGCTGCGGGTGATGGCGGCGGAAGACGCTCGTCGTGCAGCGACCGGTGCCACGGCAGCGCGCCTATGACGCCGCCCGAGCCCAGGGCCGCGGCACCCCTGAGCCCCCCGGCCGGGGGACCCGGCCACTCAATCCAGACTGTGAGGACAGGCATGCACGGGGACACCGACTTTACGAATCCACCCCGCCGTCGTACGGGGGCGCTCGCCGTCATCCGGGACGAGACCGGGGCGGTGCTCATGATGCAGAAGGGCTACAAGAACGGAACCTTTGGGCTGCCCGGCGGCTGCGCGCATGGAGACGAGGCGCCGCACCTGGCGTGCGGGCGCGAGGTGAGTGAGGAAACGGGCCTGGTCTTCACACCGGGGCGGCTTCTCGTGGTGGATTACGTTCCCCGCAACGAGGAGACCAGCGTGACGGAGGGGCTGAACCTCGTTTTCGACGGCGGCACCGTGCCGAGCAACGCAGTGATCGTTCTGCCCGAGCCGCCGCCGGGCGAGGAGCCAGAGCTGATCGGGTACGAGTTCGTCCCGCTGGACCAGCTGAGCGAGCTTGCCGGGGGGCACACCGAGCGACGTGTCCGGGCTGCCGTCGCGGCGCTCGAAGACCCCTCCCGGCACCCCGCATTCCTCGTGGAAGGTCGGCCGGTCCCCGTCGGCGCTGTATGAGTCTCCGCCCCTGACGGCACCCCCAGCCACGTAGACGGCCGCCTGGCGGTCCGGTTGCTCTTCTCAGCCCGGATCGTCAGGCGGCGCAAAGCCCTCGGCGCAGGCGCAAGTGCCGAGCACCCGAAGAACACAAAAGGAGAAGGACATGCCCCAGGCCTCCCCCACACTGGTGGAGCGGCACACCGACCTGATGAGCCGACTGACGGCGGTAATTCAGGAGCACGGCGTCGACGGAGACTTCAAGCTCCTCTACGCGCCGCAGGGGCTCCCCCTCGAAGAGGGCGAAATGCTCGTTCAGAAGGTCGACCCCGAGCGGCGCGTCATAGAGCTGCACCCGACGCCCCTGCGCGAAGTCACCCTCAGCGACGTACTGCACGACACTCAGACCGTTTGCCTCTCGGACGAGTCATTCACCACCTACGCCGAGCAGCCCAGTGCCAGCGACTGCGTTACCGGCTATCACGAGGGCAGGCCCTTCCACCTCTACGTGATGTAGGGGAACCAGATCATGGAAACAAGCACTGAACATCCAATTGCCTTCGCCTTCCTGGCCCGCCTCGGCTCCGCGGCGTTGCCCCGGATCGGATCATCAGGGGACGGACATCTGGCCCATGTACAGCGTGCGTTCGAGCCCTCGTGGGTCGAAGGCCTTCCGCTGCCAGTGGGCGAGGAGAAAGACGTAGAGCAGACGGTCGCCCTGATCAATGGCCAGGACTTCGAGCGCGAGACCGACACGCGTGCGGCGGCCCGAGCCTATGAGAAGCGCCCTAGGACGCGCGTCTACGAGAGTCTGGGCGTCCGCAGCAACGGCTGGTTCAGCCTGGCCGAGGTGCAGCTGGCTGGCCTGCTGCGTCGGCACGTGATCTGTACGGCGTACGAGTCCCGTACCGGTGACAGCAACCTCGGCGCGCACGAAGATGCGTGGCTCGGTGTGATCGTGCAGATGCGAGGCGCCAAGCGGTGGCGGCTGTGGCCAGACCGGAGCAGGTCTCCCGACGAGATCGTCATGCGGGCCGGCGACGTGCTGATCCTGCCCAAGCACGTCCAGCACGAGGTGGAGACACCCGCCGCGCCGGGGCACTCGCTGCACCTGCTCTTCGCCGTCACTGATCAGCCCATTGCGACGTGGCAGGACCGGCACCGCGCGGGTAACGCTGCGCAACCCCTCAGCTAGCCCCCCACCCCGTCTCCTGTGACTCCCCCGGCAAGGCAGGAGACGGGCCCCGTCCTCCGGTTGGCCCGCTGTCGCCCGACGTGAGCCAACCGGAGGGCACTCACAGCTCCGTTCGGCGCCAATCGAGAGAAACGAGATCATGAAGCAACCAGCTTCGCCGGCCTTAGCACCCGCGGTCGACGAGCCATCCCATCTGGTTCAACTGCTCATACCAGCAGGCGGGCTGTTGGCCCTCGCGTCCTGCATGTCCGTGGCCCAGGCCGTGACGACCGTGAACGCCTCGAACGCCGCGGAACGGTTCGCCGACGCCGTCCGATTCGGCGCCGTGCTCGTCGTCGCGGTCTGGATGGCCTGGGTTCTCGCAGGCCGCATGCCTCATATCCTGCCCCGGCAGCGCCTGGTGTACCGCCTGCTCGTGGCTCTGGGCGGCACAGCCTTCGTCTACACAACAACCCCGTCGTCCAGCGTGCTCGCCATGAATCTCGGAACGGCCGTGTACGGCTGCACACTGGCGTGGCTGGCTATCGAGGTATGCCGGAAACACGGCTGCCCGACCCGGCCCGGCTTCCGCGTGGCGAACGTCGAGCAGCGGGCCCAGACGTGGAGGGTCACGTCGTGGGCGTTCCTGATCTGCCTCGCGGGCGCCGTCCTGGGCAGCTCGATCGAGCAGGCGCTCCGCTACGTCGGTCTTGAAGGCGCATGGGCCGTGGGCCTTGACCAGCGCGCCGCGCTCAACGCCGACGATCCCGCAGCCGTCGCCCTGAAGTTCGTCGCGACGGTGGCCATCGAGGAGATCGTGATCGTGGCCGCCACCGCCACGCTTCTGGCTGCCGCGCGGCGACCCGCCTGGCAGATCTACAGCAGCATCTGCCTGATCGAGGCACTGCTGCACGCATACATGGGGCTGGCCGCCGTCGCCATGGCCGCCTTCGCCGCAGGCCACGTCTGGCTGTACCGGCGGTACGGGACCTTCCTGCCGCTCGTGATCGGACATGCCACGTACAACCTCGGCTACGTGCTGCCCAAGTGGTTTGCGCCAGCCCCGTACGCCACCGTGGCCAGCTTGTTCCTCGTCCTGGCGACCGTCGCGGGCGTCGCACAGCGATCACCCGCGCGCACCCGCACCACCTGACGAAAAGGAGACGCACATGACGAATCTCGGAATGCCCGGAGTACCGGCCCAGCGACGCCGTGACCTCGGAAGCGGCATCGGGTTCGCGTTCAACGGGCACCACTTCGACACCGGTGAGGACTTCGAACTCGATGCGGCCGTGACCGCATCCACGGTCCCCTTGTCGGTGATCCTCCAGGTCACCAAACGCTGTGACTTCGACTGCTCGTTCTGCTCCGAAACCCTGCAGCTGCCCGACCCCTCGCTGGACCAGCTCGACCAGATGCGCCGGAACCTCGCCGGCGTGCACCGGGTCTTCCTCTCCGGTGGTGAGCCTCTGATGCGTAAAGACTTCGCCGAGATCGTGGACATGTACCACAGAGACCACATCCTCGCCGTGCCCACGAACGCCACACACGGCCTGGACCACGCCCGCAACATCGCCGGGAAGATCGCCTTCGCCAACATCGGCCTGGAAGGTCCACGGGCGACGACGAACCGCGTACGCGGCGACTACGACAAGCAGATGGCCGGCGTTCGGGCACTCATGGCCGAGGGCATCCCCTTGGCGCTGTCCGCCGTCGTGTACCGCTCGACGCTGTCTGTGCTGCCGTTCACGGTCCAGATCGCCGACGTCCTCAACGCGGGCAAAGTGAAGTTCATCCTGCCCCTGCGCAAGGGCAACGCGCTGAAGCTGCCCGAGCACGAGTTCATCTCCCACGACGAAGCGGAGACGGAGTTCGCGCAACTGAAGCGGCTGCGCTCTGAGCACATGTGGTCGCCGGCCCTGCGCCTGACCACGTGGACCCCCGAAAACGAGGGCCACATGATCGTGATCGAGCCCAACGGGATCGCTCGGGCCTGGCCCGTGTACGACGCGAAAGACCTCTGGGAGCCGCTGGGCAACGTCCTGGAGGAGCCGATCACCGAGATCTGGAAGCGGTACCGCTTCAAGAAGAACCACCTCCAGAAGTACCTGGGGCTCTCCATCCACACGGTCCCCCAGGGCGTGCCGACTGCCCAGGGCGCGTGAGATGCGGCAACTGACGAACCTGGGATGGCCTCAGACACCGTTCGGGTCGACAACGAACCCCGTGCAGAAGCAAGGCCAGTGGCTCGCCGCACTGTCCGTACTGTGGGGCGACTCGACGGAGCCCGTGATCATGGGGGCCGCGGTGGTCGTCATGCGGGTCCACCGCACCAAGACCATGCCGGTCTCCGCTCCGCTCATCCACTTCGGCTACCGCACCTTGGTACCCAGCGCCGAGGGCGAGAACGAGGCGATCCTCACCGAGATCGACACCACCCTGATACAGGCGCGGCGCGAAGCCTCCGTCATCTCCTGGCACAACGGCGCGGACGATCTCCACGTCCTGAACCAGATGCCCCGACCCAACGGCGCAGCGCGCCTGCCCGGCATCGAGGCCGTGACCGCAGCGTGGCGCGACCGCACCGTACGGGAGAAGGGCGTGGCGCTCTGCGTTGATACCGGCTACGACCTCGGGCCCTTCGGTCTGATCTCCACAACCGCTCAGGACCACGGCCTGGTGCCAGTGCCCGAATTCCTGGGCTGCCAGCAGCAGGACGACGCGCAGAAGGCCTGCGACAAGCTGGTGTTCGGCGCGATGCCCGAGACCGTCACCGAGTTCATGGCCGGCAGCGCGCTGTCGTCGGCGCTCACCACCGCGCTCCTCGGCGGCAAGGTGACCGATCGCCTGCACTGGGACGGAGAGCTGCACATCCGAGACGCCATGGAAGCCGTCGCCTGGGACGTGCTGCCCAACCTCTTCGGCAGCGTACGGACCTGACGACGCAGTAGCGTCCAGCGGGGCCGCCGCACCCGGCGCGCGGCCCCGCTCAACCGGCAGGGAACAATGATCACCACCAGCAGTCTCGTACGCCCCATGCAGCCACCCCGGCGCCGCTCAGGGCAGGTCCGCATCGCCTCCATCGACGCGGAGTGGACCAAGAACTACCGGATCAAGAACGGCAACAAGCCGTTCTGCTTCAGCATCACCTGGCTCGACCTTCCCTCAGACACCCCGGCCGACGTCACCACGGTGCCGTTCGAGTACACCGCCGTGTACGTCGACGACCCCGGGGAGATGGACGCCCTCGTGACGCTGGCCGCGCAGACGGTGGAGACCGCCGCCGAGAGCGCCGACTTCATCACCGGGCATCAGTTCTGCTCGGACCTCGCCGTCCTCGCGGCCAACGCCCCCGACGGAGCCCTCCCCGCGCTCACTTACGCGCGTGCCCAGTGGATGCAGCGCCGCCAGGACAGCGACGAGGACACCGCCCGCTACCTGGACACGCGCTACGACGCCGGCCACATCCTCACCGGCACATCCCGCCGGCTGGTCGACGTGTGCACCGAACTCGGGCTCGATGTGACACAGCCCGAACTGCGCAGCGCCTCCATGCCCGCGCTCCACCGCCGCTGGACCGAGGACGGCGACGCCGAAGGACGCGAACGCGTCAGCGTCCTGAACCTGCGCCACTCCCTCTCCACGGCCTACGTCGCCGCCCGGACCGCCGGAGTCGGCCACTGGCCGGCGGACGGCTTCAACGTCAACCGAGCCCTCGCCGAGCACGCCCAAGGCGCCTGGTCCTGGCTCGAACACCCCACCTTCACCCGACTTCTGGAGGACCCGTGCCCATCCGAGAGTGCGCCGTTATCGCCGTCGAAGGCACCCAGGCAGCCGGCAAGACGACGCTCGTCCACGCGCTGACCGCCCACTACCGCGGCCAGTCCATCGGCGCGACGTGCACCGGCGAGCCCGCCCGCACCAGCCCCTTCATGGAGGCCATCGTCCTGCACGAGGAGGGGAACTTCGACCTGGTCGCCGAACTCGACCTCCTCGCCCAGCACCTCACCGTCCCCCTCCGCGCTGCCCGGCACCACCAGCTCCTGATCACGGACAAGACCCCCGCCAACGTCCTCGCCCTGGCCCGCCTGGTCCTCGACCCGTCCGAACCCGGCGTCGGCAGCGTCCTGGCCTCCGCAGAGTCCCTGTGCCGAGCCTGGATGCCGCTCGCGTACGACGCCGTGGTGTACTGCCGTGACAAGTACGACCAGAAGGCCGGCGGAGACCGCATGCGCGAGAAGGTGCTGAGCCTCCAGGACGAAGCCGACCGCGCCATCCTCGACGCGTGCAAGCGCACCGGCGTGCCGATCCTCGAAATGCCGCTCGGCCTCTCCATCGACGAGCGTGTCCAGTGGGTTGCCGCACAGGTTGACCAACGGGGGCTCATCACCATCTGACTGACCACTAGGGTCGGTCCCTTCAGTAGCACCACGGGAAGGGACCCCATGCCTTTGCGCACCATCACCGACGTCATGGTCATCCTGGAGAGGGGCGGGCGGATCCTGCTCGCGGAGCGGAAGGACACCGGGTACGCCGACGGCTTGCTCAACCTCCCCTCCGGCAAGGTCGACAGCGAGGAGGAGAACGTCCTCCAGGCCGCCGCCCGAGAAGTCCTGGAGGAAGTCGGTGTCACCGTCCCTCTGGCAGCGCTCCGAATCGTCCACGTCATGCAGTACCGGAACCCCGAGGGCGAAGTCCGTACCGGCTGGTTCCTCACCGCCACCCACTGGGAGGGCGAGCCGTACAACGCCGAAGAGGAGAAGTGCGCAGGCCTGTCCTGGCACCAGCCGGACAGGCTCCCCGACAACACCGTGCCGTACAACGCCCTCGGAATCAGTCACTGGATCAAGGACGAACCGTTCTCCGTACACGGCTGGAACGAGGACCGTAACGAGCGGGACGTGTAACAGAACAGAGCCGCTGACGTTGGGGCAGTAAAGGGGTTTGCGGTTACGTCAACCCCACTGCGCTCCGGAGGAACGGTGACGACCGCGACAGCTCCCCTTTCGCCCGAGACCGGCAGGTCGCACCTGCAGGAGTCTCTGTTCGTCTGGCTCGCCTCGGAGACCGCGCCCGTGACCGAGACCCAGACACTCGTAGAGTCCGACCCTGAAGGCCCCCCTGCCCCTCCTGCGGAGGACGAGAAGCCTGACCTCTCCCACGTGTGGGTGGTTGCCGCGGAGATCGTGGTCACCCCGCGGATCGCGAAGACGGCCGACTACCGCGGGAGCTTCAAGGCGGTCGGGGGCCAACGGATAGACGCGCTCGAGGTCTACTGCAAGGCCTGCCGCCGCCCGTACGACGAGGTCACCGGGCAGGACTGCTCCGCGAAGGTCGACAACCGGCACTTGATCGGCGGAGACCAGAGCACCCGTGCCAAGAGGAAGATCCCCACCCCTCCGAAGAACGCCCGTGTCGTCCCCGGTGGCCGCATCCAGCGCCGCGGCATCATCGCCTACACGTCCGGAGTCTCCCGCCCCCCTCGCTGACCACGCGACACTAACGCCGCCCGCTCTCCAAGGTGCGCGGCGTGACTACTCAGCGAACCTCCTGGGCGCTCGCGCGTGAAGCCGCCGGCCTGTTCCTCACCGCGTTCGGCCTGCTCGGCGTCCTCATGGCGTTGGGCGCACTCCACTGGGCGGCCGGACTCTCTGCCGCGACGGCCGGCCTCCTCGCCACAGGCATCCTCATCCGCCCGAAGGCAGACGCACCACGCTGGGCCCACGTCGCGCGCGCCGTAGCCTGCATCGCCGGATACGGCGGACTCACCGGCTGCGCGTTCGTCCTGTGCATCCCTCTGGGCTGGATCGGCGTGTCCTTCGCGGTCGCTCTCGTCGGCATGTGGCTCGCCACCCGTGAGCCTGGGCACGAGGGGGCTGCCTGATGCCTCGACAGTTCTTCCCCGCCCTCCGGGGCCTCCTCGCCCCGCGCACCGCCGCGCCTCCACCGCCTGCAGAGACAAAGGATCTCCTCGCGGGCAACGCCTACGTGTCGATGACGTACGCCGGCGTCACCAACGTGTGGGGCACCCCCGGCCGCGCGGACGGCTGGGACATGGAACGCGTCATCGTCGAGGGCTACGAGCGATCGATCTGGACCTTCAAGTCCATCGAGGCCATCAGCAAGCACGCCAGCACACTCCCCATCCAGATCGGCCGCGGAGGCGACGAACGCCGCTTCGAGGAGACCCTCGACGAGCACCCCCTGCTGAAGCTGCTCAACAAGAAGGCCAACCCGCTGGAGACCGGCGACGTCTTCAAGAAGCGGCTGAGCGCGCAACTCCTTCTGTCCAAGAAGGGCGTGTTCATCGAGAAGACCTACAGCCGCGGCGGCACTCTCGTACGCCTCGATCTGCTCCCACCGGACCGCGTCCAGATCATCCCGGACGACCAGAACGCCGACTACGTCAAACACTTCGAGTTCACGAACTACGCCGGTCAAGTCCGGGAGCTGATGCCGAAGCACGTCATCTGGATTCGCGACCCGCACCCGCTCGACCCCTTCTGTGGCGTCACTCCGCTCGAGGCCGCGGGCCTGTCCATCGACCTCGACGTCAAGGCCCGCACGTACAACATCAGCTTCATCGACAACGACGGCCGCCCCGGCGGCATCGTCGGTATCGACCTCGATGGCGTCGACCAGCGAGAAGTCGAGCGCATCCAGAAGCGCCTGGCCCCCGGCGCGCACAACGCCGGGCAGCTCACCCTCGTCGGCACCGGCCCCGGAGGCGTCACCTACGTCGACACCTCCGCCCGGCCACGAGAGATGGCCTACGAGACGCTGTCCAGCACCGCCAAGGGCGAGATTCTGGCTGCGTTCGGCGTCCCGGAGTCCATCGTTGGCAACGCCTCCGAGCGCACCTACGCCAACGCCGACCGCGAAGAGTGGACGTTCTGGGACCACACGGAGCTCCCCCACCTGAACCTGATCGCTTCCGGGTTCGACCCGGACTTGGATGACGAGTGGATCGTCCGGTTCGACACCTCCCGCGTCCAGGCGCTGGAGTTCCCCCGCCGCCAGGTCCGCGAGGAGGCCCGTAAGGAGTTCGAGGCGGGCCTCATCACCATCGACGAGTACCGGGAGATCGCCAACCGGAAGCCCTTCGGTGTCCCGCAGTCCCGTGCCCTGTGGATCAGCCCGCAGAAGGCCCCCGTGCCGGCCAACCCGCAGGACGCCGCAGCGCTCGGTCTCGGACCCGACCCGGCTGCCGGAGGCATGCCCGGTGCCCCCCTCTCCGGCGCCCCGCTCCCCGAGGGCAGCGCACCCGAAACCGCGGCCTCAGACGTGGCGGCCGCGCGCGCCCTGGACGCCGGCCCGAGCGCTGCGGACGATGTCGCAGCGGCCCGAGCACAACCCGCCGGCTCGACGGAGACGGCCACTGAAGCTGTTGCCGCAGCCCGAGCGGCGGTCACCACCCCTGGCCCAGGAGCCGCAGCCGCCGACGTGGCCCACGCTCGCGACACCCAAGCCGCGGCACTTCCCGGCGAGGCCGCCGAAGACGTCGCAACCGCCCGCGGCCAGCTCGAAGCCAAGGCCCTGCCCCAGGACGACGGATACGAAGTCACCGACGACGACTTCGACGCGCTCTCCATGGCCGTGGCCGCCGCCATCACCGCCCTTCTGGCACGTCAGGAAGGCGTCATACTCGCCCGGCTCCGCGCACCGAAACTCCGCAAGTACACGCGGTACTGGGAGCCCGAGAACGACAACGACACCCGGCACGTCGACGCCGACCTCGACCAAGGCCGCGTTGTCAGCGCCGCCCGCTGGGCCGAGGAGACCAGCCAGACCCTCGCTCCGATCCTGCAGAACGCCGCAGTCGCCACCGCCCGCAAGGTCGGGCAGGCCCTCACCGGCACGGACACAGTTCCCCCGTCCGCGGCCGCGGCCGCCATCATCACCGCGGCGTACGCGGGCGAAGCCATCACCGTCTTCCTCGCCGAACTCGCCGAAGTCCTCCGCGCCGCCCAGAACGACGCCAGAACCGTCGCGGACCTCGAAGCCGCTGTCATCGAGTTCTACACGTCCGCAGAGCCCGCTCTGATAGCCCGCGTCGCTGAGGCCTGCGCCGTGGCGACCATCAACGGCGCCGCAGACGCCGCGGCGGAGAACGCCGGCCCCGGCGTCGTCCGGACCTGGGTCAGCCGCAGGGACACCCGCGTACGGCCCGCACACAAGGCCCTGCACGGCAAGACGCTACCCGTCGGCACCCCGTACACCGTCGACGGCGCCAGCCTCCGCTACCCCGGCGACCCGTTCGCGCCGATCGCCCTCACGATCAACTGCCGATGCCGCCTCCACTACGACACGGACGAGGAGGTGAGCTGACCTGAACACCTACCCCGCCACCGTCGAGCGCCTGGTCGACGCCGACACCCTCGACCTCGACATAGATCTCGGCTTCGGCATCCGCGTCCGTCAGCGCGTCCGCCTCCGAGGCCTCAACACCCCGGAGAAGAACACCCCCGAAGGCAAGGCCGCCAACGCGTGGGTCACCGACTGGCTCGACCATCACGCCCCCGCCGAGCTGGTGGTCGAGACCCACCGCAAAGAGAAGTACGGCCGTTGGCTCGCCACCATCACAACCGCTGACGGCGCATGCCTGAACACCGACCTCCTCGACGCCGGCCACGCCGCCCCGTACGACGGCACTGGCCCCCGCCCCCTCCCCCAACCGAAGGAGTAATCCGTCATGTGGGCCACCGTATGGATCGCCTGGAGCCTCGCCTTCGCCGTCGCCGAGGGCATCGCCCTCGCCAACAAGCGCGACGACGACACCCTTTCCGAGAACGTCCGCCGCCTTTTCCGCACACGCAGCAGCAGAGTCGGCAGAGCCGTCTTCGCCGTCGGCTGGTTCGGATTCTCCGGGTGGTTCGCCCTCCACATCCTCACCGAGACCATGTAGGCGGCCGGGCGGAGCCCTTGCACAATTGTGCAAGAACGATCTTGATCTGTGACGCGGACGGTAGCCCGCGACGCTAACCACCTGTGGTGTGCATGGTCCGCGCCATGCTGAATCGCCCCACTGCACAGGCTGAGTCGCAGGACCTGAGTCGCGACCTCGAGGTCAAGGCCACGCGTAGGCCGTGGAACCCCGCTCTGCATCCTCGTGACTCAAAGGGCCGGTTCATCGAGACCGGCGGAACGGTCCGGCTGTGGGGCGGCAAGCTCGCGCGCGTCGTCCGGGCGCTCCCGCACGACCGCATCCTCGTCCAGGACCAGAGCGGCCCCAACGAGTTCGCGGGGCGCAGGCACACCACCAGTGCCAAGTGGGTCAGCATGGTCGCCCGCCCCGACGGCACCGCGCCCACCGACGACGAAGAGAAGGTCGCAGCAGAGGACGAGCGGCGTACCCAGGACCCGCGCCGCGGCAACGGCGTGGCCCGGGACGACGACGGCGACCCCGACACCCCCAACGACCCGCACGACAACGACGACCAGGGCCGCCCCATCGGCGAAGACGACGGCGACGGCCCGGACGACGATGACGACCAGGACGAGCCCGAAGACGGCGCCCACCCGGTCAACGTCGATGCCCTGCCCAACCGGCGGCACGCCGACGGAGCCCGGTACGCCGACACCGCAGCTGTCCGTCGCCACTTCACGCAGGTAGCCGAGCGCCCCGGCACGACCCCGGATATGGCCACCTTCCTGCGCTGGGTGGCCCTCGACGACGACCTGCGGGTGACCCCCTCCGGCAGGGTGGCGATCCTCCGCGACGACTCCGGCCGCTGGTACCTCACGGCCACCGGCACCGGACAGCGCATGAACGCCGCCGGCGACTTCAACACCGCCGAGGACGCCACCCGGTTCGCCGAACACCTCGACAAGACCGCCGTCAACGGGCAGATCACCAAGTTCAACCAGCCGTTCGACTTCTCCGACCCGCAGCTCGACCGCGCTGCCCGCGACTGGCGCTCTACCAAGGGCGAGAACATCCAGGGTGCTATCGAGCGGGCCCGGCGGGAGTTCGACGCCACCGCAGCGCCCGCGGCCGCTCCGAAGCAGGCCACCGCAGACAGTCCAACCGGCAACAACGGACAGCGGTTCAGCACCCTGCAGGCCGTGCGCGCCCACTGGCAGCAGCGCCTCGATCAGATCAACGACATCGGCCCCGACAGCCTCCGTGAGCAGCGCGCCGCGCGACTCCTCGAAGGGTTGATCAACAACGACCGCCTCAAGCTCGTCGGCCGCGGCCAGTTCGTCGTCGGCCCGGACCAGAACGGCGAGTGGTACCTGGCCGCCACCGGCAGTGGGGCGCCGCTCCGCCGCCGGTGGACCTCCCAGAAGGACGCACAGGCATTCGCCCAGTCCTTCGCCGAGAACCCTCCGATGGGGGACGACGGCAAGCCGCTGGACCTGTCGGACCCCGACACCCGTATCCAGACCTGGCGCTCCGATGACAACCGCTCAATGAGCGAAGTCCTCGACGCTGCCGCAGAGAGGTTCCATCGCAACAACGCCGCGGATGGGGAACCCGCGGCGACCCCGACGGCGGCCGCCACCCCGGAGGCGCCTGCCGCTCCGCAGCCACCGGAGACCCCGGAGGAGCCACAGGCGCAGGCGCTGCCGGACGACGCCGAGCCCGTCGAGGGTGTTGAGGGCTACCACTTCGTCAACCACGGCGGAGCCATCACCCTGTACGGCCCGGACGGGCAGGTCGCCGTGACCAGCGAGCGCGGCTACCCGCCGAAGGCCAAGATCGACGGCGTCACTGTCCCCGTCCCGTCGTACCCGCCGCAGGGCGCCGCGGTGATGGCTCGCCTGCACCGCGCCGCCCAGGCCCCGAACCAGCGCGACCGCATCACCGCGGCGTGGGTGATGAAGCCGGGCAAGCCAGGCCAGCCGGCCAAGCGAGTCATGGTGTTCCGCGGCACCATCAAGGGCGACGAGCGCGACTACTCCGCCGTCGGCAAGGTCAAGGCCGTGAAGTGGGCCCCGACCATGGGCCCCGTAGGCGCCTGGCAGACCCAGGCCAACATGACCGATGCGACCCGCGACGAGCGGATCGCCGAGGTACTGGGCAATCTCGTCCGCCAGGGCCGCAACATCCACGTCACCGACGAGACCGGCGCGGGCACCCCCGACGCCCCGGCCAACGCGGTCGACGAGACGGAAGCGCTGCGCAAGGCCATGGCCGACGCGGACGACGCCCGCCTCTCGCAGATGAAGTACGCCCGGTGGACCCAGATCAACCGCTCTCGCTCGGAGGCCAACCGGCGGCGTCTGAACTCTGAGGTCGACATGATCGACGAGGAGTTGAAACGGCGCAGAAAGGAGCGGGACGAGGCTGCCGCCCGCGACGCCACATCGCTCAGCGACGACGACATTGCCGCCCGCATCAAGGAGTCGCAGGAGGAACGCAGCACGTACGGCTCCCGCAAGGGCGAGTCGGCCAACGACGTCGAACGGGCCATCTACAGCGAGCGCCGCCGCCGCTCGCAAACTCTGGTCGACGACGATGCCGACCTGACGACCATGGCCGAGGAGGACCTGGCGAAGGCCCGCGAGACCATCGCGGACCGGGTCCGCATGCATCAGGCCGCCGGCGACGACCCCGAAGCCGAGCGCACTACGCGTCAGGCCTTGCAGGCACGGCACGACGCGATCGTGGGCGAGCAGCAGAGCCGCCACGCCGAGCAGATCGCCGACCGTCCGCCCGTTGCCGACCTCACCGACGCCGACCTGTCCGAGGAGTACAACGACCTGCTCCGGCGCGACTTCCGCAAGGCACCGCCGGAGGCGCAGCAGGTCCTCGAGGGTCGCCTGGAGGACGTCAAGCGGGAGCGCCGCGACCGGGAGAAGCGGGCCATCACCGACCGGGACGCCCCCGAGAACCTGACTGATGACGACCTGAGCGCGGAGTACACCGAGCTTCGCCGCGGCCGCTCCTCGTACAGCGAGACCGACGACGTCAAGGCCGCCCGCAAGGAACGCATGGCCGTGCTGGAGGCCGAGCAGAACCGCCGCAGTACCACGCCGGAGGTCGAGCAACTGATCGCGCGCGTCGACAACCCCGACGACAACGGCATGATCAGCATCGGCGGTGGCAGCGGGTACGCCTACGTCGACTACCGGGACCAGACGCACGGGCACAAGACCCGCGAGATCGGGTGGACCTGGGGCAAGCACACCTGGGGGCACGCAGACACCGCCTACCCCTCCCGCGCCGCAGCTCTGGCAGCAATGGTCCAGGCGTACGACAACGACCCCGACACCCGCGGTGAGCGCACCTGGGGCCGTAAGCGCCCCGTGTTCGTGCCGAAGATGTTCGTCGAGCTGTACCAGAACGAGCGCCTGCGCGACCGGCTCGCCAACGCCAGCCAGGAGCGGCAGTACCTCTACAGCCTGTTCAAGGACCGGTACGGCTGGGACGACGGCGTGAACCCCCTGGTGCCCAGCAACAAAAAGGGCCACCACATCAAGGGCCGGAAGCTGTGGGTGCCCGAGGGCCTCCTCGCCGAGCTGAACCGGGTGACGGAGGAGCTGGCACGGGAGATGTCCGTGCGGGCCACGGACCGGGACGCGGATAGTTCCGACCGGCAGAAGGCCAAGACGCGGCTCGCTTCCATCAACGTGGCTCTGCACGGCGTTGAGGCGGCCCGCGCGACAGTCCGCAAGAATGGCGGGAACGACGACCAAAAGGTCATCTCCCGCGAGGAGATCGAGGCACAGCAGGCCGCGCTCCGCGCAGCGCTGGGAGGCGACGACGATGAACATGTTCAGTCCGATGGTCCGGGAGCACTGGCAGACGTACCGGCCGCGGGAGTGGGCGGCGATGGACGATCCGGAGGCGTTCGTGACGGCGAAGGCCAGGGAGATCGAGACGCGGATTCTGGTCGCGGAGCAGGCGCTGGAGGAGACAGTTCCGGAGCCGACGGAGTACGAGGATCAGGTCGGCCGGATCAAGCAGATCAGGGCGGACGCGACGGCGATGGTTCTGGCGGAGCTTCTGCCCGAGCCGGAGCCCGAGGCGGAGAAGGCTCCGGAGCAGACGCCGATGGAGCAGCACCTGCAGGAGATCAGGGACCTGATGTACGACGCGTAGCGCGGTTCCGGCCGGACCCGGCCGACGCGCCCAAGGGCGCACGCGCGCGTGCCACCTCCAACGTCGAGGCGATCAAGGTCCTCAAGACGTTGGAGTCGGAGAACCGCTCCGCCACCGACGCGGAGAGGCGCGTCCTCGCCCGTTGGTCCGGGTGGGGCTCGGTGCCGATCATCTTCGCCACCGAGCCGAACGAGAAGGAACCCCGCTACCAACAGGGCGGCACCCGCCAGGGCAAGTTCGCCCGCGACCACGAGCGTTGGTCCGAGTACAGCGACATCCGCAGCGAGCTGCAGCGCGTGCTCACGCCGGTGGAGTTCCGGCAGGCCTCCCGTGGCGTGCTGTCCATGCACTACACGCCGCAGCCCATCGCCGAGGCAATGTGGGAGGGCCTGCGCGCCTTCGGGTTCGAGCGCGGTGACGTCCTCGAGGCCGGTTCCGGCGCGGGCACCTTCTTCGGCGTCGCCCCCGACGGCGCGCGCCTGACCGGTGTCGAGTTGGACCCGACCACAGCCCGGATCGCTCAGGCGATCTATCCGCACGCCAACGTCCTGAACGAGTCCTTCGCGGAGACCGACGCCCGGCCGGGCACCTTTGACGCCGCGATCGGCAACGTGCCGTTCGCCCGGGTCCCCTTTGACGACAAGCGTTACCCCGCGGAGAACCTGCACAACGGATTCGTCACCAAGGAGATCGCCCTCGTCCGGCCCGGCGGCATCACGCTCGTCATCACCTCCCGCCAGACGCTCGACTCCAAGGGCGACAGTGCCCGCCGCCAGATGGCCCGGTACGGCAACCTGTTGGGCGCGGTCCGCCTGCCCTCCGGCGTCTTCAACGACGCCGGCACCGGGGTCACCACCGACGTGCTCGTTTTCCGGCGGCGCGAGGACGACTCCAGGGGGGCGGACAAGTCATGGTTGGACGCTCCCGAGCGGGACATCAACGGCACCAAGCACCGCGTCAACACCTACTTCGACAGGCATCCTGAGCACGTCCTCGGCACGCTGACCACCAAGTCCGGCCCGTACGGACCGGAACTCACCGTCCAGGGCGACCCGGCCAAGGCCGCCGAGCAACTTCGTGCCGCGCTTGAGGACATCGCTGCCAAGGCGAAGGCCGACGGCTACGGCTACGAGCCTCACCCTGATGGTGACGACCGTCCGGCCGTGGAGCTCCAGACCGCGCGGGAGAAGCACGCCAACGACTGGACCGGCCGCCTCTACGAGGGCGACGACGGCCAGTTCTACCAGCACGTAAACGGCGCCGATCCTGTCCTGCTGGAACCGGCCGACGGCAACACCGCCCAGCTCCGCGCCCTCATGCAGCTCCGCGATGTCGCCGCCGAGCTGCGCGAGCTGGACCGGAAGAACGACGAGGAGGAGCGCGCTGAGACCCTGCGCGCCCAACTCCGTGATCTGCACGCCTCGTACGTCGAGAAGTACGGCCCCTTGTCCAAGCCGGGCCAACACCGCACCAAGGGCGGCCGCCCCACGGCGTGGGGCTACTTCCGCGCTGACCCGGACGCTGCGGCCGTCCTCGCCCTGGAACGGTGGGACGTCGACAAGGACGAGCCGGTTCTCTCCCGCGTCTTCACCGAGCGCGCCGCCGCCCGCCACCAGCCGCTGACATCGACCGACGACCCGAAGGCGGCCCTCGCCGCGGTCGTCGCCGCCGAGGGCGAAGTGGACCTCGGGGAAATCGCTCGCCTACTCGACCTCACCCGAGAGGAGACGCTGAAGCGCCTCGGCAACGAGGTCTTCACCGATCCAGAGACCAACCGCCTCGAGCTGGCTGGCGCTTACCTGTCCGGTGCCGTCCGAGACAAGCTCGACATCGCCCGCAAGGCCGCCGAGCGCGACCCGGCGTACGCGGTCAACGTAGCCGCGCTGGAGGCCGTACAGCCACAAGACCGCACCATCGGCCAGTTCACGCCCGAGATGGGCGCGCACTGGACGCCGCCCGAGCTGCTGCAGGGCTTTCTGCGCGAGTACCTGGGCGACCGCACCCTGAACGTCGCACATGACGACCGGTACGGCTGGATTCTCAACACCGGCCGCGTGCCCGAGGCCAACAACCTCATGTACGGCGTCCCGGCCGACGAGAAGAAGGGCACCCGCGGCAAGTCGGCCGTCGAGATCGCCCGCGCGCTCCTCGGCTTCGGCTCGCTGACCGTCTACAAGGACGACAAGCGCAAGGAAGTCGACGAGGCGACGTCCCGCCTGATCCGCCAGAAGGCAGACCAGATGCGGGCCGAGTTTGCCAAGTACGCCACGGCGAACGCCGACCGGCTGACGGTCCTCACCAACTCGTACAACCGCATCATGAACGGGCACATCGTCCGTTCGTACGAGGGCATGTCGCCCACGCTCGAGGGCTTCACCCCCGACCGGAACCCGCACTACTGGCAGCGCTCCGGCGCGGCGCGGATGCAGTTCGAACGGGGCGTGATCCTCGCCCACGAGGTGGGCCTCGGCAAGACGTCCACGCTCGTCATGGGCACCCAGGCGCTCAAGGCGTCCGGGCAGATCGAAAAGCCCATGGCCGTCGTCCCGAACCACCTGGCCAAGCAGTGGGCGGACGAGGCCCGGTTCCTGTACCCGAACGCCGATATCCACCTGATCACCTCGGCGGATCTGGCCGGCGACCGGCGCGGCAGCACGTTGGAGTGGCTGCGCGCCAACAGGCCGGACCTGGTGATCTTCACGGAAGAGGCGTTCGGCTCGATCAAGATGAGCCCGGAGGCTCAGGACGAGTACGAGTTCCGGGAGCTGGAGGCGCTGCGTGAGCAGCTTGACCGCCAGTACGAGGACGCCGACAACCCCGCCCATCCGTTCATCGTCGCGAAGATCGAGCAGCGCATCGCGACGGTCAGCAGGAACATCAACAAGAACGCCGCACCGATGCGGCGGCCGGGCGAGACGTACTGGGACGACCTCGGCTTCGACTACTTCGTCGTCGACGAGGCGCACCGGTACAAGGGCGTCGGCTTCCGCTCGAAGGAGGCCGGCGGCGACCCGGCGTCGATCCGCGGTGTCGACCTGCACCAGAAGACGACCGACCTGCACCGCCGTCGCCAGGGTCGGGCCACGATCACGCTCGCCACCGGCACGCCGCTGTCGAACAGCATCAGCGAGCAGTTCACCATGCTCCAGTTCGCGGCGCCGTGGGTGCTGGACGCCTACAAGGCGGGCGCTCCGGACCTGTGGGCCAACACCTTCGGCCGCAAGACCCTGCGCATCGAGAACGCCCCCGACGGCTCCGGCCTGCGCATCGTGGAACGGTTCTCTGAGTTCCACAACAAGCGCGCCATGAAGACCATGTGGGGCCTGGTCGCGGACACCAAGCGCGCCGATGACGTCGGCATTCCCCGGCCGAAGCTCAAGGGCGGCTCCCACAACCTGATCCTGGTCGACGCCACCTCGGACCAGAAGAAGCGCCTCAAGGGCCTCGTAGGCCGCGGCCGCGCCATTCACAACGGTGAGCCCCAGCAGATCCGTACCCGCAAGGGCGCCCTGGTCGACGACAACATGCTCGCGGTGTCCAATGAGGGCACCAGCGTGGCCCTGGACCCGCGGCTCGTCGACGGCAACGCACCTGCGGGCAACAAGCTCAAGGCCGTCGCTGCCCGGCACATCGAGCGCTTCCACGCCACCAAGGACAGGGTCTACAAGGTCGCGTACGGCAGCGACGAGGACCACCCCGTCACCGGCGCCCTCCAAATGATCTTCCTGAACGAAGGCGTCCCGGGCAGCGACAACAAGGGCGGCTTCGACGCCTACGCCGAACTCAAGCAGCTCATGGTCGCCGGCGGCATCCCCGCCGACAAGATCGCCTTTGTCCAGGACGCCAAGAAGTCCGGCAAGCCCGAGGACATGACGGAGCTGTTCCGTAAGGCCCGCGAAGGTGAGATCGCGGTTCTGATCGGCTCCAGCGCGGTCGCGGGCACGGGTATGAACGCCCAGGACCGCATGATCTCCCTGACGCACGTCGATCTCGACTGGGGCGCCGCGCAGATGGAGCAGCGCAACGGCCGCATCCTGCGCTACGGCAACCAGAACCCCGAAGTCGAGATCGACATCTTCGGGACCAAGAACTCCATGGACGGCTGGAAGGCCGGATTCGTCGCCGCCAAGGCCGAGGGCCTGGTCGACATCCAGCGGCCGGAGCCGGCGGAAGGCGACACCAGCGACGTCGTCCAGGAGATCGACGGCGCCGAGTTCGACTACGAAACCATGGAAGCCGAGATGGGCGGCAACCCCTACATGAGCCAGCTCATGAAGGCCCGCCGCCGTCTCAAGGACCTCGAGATCGACCAACACAACGAGGCCTCCGAGCGCATTCGCCGCGCCGAAGCCCTTGAGGAGCTGCGCCAGGAAGCCCAGGCCACCCGCGACGGCATCCAGCGACGCGAGCAGGCCCTGCCCCGCATCGTCACCGACCGAGACAGCTTCCGCATGACCATCGGCGGCTCTCCGTACGGTGAGCGCTCCGACGCCGGCAAGGCCCTGCACCGGCAGATCACCAACCGCCTCTTGGAGCACGCCGTCGAGGGGGTGAGCCCCTGGCACGTCATCGGCCAGTTCGGAGGCCTCGACTTCGGCGTTCGCACCGAGAAGACCGCGGACGGCAAGCTCGTTGCGCATGTCGGCTTCTTGGATCTGCGTAACTCCGACTTCGAGCGGACGGTAGACGACCTGTCCAAGAAGGGCGCCGGATCGGGCATGATCACCCGGCTGTCCAAGGCCCTCGACAAGGCACCCTCATTGCAGGAGTCGGATCGGGCAAAGGTCCCAGAGCTGGACGAACAGATAGCCCTGCTCCAGTCCGCGCACGCTGCCGCCGACCTCACCCCGCAGATCGACCACGCCCGCGCGCGGGCGAACCTGCTCGAGGAGATCGTCGCTCGCGTCACCAACCTCGACGCGAAGCCCGAGATCGACCCCGACGAACTCGACAAGAACCGGTACAAGGAGAAGGACGAGCGAGAGAAGATCGCCAAGGAGCGGCGGGAGGAACGCGGCCGTCTGCAGACCGTCGTAGACAAGGCCGTCGCCGACCTCGCGCGGTGGGACCAGGAGAACCCAGCGCCGGAGCAGGACGACACCGTGCGCCTCTCCGAGGACGAGGTGCGCGAAGCCCTCGCCCGAATCCGACCGGAGCCCAGCAACGCCCCCGAGACCGCCCCGGAACCGAACGGCGACGACCGGGACCCCGCAGCCGCCGACACGGACCTCGAGGTGCCGAACACTGACGACGGCGAGCAGCAGCAGAGCGCCGCCACGCCCGCAGTTGACGGCCTGTTCAGCAAGGACAAGGCCGACAACCGGCGCGTGCTTGATGCGCTGAGGGAGCAGTACCGCGAGCAGTTCGCCGACGGGGGGCGGGACCGTGTTGCGCAGCTTGCTGACGAGCTGTTCAACTTCCTGGACCAGCAGTGGGGTGAAGCCGCAGGAGAAACGTTCGGACCTGCCAGCGGCACCGCGCTGCATCTGGCCGAATCTCTTTACGACTTGGAGATGACACCGGACGAGCGGGCTAGCGGCTTCGGCATACAGGTCGGAGCCATCGCGGAGCAGCTTCGCCAACGTCGTGACACCTTCAACGCAGACGGCTCCGATGAGGACACTGTCACCCTCACGCCGGATGAGGTGTCCAGCCAGCTGGACGCCGTACGCCCTGAAGGGTCCAAGGCGCCGTCCTCGATGACCAACGAGGAGATCCGCGACGAGATCGTGGAGCTGATGGGCCGCGAGATGGCCAACGGCGGGGAGCTGGACGGCGTCGACCGCACTCGCCTGCAGGTCCTTGAAGCGGAAGAAGCCCGCCGCGCTGGCCGCACCCCGAAGCAAGAGCCCAAGCCGAAGCAGACCACCGAGGATCCCGGCGGCCTCTTCGACGTCGACCAGCCGACCACCCGCCAGGCGAACAGCGCTGCCGACCCGGACAACCCCGAGGACAGGCCCGCCGACGAGTTCGGTACGCCGGACCTGTTCGCTGATGCCGAGGGCCGCGACACCAGCGACCTGCGCCCCGCGCGTATGCGTAACGCTGCGGACCTCGCACCCGGCGACCGGTACACCGACGCTGACGGCCGCACACACACTGTGGCGGAGGCGCCTGTTCGCACTCCCCGCGGGCGGACCCGCATCGTCACCGACGACGGTGAGGAGCGCTTCTACAACGCAGACGCCCAGGTACGCCTGCGCTACCCAGACGAGGAGATCCCCGACAACGACACTGCAGGCCGCTCCAACGACGACGACTCCAGCACGCCCGACTCCGACGGGACCCCCGACAGCGTCGATGAGCCTGCGGTCGACGAGCCTGAAGCCATCCCGGACAGCGACCGCAGCGACGTCAAGGACCGCACCTACCGCATGGCCCGCCTGGTCGAGCGCGCCCTCGACCAGGCGGGCGGTGACGCGCTGCCCGAGATCCGCGACCTTGCAGACGCCATGGACCGGGCGGAGAACTCCGACGACCCGGACGCCGAGCTGCGTGACGTTGCGGACCGTCTCGACTCGCTCGCGGAGATATACGAGGTGGGCGGGCCCCGCGGGGAGCGCGCGGCAGAGCTGTTCCGCCGCGCGGCCCGGATCGCGAGGGGCGAGGACGACGACAGCCGCAGCGACGACGAGCCCCATGAGGACGACGCTTCCGGCACCACGACGGGCGAGAACTCCGACGAGGACCAGGACGACGAGCGACGCCGAGATGGCGATGCCGCCGACCCGGACGGCGCCCCCGACGAAGGCGGCGCCGGCACACCCGATGCGCCCGCCGATGATGAAGACGACAACGACAGCCCCGACGACACCCCGGACACAGACAACGAGGAAGACCAGAACGACAACCGGAACCGCCGTCGGCGTCGCAGCCGCAACGGCGGAGGAGGCAGCGGCGCCCCCGGAGGTCCTGGTGGCCCCGGCGGACTCGGCCTGCCGCAGCTGAACCTCCCCGGATTCAGGCCCCTCGACGCCGGCGGCGGAGGGGAAGGAGGTAGCGAGGGCAGCGCTGACCCGCGCGGCCGCCGTTCTCCCGAACGGCACCGCGACGTCGCGTCCCTGCGGCGCGCATGGAAGAACGGCGATGGGCTCACGGCCGCCGAGGACACTCCGGAGCGCCGCGCAGCCCTGGCCCAGGCAGCCGACCGGGACGGTCTGACACTGTCCCCGGGCGGTGGTCTGGTGACGTGGCCCGAGCCGCAGGACGACGGCACCACCCTGTGGCACTTTGCGCAGGCCCGCAACGGCAACAATCTGCCTGGCCTGTCCCTGGCCACGGACGACGCGGAGGAGGCCCGCGCACTCGCCGCCCGCTTCGAGGACATCACCGGCAGCGACGGACAGCCCTTCGACTGGGACAGGCCGTGGGGCCCGAGCACCGTCGCCCAGTGGCGAGACGGGGAAGGACGCAACCTGCAGCGCGCCCTCCACGCCGCCCGCGACGACTTCGAGCAGCAGCGCGCCACCGCACGACCGGAGCCCGAGCGCACGCCCCTGCCGGACGATCTCACCAGCCTGGACGACGACGCCCTGGTCAACGCGTGGAGCAACGACCTCAGCGAAGACGATCAGAAGCGCCTCATGGAGGAGATGGACCGCCGCGACGACTACACCGACCAGCGCGTTCGCAGTGTTCTTCCGGACACCCCGCCGGCCGACGCCGAGGAGGCAGAGCGCCGCGCGAAGGCCGTCGACGAGGCCCTCGGCTTCGGTGGCGCCGACGTTCCACGCGTGCGTCGCACCCGTGAGGACATCATCCGTGCGGAGTTCGCCGACTTCGACGAGGCCCGCTACCAGGCCGCCATCGACGCTACGAACGGCTACTTCTACCACCCGAAGTACAAGTACGGCAGCGGCATCAACGAACGAGACCTGTTCTCCGGCGGCGGACTCGCACAGTTCCGCCGCTGGGAGGAGTACGCCAGTGAGGAGCTGAAGGACTGGTTCAAGGCCAACGGCGGCCGCATCACCTACAACCAGTTCCGGCAGCAGTACCGCGACAACGACCGCATAGAGCGGCAGCGCCATGAGGAGGAGCAGCGCCGCCAGGCCACGCCGAGCACCGGCGCCCCGGAAGGCATGACCAGCGCTGCCCCTTCGGCCGACGCTGCCAGCACCGACACGTCAGAGACGAGCACGCCGCGTTTCAACGACCTCGACGGGATCCGCGACCGCATCCGCAGCGGCGACCTGGACGAACCGAGCAGCCCGCAATCCCGACCGGGTGAAGACCGGTTGAACGCCGTCGCGGACAACCCCACCTTGGAACTCACGCCGGGCGGGCGCCTCACCATCCGAGACGCGAACCAGGAGACGCAGTACAACGCGCCCTGGTGGTGGGTCGCAGCACCAGGCTCGATGGAAGGCCTTTTCCAGGCCCGGAGCCGGGAGCAGGCACTCCAGTACGCGCGCCTGTTGGAGGAGATCCGCGACACGGACGGCAACCCGTTCCCGTGGGATGCCCCCGACGTCGTGGAACGCGCTCGTACCTGGCGCGGGCCCAACGGCGAAGTCCTCGGCGAGGCCATCGCCCAACGGATGGTCGACGGCGCTGACTCCGGCGAACTCGCCGACTGGCCGGACTACCAGATCGACAAGGCCCGCGCCTACCTTGACCGGGAGCGGGCCCTCGACCGGTACTACGACGAGTGGCGAGCGCAGCAGATCTCCGACGGGTACAGCGTCCCGGTCGACGTACGGGAATCCCAGACCGGTGACGACGTCAGCGCACTGGACCCGAACCGCTACGACCGCCCCGTCACCATGCGCGGCCGACTCGCGGGTGACCTGGCCGTAGGCGGGCAAACCCAGGTCGGTCAGTGGCCCTTCGGTATCGGCGGTGACTACGACTCCAGCACGGCAGAGCGTGCCGAGGAGATCGACGGCGACAGCTCGCGCTTCACCTCCCTGCCCGTCCTGCGCTTCGTCGACAACCCGAGCCGGCCGACGGCATTCCGTCGCCCCCGAGAGGGTGAGGATGACGGAAACCGCCGCGCGGAAACGCCACAGCCGGAGCCCTCGGGAACCGCCTCACCCGCCGCGCGGCAGCAGCCCGCCCCGGACCGCGCTCCCGCAGAGCCGAAGCCAGCCACGCCTTCGGCGCCGGCCGACGAGCCGCAGGGAGAGCCCGAGCCCGTGGGCGGTCAGCCTGCGCACTGGGCACGGGTCCGGGACCTGGTGCAAGGCGACATGGTCCGCATGGATGGCCGGACGAGGAACGGCCGCGCCGTCACGCGGTCCGGATACGTCTACACAGGCCCCGTCGACGTGGAGGTCACCCGCAACGGGCGCACCGAGCGGTTGCTGCGCACGTACGTCACGGAGCACCCGGACGGCAGCGGCAAACGCGGCAATGTCTTCACGCCACTGAACGCCGCCGCAGCGCGGGCCGAGGCGCCCGACGACGTGGTACCCGGCTCTCCGGCCAGCGGTGCCCAGAGCACCGTCCAGACCGGCAACCTGCCCGATGCGGTCCCCGCCGACCGGAACGGCCGGGGCCTGTTCCCGGGCAGCACCGTCACAGGCGTTGACGGTTTGCAGACCCGAGAGGGCACCGTCACCGGCGCCACCAACACCACGGTGTCGGTGCGTTGGGACAACGACGACAGCGCCGACGGCCTGTCGCCGAACACCCTCACCGTGACCGGCGGCGACCGTCCCGACGGCTGGACCTCGTCCGGGCAGCGCGTGACCCCGCGGCACATCGTGACCGACACCGATGGCGCTCTCCTCGGGCCCGTCGACGAGGTCAACGGCGACCGCGTCACCATCACGACCGCAGAGGGCTCCATCACGCGGAGCGCCGGAGACCTTCGCGTCGCCGGCGAAGTCCGCGACGACGGCCCGAGTACCGATCCCGTCACCGGCATCGACGACCCGGCGGCCGCGGACCTCAAGGAGGACGACGTCGTGGTCCTGGACCTCGACGGCACGCCCACCACCGTCGCGGTTACCGGTATCAACCGCGACGGCGACCGCGTCACCATCAACTACGCCGACACCAGCACCGGTGAGATTGGGCAGATCGACGTGGACGCCTCCACAGTCCTCCTGCGGGCCCAGGACGCCGACGGCAACGCCCCCGAACTCGGTCCGGAGGACGCCCCGGAGACTCGGGACGACCTGACCGTGCACGAGCCGCCCCGACGCGTCGAGCCGGTCACCGGCCCGACCGTCGATCCGGAGCTGTCACCCGACGAGCGGGACGTCATCGGCGACCTCGCCGATGGTCCGGAGGACGACCCTGACGCGCACCAGGGCGCCGTTCGCATCACGGAGAACCTGCCCCTGTCGCCGGACCACGCCAGGGGGCTCGCCGGCCAGCTTCGCGCGTCCGCGGACCCCTCGACCCCGGAGGGGCGCAGTGCCCTGCGGGCTGCTGACCGTCTCGACCGGGCGGCCGGCTGGACCCCGCCGCCCGGCTTCAACCGGCCCCGGCCCATGAACGTGTCCCAGCTCGGTGAAGGCGACTACGTGGCTATGCCGGACGCCCGCCGCGGCGACGAGATCCACGTCTACCGCGTCATCGACGTGGAAGAGGCGCCCGGCGGGATGCGAGGCCTCCTCCTTGAGGACGGGAACAACCAGTGGCGACGTCGGGTCGTGCCCGGAACCAACACGGTGTGGCTGCTCCCCGAGGCGCAGCCGGACCCCGTCACCCCCCCGGACGTCGACGACGCCGATGGGGTGACGGACGCCGGAGGCGACTCCGGATTCGGCATCCCCGGCGGCCCGATGCGCCGCGCGGGTGCCGCGGACCCGGCCACGCCGACCCCTCCGGCCGCACCCACCACGCCGGCTACTCCGGACCCCGCGGACACGCCCGACCAGCCCACGGCGCCCGTCGCCCGTGTCCTCCCTGGGAGCCTGCGCGTCGGCGACGTCATCGACGCGCCCGTCAGCCGCACCGGCTACCAGTTCAACGGCCACCGGAGGCTGACCATCGTCAGCGAGCCGCAGCGCAACGGCTGGTGGATGCAGCTCACCGGCGTCGACGACGAAGGCAACGTGCACGACTTCGGTCTGCACAACGGCCGCGCCGTGAACGTCTACGACCGCAACCGGCCCACCCCGTCTCTGCCCCCGGCAGGCACGCCCCGCGACCCCAACCAGGTCGCGCAGGGCGACGTCGACCGGATCGTCAGCGACCACGGCCGGACGCTCGCCGCGCGCATCATCGACGAGGCCGTCGCGGGTACGGAGCCGCCCGGCGACATCCACGCCCTGCGCGAGCAGATCGCCCAGCGCCTCACCGCCGAGGCCCTGCGCGACGCCCGCCAGAACGTCCGCCGCGACGGATCCGCCGCGCTCGACGCCGCGGGACTCACCGGCCGAGACCGGGCATCCGCCCTGCAGGCTCTCAAGCGGGCGCGGCAGGACGCCCACGCTGCGACGGTGCGGGCTGCCCTGCGCACCATCAACGATTTGGAGCCCCTGCCCGACGAGAGCGACGAGGACCTCGCCGCTCGGGCCCGTGACCTCCTCAGCCTCATCCCCGACCAGATTGGAGGCAGCGCCGGCCAGCCCGACACCGATGGCGACGTGGACGTCGCCCGCACCGTTGTCGGGCACGTCGACGAGGCCGTGAGCGCACTCCTGCGGCAGCTCCAGGCCGCAGGAGTGGACCCTGGCGACGCCGAGGGGATCGCGCGCACCCTCACGCGGCAGATGGACGGTTCCCGGCAGGCCACCGCCCGCCGGATCACTCAGCGGGTGGCGGCCGCCAATCCGCAGGCGGGACGGGAACCCGGGCTGCTCGCACGGGTCGTCGCTCTCCTGATCCGCCTTGCCAAGCGCTTGATGGAACTGGTGATGGCCGGTGCGAGGAAGATCGCCGAGAAGTGGCAGGGCGCCCGGGAGCGTCTGGGACGCCTGCGTGCCTTCCTCGGCCGACTCGCCCGCCGCATACGTCAGTGGCCGGAGACCCGGCGCCTGGCCCGCCTGCACCGTGCACTCGATCTGCCCGCGGCCAACGGGGACTCCCTGGCTGCCCGGGTCTCCCACTGGGCCGGGCTGATGCCCGATCCCGGACGCTTCGGTCAGACACGGCGCCGCGTCACCTGGTGGAAGCCCACCACATGGGCGCAGCTCGCCGCCGGACGGCTCCCGGGCCGCAGCGACCGTATTCAGTGGTCGCCGGACCGAGCTGCGGACGGCGGCCCCGGCCTCACCGCGCTTCGCCACATGGCGGCCCTGCGGGCGGCTGGTGACGACGTCGGCCAAGAGGTGACCCGCCGCCTTGCCGCCGCCCTCGGTGACGACTTCGACGGGGACCCGCACGGCACGCTGCAGCGTGCGGACGACTATGTGGCCACCGCCGAGAGGCGCCTGGTCAACCTGCAAGCGGCGCGGACCGGCGGCACCCTGGATGACCTCGACCTCGAGGTCGAGATCACCGCGGCACGGGCGGAGGCCGCCGCCGCGCGCCGGGAGTGGACGAACCTGCGCACCCGGTACGCCGCAGCCGTCCCGGATGCCGTCTCGGCGGTCCTCGCCGAGATCCGAGACATGGGCCCCGAGGGCAACGCCGGCATCGTGTTCGGCCCGGACTCCACGCCGGACGCCGAGCGGGCCGTACGGGGCGTGCAGCGCCTTGTGCCGCGGTCGTGGCTCAACTCCCCGGCCGCGCGCCGAGTGACGGCCGTGAACGGCGACGAAGGCCGCTACGAGCCCGACGGGCAGCGGATCACCGTCGCCGACCTCGCCGACGACGGGCTGGGAACTGCCGGGCACGCCCTGGCGCAGCACCTTGCCCAGCACCTGGGAGACCTGGACGCCGCCCAGCGCGTGTGGTGGTTCAACCAGACCCACACCGGCCAGCCGGGCGCCCGCCGCATGCGGCGCAGCGCTCTCAGCCGCATCCTGCGTCGCCAGCAGACGCAACCGGACACCGGTGACACCCTCGCTCGGTCCCTTCAGTCCATGTTCAACGGCGACTGGTATCTGGATGACGACCTTCGGGCGTTCCTCCTGGGCCTGCTCGCGACCCGATGAGGAGGTAGCCGTGCCGTTCACCGTCACCGGCGCATTCAACGACGGGGCGACCTACAGCGTGCAGGTCACCGGGCAGGCCGACCGCCCGGTGATCGGGTCGCACCGCGCCACTGCCCTGGTGGAACTGCACCAGGGCAGTCCGGTCTCACTGTCCCCTACCGGGCCCGTACGCGCGGTGGCCGGTAATGATGAGGCGACCGTGCTCGCCGTGCTGCGGGAGTACACCCACGTCGTCGAGGAGGGGCCCGGTGTCCCTCGGAAGGCCAGCGTTCCCGGGTGATCCCGGCACTTGCACAATTGTGCAAGAACGATCTTGATCGAGGTGGGTGCGGGCATGGCCGGGACACAAGCGGCCCCGCCCGTCATCCTCCGCCCCGTGACGAGATACGGATTGGCCATCAAGGCGCTCCCCAAGGGCGGTAAGCCGTTCGGGGAGGAAGAAGACGACGAGCAGCCCGAGAACGCCGAGGGCGAGGCTTTCGAGGGAGACGACCCCGCAGCGGCCTTCGAGGAGGACCCTTCCGCTGACATAGGCCAGGACCCCGCGGCGCCGCCCGAGAACCTGGCCGTGCCCCCGGAAGACTCCGCTCCCGAACCGCCCGCCGCGGGAGCCGAGCCCCCCGCCGAGGGCGAGGCGCCGGTCGACGCACTGGAGCCGCCGGCTGACGACGCCCGACCGTGGGCTGGCGACATGTACGACGAGGGGGGCGAGTCCGATCCAGCCGACTCCTTTTCTGCCTATACCGGCAGCGATGGTGAACAGGCTTGGTTGGATCGGGCCCCAGACGGCACACTGACCGGGTGGGTCAGGGACAGCACGGGCCAGGTGTGGCGCTACACCGATCCGGACGCGTGGGCGGTCGACGTGGACGGCGCGCACATGACCCGCACGCACAGCCAGGCCGAAGAACCCGCCGCCCCGCCCGAGGCCACCCCGCCCGGCAACCGCGGCGTACAGGACTCGATGTTCCAGCAAGGGAGCTGACGTGCAGTTGACCCGCAGCACCGCCCTCGCGCTCCAGCAGGAGGGCAAGGCCGCCTACGAGAAGGGCGACCCCGCCGACTCCAGCCCGTACAACCGATTCGGCAACGCGGAGCAGCAGTTCGGTTACCAGTTCTGGACCCGCGGCTACATCACGGCGCGCTCAGCCGACGAAGGAGCCAAGGAGCCTGCAGGAGCCAGCGCAGGACGTTAGGCAGACGCGAGCGGCACGGTGCCCGGCGGCCCACTGTCCACCGCCGGAGGTTCCCCGCCGTGCCGACCGCTGCTCCACCCACCAGACCCGCACGCCCCAGCACCATCCAGCGAGGCACCAGCCGGGCTATCTACGCCGTCACCGGCGTGGTCGACGAGGTCCAGGACCTCATCGTCCCTGGCGCCTTCGCCCGCACCCTGGCCAAACGCCCCGTCAAAACGGTGTGGCACCACGGGTGGAAAGACCCTGTCGGCGTCGTCGTCCTATGCGAGGAATGGCTCCCCGGAGACCCGAGGTTCCGGGACATCCCCGACTGGCCCGCCGAAGCCGGCGCACTCGTCGCGACCGTGATCTACAACCTGCGCACCCGCCAGGGCCGCGATTGCTACGAGCAGGTCAGACAGTGGCACGAGCACAAGCAAGCCGCATTCTCCATCGGCTACCGCGTCCCCGACACCGGCGCGAGCAAGCGCGGTGACGGGGTCCGCGTCATCCACGATCTGGATCTGTTCGAGGTCTCGCCCGTTCTGCACGGCGCGCACCCGCTGACACGCAGCCTCGAGGTGAAGTCCGCTACCGGCGGGCACGACGGGCTCGAGTACAAGACCACGCCCTCACACGTCGAGATCGACGTCGTCGCCACCCCGACAGGTGAGGCCATCAAGGTCGCGGGCCTGGCGGTGAAGGCCGGCGACACCGGCCGCCTGCTGATGATCCAGCGGGCCCTCGACGACGATGACCCCGCGGCAGGCACGTGGGAGATCCCCGGCGGACACCTGGAGGACGGCGAGGACCCCCTCGCGGCCGCGCTCCGCGAGTGGGCCGAGGAGACCGGCTCGATCCTGCCCGGCACGGCCACCGTCGTCGGCTCCTGGACCGCCCCGAACGGCATCTACCGCGGGTTCGTGGCCGTGGTCCCCACCGAGGACTCCGTGCCCATCAACACGCCACACGACGATCGCCGGGTCACCAACCCCGACGATCCCAAGGGCGACGCGACTGAGGTCACCGCCTGGTGGCCGATCGCGGCCCTCCCCGACATGTCGCTCCTGCGGCCGGAGTGCCGCGAGACGCCGTGGGAACTCCTGGCCGGCGCCGCCCTCCCACACGCCCCGGAGCCGAAGCCGATCCGGCCCATCTCCCAGAACGTCCTCGAAGGCATCATCGCCGCCACCCAGAACGGCGTGACAGCCGAGACGAAGTCCGCGCGTGCCACAGTGGCCGCCGCCCGCGCTCTCCTGCCCCTCATCGAGCACAAGTCCGCCCGTGCCACGGTCGTCGAGGCCAAGAGCCGGTTCACGCACCTCCCGGAGGCCTCTGTGATGTCCCCCAACCCCCTGCCCGAATCCCAGGAACAGCTTCGGGCCCGCCTCGCCGACAGCGTCCGCGAACTCCTCGACCAGGACGGCCGGACCTGGACGTGCATCGAGGGCACCTACCCGGATCGCGTCATCGTCTCGGTTCACGCCGAGGACGAACAGAGCAGCAGCCACTACGCCATCCCGTACACCCTCACGGCCGAGGGGCAGTTCAGCCTGGGCACTCCCCAGCCCGTTGAACTCGCCACTGTCGTCCTCCCCGAGGGAGCCAGCGCACAACGCGCGGCCACCGAAGCAGAGGACGTGGACGCCCGTCTGGTGAAGCCCACCGTCGAAGCACTCACGGAAGCGACCGCGCGCCTCAACTCCACCAGCGCGGGCCCGGAACACCTCGATGGCATCCGGGACAAGGTGCGCACACTCGTCGCCGCTCTCTCTGCCAAGGGCCTCACGATCGACCACGCCCCGGACGAGACTCAGCCGTCGATGCCCGTTCCCGAGACGTCTTCAACGGCTGGCCCGACCGGCATGGACTTGTGGGACGAGTACACCTTCAACGACGAGGACGACGAGGACGAGGTGTCCACCGAGGACACACCACCCACCGAGGACGCGGTGAAGGACGACGACACAGTGCGGCTGGACGCCGACGAAGTGAAGGCCGCCCTCGCCCTCATGAGGGGCTGAGTCGCGCGACTCAGCCCCCGCCCCCGAAAACGGGAGCCGCGCCCGGCACCCACAAAACAGCAGGTCAAAACCTACGTGCTGCCCGCTCTTGACTCCCTGAGTGGGCAGCACGCGACGTTAACCCCTCTCTCCCTCTTCCATTCGGCCTCGCGTTGAGGCTGTCCCGGTGCTGGCCGGGCGGAGCGACGCACGTCAACCGCACCCCAGCACCAGGGAGAGAGCAGCAATGCCCGACAACGCTCGCATCAAGGAACTGCAGCGGCAGCTCCAGGCCAAGAGCGCCGAGGCCGAGGAGATCAGCAAGGGCTTCAAGGTCGAGGACGGCGGTTTCGTCGTCTCCACCGATCAGGCCACCAAGTTCCGCAAGGTCTCCAGCGAGGCACAGGAGATCAAGAGCCTCATCGACGCCGAGATGGGGCTGGCCGAGATCAAGCAGTACCTCGACGCTCCGGACACTCAGCCGGCCGCGGCCGCGCACTACGGCCAGACCCCGACGATGGAGGAGAAGTCTCTCGGTGACCTGTTCATCGAGTCCGACTCCTTCAAGCGCGCCAGCGCCGCCGGGTTCGACGACCGCCCGTACATCCGCTCCGCGATGGAGGGGAAGTCGATCTTCTCCCTGTCCGCGGGCACGGTCACGCACCAGACCCTCGGCAGCGTCCAGAACCTGGGCATCGCCGAGCGGCAGTTCCGCAAGTTCCACATCCGGGATCTCTTCCCGAAGAGCTCGACCAAGCAGGCCGTCCTCTACGGCGCGCGGGAGACCGGCTGGACGAACAACGCCCGGCAGGTGAAGGAGCGCTACGCCGCCGACGGCACCAGCCCGGCGACCGGCGCGGACACCGACACCTGGGGCCGCGCGCCGCGGTCGAAGCTGTCGCTGACTCCGGTGATGTACCCGGTCGCGGAGGTCGCGCACCTGATCGACGCGCACAAGAACATCCTGGCCGACGAGCCGAGGCTCAAGACGTTCATCAACGGCCGCATGGTCGAGGGCGTCAAGTACCAGGAAGACTGGGATCTCCTCCACAGCGTCGGAGACGGCCAGTCCCTCACCGGCATCTACAACACCCCCGGCGTTCAGCAGTACACGGGGTTGGCGGCCGACAAGTACTCCGTCCAGATCCGCCGCGCGATCACCAAGGCGCTGCTCGCCGAGTACGAGCCGACCGGCATCGTCCTCAGCCCCACGATGTGGGAGCACGTCGAGGTCGAAGAGGACGACAACGGCGCGTTCCGCGTCGCGGTCGCCGTCGCCATCGGTGCGGAGAAGAAGGTCTGGAGGTTGAACGTCGTCGAAACCACGGCGATGGCGGACACGGACTTCCTGATCGGTGCGTTCGGCCTCGGCGCGCAGCTCCACGACAGGGAGAACGTCAGCGTCACGGTCTCCTCGGAGAACGCGGAGAACTTCGAGCGGGGCCTGATCACCTTCCGCGCGGACGAGCGCCTGGCGCTCGAGGTCCCGCGCCCCGAGTCGTTCGTCATCGGCAGTTGGACCACGCCGACCGGCTGACCGGAACGCGGCTGAGGGGGTGCACCCGAGCGCCAGGCGCACCCCCTCCACGCACCACCATCACGACGACGGAGGACGCTGGTGATCGAGAAACAACCCATTGGACTGGCGGACGAGTTGGACGCGCTCGCCGGCGCCCCCGCCGCTCACCGCGGCCCGCCGTGCAGCGTCGGCGCCTTCCTGGCCACCGCAGACAAGGACGTAGCGACCTCCCTCCGCACGGCGCTGGACACCAACCGGGTCACAGCACGGGCCATCGCCGACACCCTCAGCCGGTACGGCGACCCGATCACCGCGTGGACCGTCGCCCGGCACCGGCGGCGCGGTGAGTCCAACGGATGCCGGTGCGAGCGATGACCCTGAGCAACGACCTGCAGGCGCTCCTGGATCCCGCATCCCACGAGCAGAGCCAGCCTGCCCAAGTACAGCGCCCGCAGCCGGCCGTTCCCCGCGGCTGGGAGAGCGGAGTGAAGTACGAGGGCGGCACGATGGTCGTCACCGCCCCGCCCGCAGAGCAGCCGCCCGGCAGTGAGGCCGACTGGCGCGCCCGTGTCGAGGAGATGGGACTCGCTATCCCCGCGGGGTTCAGTGTCCGCCTCGTGGAGGCCAAGCACGACCCAGCTGCTTGGCACAGGGATGCCCAGGGCGAGGACGCCGTCACCCGCGCCGTGTGGCGCTGCCGCTACGTCATTGAACCCGCTGCACCCGCGTGGCAGTCCGCCGGCGACATCGACGCCCTCGTACGCGACGCGATGCGCCGCCGCCGCAAACCTCGTACGGCAGCCGACACAGCGGAGCGCGCCCTGGTCGTCGTCTACGCCGACGCCCAGGCCGGGAAGGTCGGCAGGGACGGCGGAACTCCCGAGCTGGTCGCGCGCGTTGCCGATCGCTTCGATCGGCTCGAGGACCATCTACGGGATCTCAAGGCCATCGGCCGCGCCCCAACAGCGGCGTACTGGCTGGATGCCGGGGACTGCGTCGAGAACTACGAGAACACCGCGCAGCAGGCGTACACCAACGACCTGACGATGACGGAGATGATCCGTGTCCACCGGCGGATCACCTTCGAGGGCCTGGACCGCCTCGCCGGACGCTTCGGGCGGGTCGTCGCCGCGACGTGCGGCTCGAACCACGGCCGGGTCCGGCGTGGCCGCGAAGCTGTCGGTCCTCCCAGCGACGACTGGGGCATTGAAGTCCTCTCGCAGATCGCCGACGCGTACGCCCGCAACGATGCCGCATACGGGCACGTCAGCTTCGTCCTGCCGGAACGGTGGCGGGAGTCGGTATCGCTGGATGTCGCGGGGACCATCGTGGGCCTGTCCCACGGGCATCAGTACCCGCGGCCGGAGAAGGCCGTGGACTGGTGGAGGGGACAGACGTTCGGCCGTCAGCCGGTTGCGGATGCCGACATTCTCGTCAGCGGCCACTACCACCACTTTCGGGCGCAACAGGTCGGCAGCGGCCGTCTGTGGATTCAGGCGCCCACGCTCGACAACGGCTCCGACTGGTACACCGCCCGCAGTGGTGAAGTCTCCGCCTCTGGCCTCTTGGTCTTCAGCGTCGGCCCGGACGGCTGGGACGACCTCCGCCTCCTGTAGCCCGCCCAAGATCATTCTTGCCCAATTGTGCAAGCGCCGACATGAGCAGAGCGCGACCCAAGCCCTTCCCGCCCCTCATCCTGCCCCGACTGACCCCCAAGGAAGGACAATCATGGGCCTCTACAAGGCAGACGGCACCCGGATCACCAAGGCCGCGTTCCCCGCGACCAACGTTGCCGATCCGGAGAAGGTCGTCACCGCGGACATCTACAGCACCCGCCCGTACACCCCCGACGGCGACCAGAAGCCCGAGGGCTCGATCAAGACCGTCGCCTACAAGGTCGGCGCGGTGCTGCGTCAGTCCGAGATCGACGGGCTGTTCCAGACCGCGACCATCGACACGGTGAGCCCGGCAACGGGGCCGACCGCGGGCGGCACCGTCGTCACGATCACCGGCACCTCCCTGGACGGGGTGTCGGCAGTCAACTTCGGCGCGACGCCGGGCACGGCCCTGACGATCCTCTCCGCCAAGAAGCTGACCGTCACCGCACCCGCTGGCACCGCTGGGGCGAAGGATGTCGTCCTGATCGACGACGCCGGCAACGTCACCAAGACCGGCGGCTTCACCTACGCCTGATCCGCATGACGGGGTGGCTCCTCCACGCAGGCGCAGGGGCGCCACCCCGCCCGCAACCCGTGCCGCCGCCTCCCGGCGCGACACAAGCGACGCCCGGGGCGCAGAGTGCGCGCCGACCGGATCACCATCCCCGAGGAGCCACCATGGCCACCACCACCCGAACCCGCAAGACCACGGCGAAGCCCGCAGCCCCCACCGAAACGCCCGCCGCGGCCGAGCAGACCACCACGGAGCCCACCAGCGACACACCCGCCGAGGGCACCACCGAGGCAGCCGAGGAGACCTCCGCAGCCGACAGCACCCCGAAGGCGCCGGACGTCGCTCCGCTGGAGCCGCCAACCGTCAACGCCGCGCCAGAGCCCCCTGCCGATCCCGGCTACGTCACCCCGACCGAGGTCATCCCCGACGAGGACAACCTCGCCGAGGTCATCCTCGACGACGACACCAAGCAGCCCCCGGCCGACGTGAACGCAGTCTTTCAGCCCGTCACCCCGTACGGCTCCACCCTCGTGTGCACGATCCGCCTGATCGAGCGAACGTTCCTCGGGCCGCACGGAACCCCCGTCGAGCGACTGCTTCAGCCCAAGGGCGCCCACCTCTCCGAGAGCGTCGCCGCCCGTATCCGTGAGCGTCTGGTGGCCCAGGCCGCCGCGAACGCAGCCAAGAAGTAAGGGAGGCCCGGGTGTCGGTCGTCGACTACGAACCCATGTACGCCGGGGCGTACTACGACCCCGAACCGGCCGGCGGGCAGGTCACCAGCCTCGCCCTGTACGACGGCCCGGACCGCACCACCGAAGTCGCCGCGGCAGGGCCGGGCACTCGGCTGCGGGCCGGGGCGTACAGGTTCACGCTGCCCGGCATACCGCCCGGCCGCTACTGGGCCACCGTCACCTTCACCCCGAGCAACGGCGCCCAGCCCGTTCAGGACCAGTCCGTACGGCTAGACCTCCCCCTCGGGCTGGGCCTCGTCACCTCTCCGGAAGCCGTCGCCGACGACCTCGGAGTGCCGCTCCCGCTTACACCCGTCCAGCGCGACGCCCTCATGACGGCGATCCGTAAGGCACAGTCCGACGTCGAGGGGTACCTGGGACAGCCCCTCGTCCCACGGGTCGTCACCCGCAAAGCGCTCACGCCCTACTGGCGCCCCGATGCCGACCTGTCCGACACCGAGGCGTGGCCATACGAAGTCGATGGCATCTGGCAGGTGTCCGCCCACCGTGACCTCGGGGACGGCACGTACGACGTCGACTTCCTCGTGGGCCTGGACGGTGCAGCCGAAGACCCGGTCGTCCGCTACGTCACCGCTCACGCCGCCGAGGCCGAACGCAACCGCCCCGGCGGTGTCGGCGCACAGGGCCGCCGCGTGTCCTCCGTCAGCGCCGAGGGACAGTCGATCTCGTACGAGTCGGCACCTACCGCCGGCCAGGCGGGTGCCCTGCCCACCATCGACACGCTGTCGCGATTGAAGCGCCGCCTGTGGCAGCCGCTCAACGCCCCCGTCCGACCACCGTGGCCGTACTCCTCCACCCGCTTTCGCGGCCGCTGACGAAGGGAGCTGCCGGGCCATGGCCGTCGTACTGCCGAACGCGCTGCTGACGGTGTACGCGCTCGCCCACCCCTGGGAGCGCGACGCCAACGGGGTGCCAGTGCCGCCGAACCCGGGCCAGAAGCCAACCCCGCGCGGCACCTGGCCCGGGTCGGTCCTCGAGCAGCCCGACGGCTCATGGTCGGTACGACTCGATCCCCAGGCCTGGCCGGTGAAGGAAGGCGACACCATCTCCGACGAGACCGGCCGCTCCTGGACCCTGTCGAGCACCCGCGAACACAAGGTCCCCGACGTCCCGGATGTCGACTACGTGCAGGCCACCGGCACGCTCAACCCGCCCGAGGTGGCGTGATGGCCGGAGCGAAGTTCACCCCCGCGCAGGGCCTGGAGGCGCAGCTCGCCCGCATGCTGGCCCCCGCGGTGCAGCGCATCGCCCGCCAGGTCGAGATCGAGGCGAAGCGATTGGCGCCGCCCACCAAGCGCTGGGTGACCATGGGCGACGCCAAGGTCCGCCCCACCCACGTCACCGCCAACGGCCAGGAAGTGCCCGGGAATCTGCGCTTCGCGATCGACTCCATGCGCTGGGACATGGAACACCGCGGCGTCGGCCCCACGACGTACATGCTCGAGCCGCTCGACGAGACCTCCCGGGCCGTCGCCAACCTCAAGAACTGCCGCTGCCGCGCGCACAAGGACCCGGAGGGCATCGCCCGGCACATCAACACCGGCCAGCCGGTCGTCGCCGGGAAGCGGGTCACAGTCACGGTGTCCGTTCAGGCCCCCATGGTCGTCGAGGCCGAGGTGGGCACCGTCTACCCGGGCAACCTGCGCGCCGATGGCACCTTCTTCATGTCCCGCGCGGCCGCCATCGTTGCCGCCCGCCGCTGACGACGCGACACAAGCGGCCCCCGCCCGCACAGTGCGCGCCATGGCTACGAACCCCACCACCAAGAAGGCCGCCGCGGACGCCGCGGTGGAGGAATCCGCCGAGGCCGTCCCCGCGACCGCCCCGGCACGTCCCGCCCGCAAGGCGGCCCCCGACCCGGACGTCGTCGGCCCCGAGCTGCCCGCCGGCGTTGAACCGGTCGCGGTCACACTGGCGCACCACCACACCATCGACGGCATCGGCTACTCGCCAGGCGCCCAGCTCCTCGTCTCCCCGGACTACGCCCAGCGGCTGCGCGGCCAGGGCTACGCCACTCAGGTCTGATGAGCGAACTCACCCTGGCGGACGCGGATCCGGTCTCTGCGCTCCTCGCCTGGCTGAAGGAACACCCGGCGGTCGCCGACGCGCTCGGCGGCCCCGGCCGTGTGTCCGGAATCGAAGAGGCGCCATGGCCGCACCTGCGCATCGACCACGGCCCCGGCGGAGACCTGCGGGACATGAACTGGGCCATCTCGCCAGAGGTGACGCTCGAGGCGTACGGCGACCCGGGCGGATGGCCGGGCAAGGCCGAACTGCGGCGAATCCTGCTGTGCTGCGCCAAGGCCGCCCAGGAGCTCGGGGAGGCGCCCCATGCCCCCGGCCGTCCCGTCCTCGCCGGTATCAAACCGTCCGGGCTGCTGGTGTGGTCGCCGCTCGTCGACGGCCAACCCAGGTGGGTCATGAACCTCTCCGTCACCATCCACCCGTGACGACGCGACGTTAACCACCCCGGCTCTCCAAGGTGTCCGCGCCCTAGCACCGGACACCAAGGAGAGGCCCGCCATGGCTGGCGAGAACAACAACAACGAGATCGTTATCCCCCAGCTCTGCCGCACCTGGCTGGCCCCGGTCGGCACCACCGCCCCAGCCGACGCCACGGTGACCATGCCCGCCGGGTGGTACACGGTCGGGCTGTTCACCGAGGACAGCCTGAAGTTCAACTCTGAGCCGAACTTCGAGCAGGTGCGCAGTGCTCAGTCCTCGTACCCCACCCGCACCTTCCAGACCACGGATGCGGCGACCGTAGAAGTTGACCTGCAGCAGTGGTCCGGCCGGAACTTCCGGGCGGTGTACGGCGGCGGCAGCATCGCGGCCGTGACCCCGTCCGGGGGTGGCGCGTCGCACTACAGGTTCGCTCCGCCCCGGATCGGCGGACGCACCGAAGTCGCCGCGTGCATCGAGGTGATCGACGGCGGCAAGCACTACCGGTACGTCATCCCGCGGGTGATGCAGATGGAGGGCGTCTCCAAGGACCTCGCCAAGAGCAAGGAGGCCGTGCTGCCGTTGAGGCTGGCCGTCCAGGGTGGGGACGACACGGATGCCTGGTACGTGCTGACGGACGACCCCGCGTTCCAGCCGCCGGCGCCGACCATCAGCACCGTGACTCCGTCCACCGGTCCGACCGCGGGCGGCACCACCATCACCGTCGTGGGCACCAACCTCGACAGCGCCACCGCTGTGACCGTCGGTGGTGCGGCCGGCACGGGCCTCGTCGTGGTGGACGAGACGGAGCTGACCGTCATCACTCCGGCTGGCACGACCGGAGCGAAGGACGTCGTCGTGACGACCGCTGGCGGGAGCGTCACCAAGACCGGCGGCTTCACCTACGCCTGATCCGGCTCGGCGGCCGCCCCTCCCGCCCCGCGGTGAGGCAGGGGCGGCCGCACGCCGCGACACAAGGTCCGCAGCGCTGCCACTGTCCGCGCGCTGCCGCACCCCGCGACTCAGCTTCGTACACCCGAGAGGTCCACCCATGTACGTCATCGACCTGACCGCCGATCGGCGCGAGGTTCAGTTTCCTCACGGAATCCCCGTCAAGCTCTCCGAGACGCATGACGTCATCTTCCCGGCGGAGCTGCCAGCGGAAGCCCTCGACCCCATCCTGTCGGACGAGTTGGACCTGGTCGGTCTCCTCGGCGAGGTCATCGACTCCGCCGACGGCGACGCGGGCGTCAAGGAGGTCGTCAACGCCCTCTTCCGGCGTCCGTCCCTGCCGCGGAAGTTCCTGGAAGCGATCCGCAAGACGTACGAGATCCTCCTCGGCGACCAGCACAAGGAGTTCCTCGAGTCGAAGCCGTCCATCCCCGACTACGTCCGCCTGACGATCGGCCTGACCAAGGTCTACGGGGTTGAGCTGGGAAAGCTGTTCAGGTCGGCCGACTCCTCCGAGAACGATGGAGCGACGTCGAGTCCGACCTCTCCCGGTACCACCGAGTCGACGCCCGACGCGTCTGGCTTCGTCCCGGACAGCCCGGCTTCCTCGGACTCCGGCGGCTGATCTCCCTTATCGACGGCCTCCCAGACGACTCCCGGGTCCGCTCCGCTCCCCTCGGTGGCTGGAGCCGGGTCCACGAGCTTCTGGCCCTGGTCGTCGAGGAGATCGGGCTCCTCGCCGCAGACAAGCGGCGTGACGAGCCACTTGCCATCGTTCGCCCGTCGCGCTCCGGCACCACGAGGCACAGCGGCCCCGGCATTCCCTCCCGGCCGCAGCCCACCCCGGAAGCGTCGGCGCCCCGCATGACCGGCCACAAGCAGATGCTCGCGGCGGCCATGCAGAGAGGAATGGTCCGTAGTGGCTGAAGGCCTGCAGGCCGGCCGCCTCGACGTGCCGGTCGTCGCGAACCTCGCGGGGTTCGCTGAGAAACTGCGCACGCAGGTCGAGACGGCCGCCGAGGGCCTGGCCGCCAAGGTGAAGGTCGAGATCGACGCCAAGGGCCTGCGGCGACGTCTCAAGGACGTAGTCAAGGAAGCGTCCAAGGGCGTCACCGCCACCGTTCGCGTCAAGATCGACGAAGAGCGGTTCCGTACCGAACTCGACGGGATACGGCGCCGCCTCGACAACGCCAGCCTGAACCTGCCCGTCCGGCCGAACGGCGACGGCCAGCGCCGAGGCGGACTGCTCGGCGGGCTGCGCGACATCATCTCCGGCGCCCAGGGCGAAGCCGACCGCAACCCGGTCAACGTCCCGGTGCAGATGCGGCTGCCCGGCGGCCGCCGCGGTCTGCGGATGCTGGGCATCGGCGCGATCGTCTCCCTCCTGCAACCCGCCGTCGCGCTCCTCGGCCAGTACGGCGCAGGCCTGACCGCGCTCGTGTCCGCGGCCGCGCCCGCGGTCGGCGTGCTCGGTGCGATCCCGGGACTGATCGCCGCGGCGGGCACTGCGGCCATCGGCACGAAGGTCGCGTTCTCCGGAGTCGGGGACGCCATCAAGGAGTCACTGAAGGCCCAGCAGCAGCTCGCCGCGGGCGAGAAGCTGACCGAGGCGCAGCAGCAGAAACTCGACCAGTCCCTCGGCAAGCTCTCCAAGAGCGCCCGCAAGACCGTCACGACGGTCACAGCGCTGTCCGGCGCCTGGCGGGACATGAAGAAGTCCGTCCAAGAGCGCTTCTTCTCCCGGATCGCCGACGATGTCAAACCCCTGTCGAACGCGGTCCTGCCGCTCCTGAAGAACGCCCTCGGCGACAGCGCCGACCAGATGGGTGCCCTGACAGAGCGCGGCGCACAGTTCATGAAGACCGGCGTCTTCCGCAAGGACTTCAAGACGATCGCGGGCACCAACTCCCGCGTTGTCGGCCACATGACCGACGGTCTCGCCAACCTCGGTCGCACCACGCTGGACTTCCTCGTGGCCTCGGGGCCGTTCACCGAGCGGGTCGCGCGCGGTGGCGAGCGTATGACGCAGTGGTGGCGGGCCTCGGTCCAGGCAGGCCGGGAAACCGGCAGCCTCGCCAGATTCCTCGACCACGCCGGCGACAAGGCCGTCCAGCTCGGACGCACCACCGGCAGCCTCATCAAGGGACTCGGTGGTCTCGGCCGCGCGGGCATGGAGACCGGAAACGCTCTCCTCGACGGCCTCGAGGGCACCATGCAGCGGTTCGAACGCTGGGCGAACTCCGGCCGCGGGCAGAAGATCATGCGGCAGTTCTTCAGCGACGCCGCACCCGCCTTCCACGAGGTCAACCTCCTCTTCGGGGACCTCATGCGCGGGCTCGGCCGGTCCATGAAGGACGGCGGCATCACCGACTTGGTGCGGCAGATCCGCACCGAACTGATGCCGGCGCTCGGCACGTTCTTCAACGCCCTCGGTCAAACCGTCGGGCCCGCGATCATCAGCGTCCTCTCGAACATCGCCACAGCGATCGGCAACCTGGCCGCGGCCGGAAGCGGGCTCGGCGTACTGCTCGTCGCCTTTTCGGGACTGCTCCAGGTCTTCAACACGCTGATGAGCATCGTCCCCGGCGCGAACAGCGTCCTGGCAACCTTCTTGGGCACGATGCTCGCCCTCAAGGTGATCAGCGGAGTGGCCGGCCTGCTGCGCTCCTTCGGGTCATCCGTGACCACTGCGGGCACCTCCGTGCGCAGCTTGGGCACCACCATGACCGGCGCGCTCGGGCCCGGCGTCATGGGCCCCCAGGTCACCATGTGGCAGCGGATGGGACTCGCGTACAGAGGGGCAGCCGGTGACGCCCGCGGACTCGGCGGTGCGATGCGAGGCCTGCGGGGAGCGAACCGGGTAGCCACCAGTGCGCTGGGCGGAATGGCGTCCGCACTGGGCGGACCGCTCGGGCTGGCCATCGCCGGCGTCACCATCGGCCTGGGCCTGCTGGCCTCCAAGCAGGAGGAGAGCGCCCGCGCCGCCGAAGCCCACAAGGAACGCATCCAGTCCCTTGCACGGGCCCTGGCGGACTCCAACGGCGTCATCGACGCGAACGTGAGAGCGCACGCGGTACAGCTCCTGCAAGACACCGAGCTTGCCGACGGCAAGGGCAAGTTGGTCGACGTCATGCGTGCGGCGGACGTCAGCCTCAAGACCCTCACCGACTCCTACCTGGAACAGGGCGGCAGCGTCGACGGACTCCAGAAGAAGCTGCAGGCGCTGGCCGACGCCAACCAGGAGTACGTGAGCTACGCCGCCGACAAGGCGTCCAAGCTCGAATACACGGACGAGGGGCAGAAGTACAAGGACGCGGCGGACGCGCTCGGTTCCCTCAATGGGGAGCTGAAGAAGAGCCAGCGCGACACCAAGGAAGCCGCCGACGCCATGAACAGCGCCAGCGCGACCGGCACCAGCGCGTACGGCCGTCTGCAGGCCGCCGTCCAAGGGTTCAGCGACAAGACCCTGTCCGCAGACCAGCGCGTCGACTCTCTCAAACGTGCTCTCGACGCGCTGAACGGCAACACCCAGAGCTTCCACGACGCGGAAGCCCAGCTCAACGCCGTGATGCTCCAGATCGACGACACCATGAAGGGCAACATCGAGAAGGCCGACGGCTGGGGCAAGGCGCTCATCTCCAACGACGGGTTGGTCAACACGGCCACCCGCAACGGCCAGACCTTGAACAGCCAGCTCACCGACATGCGCGACGCGATGCTCGGCGTAGCCACCCGCTCGGCCGAGGCCGCGGAGCAGGGCCTTATGCCCATGTCCGAGGCGATGGACAAGAGCCAGGCCGCCATGGACAGGGCCCGCGCGAAAGCGATCCAGCTCGCGACGGACATGGGCATCCCCAAGGACGAGGCGAAGGCGCTCGCCGACCAGATGGGATTTGTCCCGGACACCATCACCACGCTCGTCACCGCAAAGGGCATCCCCGAGGCGACCGCCGAGATTCTGGGTCTGCGCGGCAAGCTGGAGAGCATCAAGCCGGGCAAGTCCATCCAGATCAAGGCCCCCACCGTCGAGGCCCGTGCCCAGCTCGAAGCCCTCGGCTTCACCGTGCAGCGCATCCCGGGCAGTAAGAACGTCTCGGTCACCGCGCCAACGGGCGGCGCGCGCGTGAACATCTCCGCCCTGGCCGAGGACATCGCCGCCGCGCCGGACAAAAAGAAGGTCACCGTCCAGGCGATCATTACGCAGGCCGCCGGCGACCTGAAGAACGTGCAGGAGAAGGTGGCAGGCCTGCCCAAGGGCAAGTCGATCGACGTCAAGGCTCCGACGAAGACCGCTCAGCAGGCGTTGAAGGACCTCGGCTACAAGATCACGAACGTGGACGGGAAGAACGGGAAAACCGTCCGGATCACCGCCCCGAACAAGACGCCGCTCGCCAACGTGCAGGCCATTCAGGACAAGATCAACGGCCTCACCGGCACGACCGTGCACGTCACGGTCAAGTACAGCGAGTCGGGTAAGCCGTCCGTTGTCCGGACGCACGCAGACGGCGGGATCGTCCACTACGCCAACGGCGGCATCCGTGCGGCCACCAACCGCGTCAAGACGTTCGCGGCCGGCGCCGAGCGGCACATTGCCCAGATCGGAAAGCCGGGCGAAATACGCATATGGAATGAGCCGGAGACTCAGGGGGAGGCTTACCTCCCTTTGGCCCCCAGCAAGCGCAAGCGCAGCAAAGCCATCCTCGAGCGCGTCGCGGAGATGTTCGGTGGCCAGGTCGTCTACTTCGCCAACGGGGCGCTCCGTCAGTACGCCCAGGGCGCCGTGCGCTCCACGAGCCGAAGCACCGTGCGGGCCCGCACCGGTACCGCCAAGTCGTCGTCGGCCCTCGTGGGCGGCGACCTGAACCTCAACATCGGTGCCGTCGCGAGCACCGCCACCGCGTTGGAGGACGCCATGTTCGAGCTGACCCGCATCCGCCTCGGAGGCACCTATGAATGACGGCGACTGGCAGATCAGCTACGGCAGTTACGACGATCTCCCCGGGGCGCTGCTGACCTTCGGCAGCCAGTCGTCCGGGATCGTCTGCGTGAACGAACCGAAGGTCACATTCGGCGACGCGGAGAACGGCGACGCCGACCTCCCCGGAGAGGACGGCATCCGGCTGGGCCGCGACTACAAGAAGACGGCGACTATCACGTTCGAGCTGGGCATCGACGGCGTCGACACGATCGTGGACCGGCACTGGCCGTGGCGGTCGTACGGCAACGGCGGCCGGATAGGCGGCTGGAGCCCAGGGGAGCAGACCATCGCCCTCGCCACCAAGAAGGGCATGAGCCCGGAAGAGCGGGTGAGCGAGGGCGTCGACATGGTGCGCGCCGTGTGGGACGCCAGTTCCATCCGCCGCAGGGCAACCAGGGTGGCGACGCTCCTGCACACCCGGGCTGGCCGGACCCGGCGCATGTACGGGCGGCCACGGAGGTTCGAGGTCGCGGACTCCCGTCTCGAACGGCAGGGCTACGTGCCGTGCGTTGCCGACTTCGTCTCCGTCGACGCCCGCTTCTACGACAACACCGAGAAGACGGCCCCGATGTGGGACTACTACCTGGGCAGCCGCCCGAACCGGCCCGGCCGCCCGTGGTGGATCGTCGGTGCACAGGCCCCGTCGAGGAAGACCGTCACGGTCGATCAGCGCGGCCGCCTGACGACACAACCCGTGATCGTGATTCACGGCCCGTGCAAGGACCCAAAGATCACGTTCTCAGGGCTGTGGTCGGTGCAACTGGCCATGACGATCGCTGACGGCGCCTACGTAACGATCGACCCCCGGTCCTGGGTGAGAACGGTGATCCGTACCTCGGGCGGCACGACGGCGTCCGTGGCGGACAAGCTGACCCGGGCCTCAGCTCGACTCGCCGAGATGACGATCCCTCCGGGCCTCTGGACGGCATCACTGTCCTACACACGCTCGAGCACGAAGATCATGGACGGACCCAAGGTCGATATCAAGTGGCGGGACGCGTACGCCTGGTGGTGAGGCCGAGACACAAGGCCCGTACGTCGGTCACGTTCCCCTCTCCGTTCGGATGAGGAGGCAGGCATGACGTGGGACCCGATCCCGTGGTTCGTGGAGAACACGGCCGCGTCGGAGGAGACGATGCGGCTGATCGTCGAGGCGGCAGTGTGCGGAGGTGAGGGAATCGTCGGCCCGACCGACCTACGGGTGACCGCTCTCGACGTTCCGGCCGACGCGGTGCAGGTCGGAGTCGGCGCGGTCATCGCCAAGCGGCGCGCGGCGGCCGGCGGCGGCTCCCAGTCGTACGCGGCCCGGATGCCGACCGTGGAACAGGTCGACATCGAGCCGGCCGGAGCCGACGGCCCCCGCTCGGACCTGGTCATCGTCCGAGTCGAGGACCCATACGGCGGCGAGGTCTGGCCGGAGCCGGAAGACCCGGAGGTCGGACCGTACGTCTACACCCGCGTCATCTCCGACGTTCCGCCCGGCACGACCCGCATCCAGGACATCGAGCCGAGCTCCACCGCCATCACCCTGGCGCGGATCGACCTGCCGACCAGCGCAACCACCGTCACCGCCGCGATGGTTACCGACCTGCGGGAGATGGCCCGACCGCGGACCCAGACCGCCCGCCGCTACGTGTACGGAGCCTGGTCGACCCCGGACGACCTCGGACCGATCACGACCGAGTGGGAGGCCTTCCCGCTCGGCGCGATCTGGTCGGAGAAGGTCCCCGAGTGGGCGACCCACGCCACCGTGCACGCGCTCGTCACCGGACTGCTGCACCCGGACACGATCGAGGCCCGCGGCGAGTTGCGCCTCACCCTCGGGGAGGCGCACGGGCCGGGCATGCCGTACGCCGCCGTGCAGGCCGGCCGCCTGGCGGTGCAGGCCGGAAACAGGTTCCTCCTGGACCCGGAGGACCGCGGCGAGGTGGTGAACCTGATCCTCGAAGGCATCGGCACGGACACCTTCACGGGCGTGCTGCGCGCGGACACCGCCACGGTGGTGTCGGTCGAGGTGACGTACGAGCAGGCCCCGGTGAGCGCCTGATGGGGTGGCGGTACATTGCCCAGCGGACGACCACCGGCGACTTCCTCGACTGGGACGTCCCGTTCGTCGCGGAGGCTCCTCCGAAGCGGGAACTGAACGGGCCGGGCGAACTGCGCGGCACCATCAACCCCGAGTACCTACGGCTGATGGCCAAGCCGGACGGCCTCCCGATCATGGCCGAATGGGCTACCAGCCTCTACGCGGAGTATGAGGGCCGCATCAGGTGGGGCGGCCTGATCACCAACCTGGGCTTCAAGGGCCAGGCGATGCAGGTCACGTGCCGCGGGTACACCGCCTACCCCAACGGCATGCCCTACCTGGGGTCCACCATCCGCTCCGGCGGGAAGATCGCCAAGAAATGGGCGTACGAGGGCCGGGACAAGAACCACGACGGCTACATCGACGGCTCGTCGCCGAAGAAGAAGATGCCGCCGCGCCCGAAGAACACCATCAGCTCCAGGTGGGACGCGTACGACGTCGTACGGCACATCTGGGCGCACCTGCAGGACTACCAGCGCGGCAAGCTCGGCATCACCCTCGACAAGCACGACTCCGGGTACAAGCTCGGCTCGTCCAACGGCGAGGACCCGTGGGAGTTGCAGTGGTGGGAGAGCCCCGACTGCGGCTCCACGATCACCGAGGTCATGAACCTCGCGAAGGGCGACTACCTCGAGCGGCACTACTGGGACGGCACGAAGGAGAAGATCCTCCACCACATCGACCTGGGCAATCGCCGATTGGGCCGCGCCCGCAAAGACCTGAGATTCGCTCAGGGCGAGAACATCATCGAGATCGCGACCCCGTCCTATCAGGGCGACTTCTTCGCGAACAACGTGTACGTGATCGGCAAGGGCTCCGGCGCCAAGGCAGCCCGGGTGCGCGTAGTCGTCGATGACAAGCGGCTACGGCGGGCGAAGATCATCACCCGGAAGTCGACTGCCAACTCCAAGACGCTCACCGGGTACGGCAAGGCGGAGCGCGCGAAGCACGACCAGCAGCTCACCATCCCGTCCATCGCGATCCGGCACCACCCGAACGCGCCGCTCGGCTCCTGGGCACTGGGGGACCGCATCCTTCTACAGGTCGAGATCCCGTGGATCGGCGAGATGGCGATCTGGCACCGGATCACAGCCGAGGAGATCGACCCGGCCGCCGGCACGGCTGTCCTCACGCTGACCCGAAGCGACTTCTACGGCTAGCACGCGACACTAACCCCCGCGCTCTTCCACCCTCCCCGCGTCGCTGGAGATCCCGGCGGCCGAGGAGGAGGGAGGGGTTCGGGTGTCCTTCGGCCTGGACGAGCGCGAGCAGGCCAAGCAGTTCGCCGCCTACTTCAAGGGTCTCGAGGACCGGCTGGCCGCGCTGGAGCGTTCCAACCAACTCAACAACGCCAGCATCGAGGGCGGCAGCCTCGACATCTACGACGCAGAGGGCACCCTCAAGGGCTCCATCGGCGTCCAGCCCGACGGCGCGGTCGCCCTGGTCCCCGATCGCGCCAACACCGATCCGCCTCCGGCACCGACAGCCCCGGCCGTCGAGTCCGCTCTCGCGGGCCTGCTGATCGGCTGGGACGGTCAATGGGACGACGCCTCCGAGGCGCCCAGCGACTTCGCGCTGATCCAGGTCCACGTTGGGGCGACCGAGGACTTCACCCCGGACGTCGCTACGCAGGTCGCCACGATCACCGCGCCCCTCGGCGGGTCAGTCACCGTGCACATCGAGGGCTACGACCCGGTATGGGTGTGCCTGGTCGCGCAGAACACCGCGGCGCTCACGGGCACCCCCTCGCCCACGGTGCAGGGGCAGGCACGGCAAGCAGTCACGCAAGACCTCATCGACGGGATGATCACCGAGGTCAAGCTCGCCGAGAACGCCGTCACTGCCGCCAAGATCGCCTTGGGTGCAGTGAACGCCACGGCGCTCGCCGACGGGGCGGTGCTCGCCGAGAAGTTGGCGGCCAACGCGGTCACTCAGGCCAAGCTCGCCAACGGCGCAGTCACCGCGCTCGCCCTCGCCGACGAGGCCGTGACCGCCGCAAAGGTCGCTGCCGGCGCGATCGACTCGGCCAAACTCGCCGACGCTGCGGTGACAGCGGCGAAGATCGGCAACGCGGCCGTGACGACGGGCAAGATCGCCGCGCAGGCCGTCAACATCAACGCTCTCACCGCGGCGCTCGCCGACTCCGCCTCCCAGCGGTGGGTCGACGCGATGGGCGACTCCACGGCGTGGACGGTCACGCAGCTCGGCACGGGCGCCTCCTGGACGCACCTCAACGCCGTGGCCGACGCCCCGACCGGGCAAACCGTCGGTCAGGCCACTGGCTTCGTCCGTCTCCGCGGCACGGTTCAGATGCCGTACGACCCGGATGTCCTGTACCGGGTCTCGGCCCGCATCCGCGCTACCGCTCAGCCGACCACAGCCGACGTCGTCTATGTCGGCCTCCTCGGGATCGGCGCCGACGGCGCCACCCTGGTCAACCGCGACGGCGCGAACTCCGCGAACTCTCAGCACTACGTCGCCGCTTCCGCCAAGCCCGTGGCTACGGCGGACGGCTGGGTCAACGTCATCGGCTTCGTCAAGGGCCGCGCCGCCACGGGCTCCGCAGGCCCGAACAACGACCCTCGGTCCCCGGGCACGGTCCACGCGAACGTCAGGTTCGTCGCGCCGTACGTCTGGCTCAACTACAACAACCAGTCAGCCGCGGCCGGGACGATGCAGGTCGACGCGGTCACCATCGAGGCCCTGAAGACCGGCGTCGTCGACTCCATCAACCTGGTGGCCGGGAGCGTCACGGCCGCGGCAATTGCGGCAGACGCTGTGACCGCGACCCAGATCGCCGCCGGCGCGGTCACAGCCGCGGAGATCGCCGCCGGAGCAGTGACGACGGCAAAGCTCGCAGCCGGCGCGGTCACGGCGGCGGAGATCGCGGCGAACACCATCACGGCTGGGCTCCTGGCTGCCAACTCGGTTACCGCGGCCGCGCTCGCAGCGAACTCGGTGCAGACTGCCGCACTCGCCGCGGACTCTGTGGCCGCGGGAAAGATCGCGGCAGACGCGATCACGGCCCGGGAGCTCGCGGCGAATTCCGTCACAGCTTCCGAGATTTCCGCCGGGGCCGTCACCGCAAATGCCATCGCGGCCGGGGCAGTGACGACCGAAAAACTCACGGTCGTCGGGGGCTCCAACGTCCTCCCCGACCCCTCATTCGAGGGGGCCGGGGGCGCAGCCATTGCCGCGAAGCAGGCGTGGCTGTCGATCGACCACGCCTTCGGCAACGGCACCCCGGCGAGCCTGAAGATCGACGCCACCTCAGCAACCGCGGCATACCGCTCTGCCGAGCTCGCCCTGCTGCCCATCACAGCGGGCGATCAGGTCTACATAGCTGCCGACTACTACCCGTCCACGGACTGGGTCGGCAGCGAGATCAACATGCACATCCGTTGGGAGAAGGCCAACGGCACCGTCCTCAGCTTCAGCAAGCTCGTCACGGCCACGCCGACCAAGGGGGCATGGGCCCGCTTCACCGGCGCCTTCACCGCGCCGGCGGAGGCCACGCAGGGGCGGGTGCGCGTGGAGTCCGGCAACGGCACAGCAGGCTCCGTCTGGTGGGACAACGCGGCGGTGCGCCCGGTCGTGCCTGGCGTGCAGATCGCGGACGGCGCGATCACCGCGCCGAAGATCGTGGCCGGGGCCGTCACGACGGACAAACTCACGGCCCTCTCTGTGACAGCGGAGAAGATCGCTTCTCTCGCCGTCACCACGGACAAGCTGAGCGCCCTGTCCGTGACCGCGGACAAACTCGCCGTGAACAGCGTGACGGCAACGGCCATCGCCGCAGGAGTCATCGACGCTACCCATATCAAGGCCGGCTCCCTCACCGCGGACAGACTCGCGATCGGCGCGAACGGCGACAACCTGATCGCCGACCCGTCCTTCGAGGGCGCCGTCACCGCCCAGCGCGTCGTCGGCTTCCCGGCTTGGACGGTCGTGTCAGGCGGCCGTGACACCGCGAAGGCGCTGCGCCAGGACGCCACCGCCAACAGTGAACTCCCGCTGCTCGGGCCGATCCCTGCGATGCCCGGTCAGAAGATGTACCTAGCCGCCGACTACTACGCCTCGACCGACTGGGCCGGGGACCATGTGCTGATCTACGCGGAGTGGCAGGACGCGTCCGGCACCACGCTGAACTGGTCCAACATCACCGCCGCAGGCAACATGGTCAAGGGCGCATGGACCCGGATCGCCGGTATCGGCAGCCTCGCTGCCCCCTCCGGCACTGCGCAGGTGATCGTGCGCCTCAAGTCGCTCAACTCCACGGCGGGCAATGTGCTGTGGGACAACGCCGTTGCGCGGTTCGTGACCGCATCCGGTACTTCCGGCTCGCGAGCGGAGATATCCCCGCTCGGCCTCCAGCTGTACGACGCAGACGGCGACGAAGCGGTCTCCCTCATGACCGGCCGCCCCAACTACCTGACGATGAGCACCGACGGGTTGCCGGTGGCGACCATCGACCAGGACGGCGGCGCCGGGTTCCAGCGCCTGGCCGTGGCCGACACTCTTACCGTCGCCGGGGCTGACCTGTCGGAATACCTCAACGCGCTCCCGCGAGGCATCCAGGCCATCGACTACCAGGTGAGCACACGCACCGCCTCCGCCACGGAGATGGGCTTTGTTGAACTCGCCTGCGAGATCGACGCCACCCGCATGTACCGGTTCGTGTTCTCCGCCCGCGCCAACCCTTCCGCGGCTGGCGGGGAGCTTCAGCTGCGCTTGCGGGACGGAGGCACGGGAACGCCCACGATCACCTCCACGCAGAGGTACCAAAGCGTCTACCACATGGGGCTCGGGAACAGCTTCACGCCGCGGATGGAACACGTCGAAAGCGGCGCTGCCATCGGGGCCGGCCTGCACCGGTTCCTGATCACCTTCACCAATGCGCTGGGCCCGTCTGGTCAGACCTGCGAAATGTACGGCTCCTCGACGTCCAGAGGCTACTTCTACATCGAGGACGTCGGTCCCGTTCTCCCGGAGACCGGCGGCTACAACGACGGCGGCGGCACGGTCGCCCAGCCGCCGACGAAGTACACCAAGACGTACTCCGCGACCTGGTCGGGCTCGTACTCCAGCCGCAGCTCGTACAACAGCTTCTACGGGAACTCGTGCTACCAGGGCTACTACTCGTCGACGAACGGCACTCAAGCCGCGTTGATCGGGTTTCCGTCCTCGCTCGCCACCGACCTGTCCGGCGCCGTGATCCAGAAGGCAGAGGTCTATCTCTACTTCGATCACTGGTACGCCAATGCGGGCGGCAAGGCCGTCATCAAGGCGCACTCCCACACGTCCAGGCCCTCGACGTTCTCGTCCGACTCCGAGTCCAAAACGGTCTCGTGGGCCCGCAACGAGGGCAAGTGGGTGGACATCACGAGCGTGTTCGATTCGACGAGCTGGCGGGGCATCGCTCTGGACCCCAACAGCACCTCGACCACGTTCTACGGGAGGGCCCGCGGTTACGGCCAGACGAACCCCCCGAAGCTCAAGGTCACCTACACCAAGTAAAGGAGCCCCGCCATGCCTGCCCTGCCGCTGCCCCTGGCTGTGATCTGCGACCTCGCGTGCGAGGTGTCTTTACTGCCTCGTGTCCGCATGGCCATCGCCGTTGTCGCACAGGAGATTTTCGCCGAGTCTCCGACGACCGCCGGGTACCCCCTGCGCTGGAATCTCGCGAAAACCGTGCTCAGCCCCACGGAGGATCAGGCCGCGGCAATGATGGTGGCTCTCGTCGTCTCGCCGAACCTGCTCGCCGCGGCCGCCAGCACCGGGTCTACAGATCCCGTGTCCATGGCCGCCGCGATCACGGACGAACAGATCCTCAGCGCGATCCGTCAGGGGTGGAACGCCGTCGCCGGCGTCAGCCCTGCCACCGTGGGGGCGACGTAAGGCCCCTCGGTGCTCCAGCGTTCCGGTTCGCGGGGAGCCGCGGTCTTCGGGCCCGGCTCCCGCGCATCCCGACTGACGACCGATAACCGAGGAGGCGGCCCGTGGAGTGGCTTACCTCTCTGGCGCCCGTCTTCTCCCCCCTCTTCGGCATGACAGGTGTGCTGGGCGGGGCGTGGCTGGTGTACCGGGGGACCAAGCGCAAGACCGAGACGGACGCGCAGGCTGCGGAGGCCAGCACGTTCGTAGCCAGCGTGCAGACCGTGACGGCTGGCTTCGCCCAGCTCCTCGAGCAGCAGCGGGCGACCAACGCACAGACGCTCGAGCGGGTGACCACGCTGGAGAACCGCGTCGAGCGCCTGGAGGAGGAACAGCGGCAGTGGCGGCGCTGGAAGTCCGCGGCCGTCGAGTACATCCACCAGCTCCGCGCCATGCTCGCCAAGCTCTACACCGGTCCGCCGCCCGCCCCGCCGCGGGAGATCGCCGAGGACCTGGTCGACGGACCCGACGGCTGAGGGAGGCCGCGACGTAAAGCGGCGGCGGCGCGCACAGTCCGCCCGACACGCAACCTCGCATGAAGGGCAGAAGCTCATGACCACACTCGAATCCCTCTCGACCGGCGCCCAGGTAGGCGCCGTGCTCCCGCTGCTCACCGCAGTGGTGCAACAGCCCGCCTGGTCGGCGAAGGCGAAGAAGGTCGTCGCGGTCCTGGCCGCGCTCCTCGGCGGCGTCGTCGCCGTGGCGGCGAGCGGCGGCTGGGGCCAGTTCCAGCACGGCCAGCTGACGGCCGCGACCCTCCTCGGCGTCCTGGCAGCCTCCCAGACGAGCTACGACCTCGTCTGGAAGCCCAGCAAGCTCGCCCCGATGATCGAGGCCCTGACAACCAGGAAGACACCCCAGCAGGCCGAATAAGGCCCATGACGCCCGTCCGGCCCCCGGCCGACGGGTACCATCAGCACCGAGGTGGCCGTACCGCGCCATCAACTACGTTGAGACAGCTCGTCGGGTAGGTACTTAGGCACTGCGGTGCCTTCCTTCACCTGGGCACGGCTTCGGCCGTAAGCCCGACGAAGCACGTCGAGACCACCGGGCGAGGACTCGTTCGGGGCCGGGGAGTGGTTGCTCCTGCGATGAGCCGGCACACGTAGTCAGCGCCGGTACGGTCACCTCGTCTTGTGCCTCCGCACATGGCGCACGGTCCGAGAGCAACGGGCCATCACGACCCGAAGAGGAGAGTTCACGGCATGGCCGATGCGCACGACGTCGACACTGAGACGGAGCGCCTGGCGTCGCTCGACGCCGACGAGTTCATGCACGCGGTGGTCGCCTACGCCACAGGTGGCTATGGCCGGCGAATCCCCCGGGAAGTCCAGACTGCCGCGCTCGCATCCCCCGGGTTGGCGCTGCGGACCCTGGATGCGTTGGAGACCGCGGTCCGTCAGGCAAAGTCGTTTCAGCCCCGCAGGGAGGGCGAGACCAAGCAGGAGCAGACGGCCCGCATCGCACCGTTCCGGGACACCCTTCGCGCAGCCATGGCCCCCTTTCGGGACGCAGTCGACGACCTGGCGCACGCGGAAGCCAAGTACCTTGCCGGCCTCGACGACGAGACGTTCGAGCGTCGCTGGACGGCCTTCATCAACGAGGACCCCACCGGTGCGCCGATCTCCCGCCGCGTCCGCGCCCTCGCCTTTCGGTCACCGCGAGTAGCGGGCAGGGCTGAAGCGATCTGCCGCCTCATGATGGAGGAACCGGCCCGGTTCCTTCCGCCGGCCCCGCGCAGTGAGAGCCGGAACGCGTCGGAACGGCGCATCGCCGCCTTCCGACAGCGGGTCGCGTCGGAAGCGCGGTTCCTGCGGTACGCCATCCAGTACGCCGAGGCACGCCACGGCCGCATGCCGGCCGAGCCGAACGTCCGGCTGCGCGCGCTCCGTCTTCTCGGCAACAACCACCCGGAGGAGCTGTCGAGTCTCCTCCACCAGGTTCGCGCCGAGCTGCAGGAGGCGAAGAAGGAAGCGCGCCGAGACGCGCGCGCGGTCCGCCGGACGGCAGGGAAGGGCGCGCCCTAGGGCCGCGCCGCATCGGATCGGATCGCAGAAGAGGGCGCGCCCCAGGCGCGCCCTTCGTCGTGTCCGGGCGCGCGCTACTCCCCCGCGCTGTGGCGCGCCCAGCCCCGCGCGGCCGAGGGAACCAGCGCGCGTTCGAGCGCTGACCATGCCGCGCCGCGCCCCGACCCACGGTCGACCGCACGCTCGAGGAACGCGACGAGCGCTGCCGCGTGCTCGCCGTTCGGCATGACGCCCTGCGTGGATCGGGCGCGCTCGACGGGCCAGGTGAGGCGCGGCACCGGTGAAACTGCTGGTCACAGTGTGCGCGCCCATTCGACGGAGGAGCGCGCCAACCTGTGTGGCCCCAGGGGCGCGCCGCGCGATCGTCTCGGCCAGGCGCGGCGCGCGGCTGAGGCGGTAGGCGCGCCGCGCCACCACCGGCGCGCGTTCGCGGATCATGGCGTGCCACCGTGCGCGCGGTCGAAGGCGCGCCGTGATCAGCGCGCGGCGCGCCCCGCCAGGCGCGCTGCAGGGGAAGGGCGCGCGGTCGATGGCGCGCGCCGCTCGGCGCGGGCGCGGTTCGGATGGTGGTGGAGGGCGCGCCGATCGTGGGCACGGGCGCGCCTGACACGAGGGCGATGGGGGCGCGCGGCGCGGGCGAGAGGTGAGGTGAGGTGATGAGGAAGGGGCCGGGCGTACGGCGGTGGGCGCGCCCTCGGGGCTGAGGGCGCGCGTCACCTCACGTCACCTCACCCCCGGAGGGCGCCCGGTCGAAGTACCGGGCGAACTTCTGCGTGATGCCGAGATCCGGCATCGGCGCCCGACGGTAGACGTCGGCGAGCGTGGGTTCGCCGGCCTCCTCAAGGAGAGCGATCACCTCCGCGCGGTGCCCCTGCACGAAGTCCCGAAGCTGCCCCAAGCCCGGTTCTCCTGCCTCGGAGATCGGCCCCAGATGCTCACCCACTGTGACGAACTTCAGCTTGGCCTGTACGTCGGCCTCGTCAATCAGAGCCTGGCGTGCGACCTCCATCGGGTCGTTGGCCTTCTTCCGGGACCTAGCGGGCCTCGTCGTCGGTCGTTGGGGCGGGAGCTCCTGTGGTTCCTCGGCCGCGCTGGTGTCCTCGGGGGACTCGGCGAGCGGGGGTTCCTCGGCCTGTGGGTCCGGTGGCGGAGGGGGCGCATCGTGCTCGTCCGACGGGGGCTCCTCGGCCTGCGGCCGGCTCGGCTCCTGCAGCTGGGGCACGTCTTCGCGGTGCTCGCGCGCTTGGTCCTGCCCGCCCGTGCCCGGCGGCGGCGTGCTGGATTCGGAGGACTGCCCCCCGGCCCCCTCCTGTTCGCGCTTCGCCTCCTGCTCGATGTAGTCGAGGGACTTGGTGATCAGGTCGTCCGCGTTCATCCGGCCCCACATCTTCGTCTCGGTGGGGATCGTGCGGAGGGTGCGCACGCCCCACTCCTCGCGGATGGCGCGCAGGCACTCGAGCGGGTTGTTCTCGTCGGTGAGGGCCTTGTGGATCAGCTTGACGGCCTGGGTGCCGTTCAGGCCCTGCGGCGCGTTCTCCTGACGGGCCGGGCTCTGCTGGCGGGCGGGGGCCTGCTGCTGGGCGCGTTGCTGGTCCTGCTCCAGCAGATAGGCCTCGGGGCGCGACTCGGTGACCTGCCGGTGTGTGGCCGCTTCCTCGAACCCCATGCGGCGCAGAAGGGCGTCGATGCTGAAGTCCTCGAACTTGACGGTGTCGCCGGGCTTCACATCCCAGTGCAGGGTGCGCACGCCCGTCAGGTACGCCTCACCGATGCCGTGCATCTCCACGATCGCGTCGACGGCGGCGGGGAGATTCTTCTCCGCCTTGATCTTCCGGGTGGTGTTGCGGGTGGGCTTGTCGTTCTCGAAGGCCGTAACAATCTCCTGCCGGGCGATCATCACGACGGGCCCGGCGTGGCGGCGGAGCATCCAGAGGATTTCGCCCCATCGATCCTTGGCCCGGTTCCACAGGTCAGGGTCGACCACCACCGGATCGTCGAGGCTGGGTGCGCGGCGACGGTTGTCCTGTGCCTTGGCCACGGCTCGACGCCGGGCGAAGAGGGCCTGCTCGTCGCTGATCATGTCCCACAGGTTGGAGCCGTTGTCGATGACGATCATGTTCGGCTTGCCCGGGACGCGTTGCGGCTGCGCTACTGCCCAACGGATGGCGTCGAGGATGTCCTGGTAGCTGCCGTCATGCGGGACGATCTCGTAGTTGGCGCCAGGGACACGGCCGTAGTAGTCGGCTGTTCCCTCGGACCCACCGATCTCGATCCAGAACGCGAGGCCGATCAGGTCGGAGCCGGTACCGCGGGCGGCCTCGTGGCTCTTGCCGCACTTCTCCGGTCCGCACAGCACGATCATGGGCGGATTCGGAAGACCGGTCGGCTTGCGTGATCTGCGTTCGCGTAGGGGCGTGGTGATACCAGGCATCGGCGGTGTTCCTTCGTTCGGGCTCGCGGGTGCTCTCCCGCGGAGAATGAGCTGGCGGCAGCGCTAAGCTCTCGCCGTTCTCACTGCTGTACTATTCTACCCGCACGAAGGCCCGTTTCAATGCCTGTTCATCAGATCAGCGACAGGTTTCTCGAGGTCAGGGTCGTGATCCTCGCGGTGCCGGGCGTACCAGGCGTCCAGATCCTCGACGCCCGCGGCAGCCTCGTCGGCCTCGGCCTCGGTGAACGCGCTCCACTCCGCCACCGCGTCGGCGTACTCACCTTCCACCGTGCCCGGGTCACGGCGGTTCAGCGCCTTGGCGATCTCCGTCCAGTCCGCGCCGGCCAGGGCCTCGGCCAGGACGACGCGGTCGACGAACTCGTTGGCCAGCTGCCGCAGACGGCGGGCGGTCTTGATGCGTTCGGTGACGCTGGTGTTCTCGGCTGTTGTGGCGAGTGCTTGGCGGGCGAGGTCGGACAGGTCGCGGGCGGCACGAGCGGTGGTGATCCGGGCCAGGATCTCCGGTGTCATGGTGGGTCCGATCATGCAGGCGGCGGGCACCCCAGGAAGGGGGCCCGCCGCATCGGTTCGGGTAGAGGCAGGATGCCTTACGGGCTGACTGGCGTCAGCGGATGGGCGAACGCGGCGAAGACCTGGTCGATGGTTGCCTTCGGCGGAAGGTCGATGCCGCGCTCAGCCGCGTACGTCTTGATGAGGCGCTGACGCACCTTACGGCCGTTGCCCTCGCTCTGCCCGAGGACGCCCGCGATCTCGGCGCCGGTCAGCGGCCCGCCCGGCTCGAACACTTCCCGGTGCCCGTTGTCGAGGATGTCCTTGATGATCACGTACAGCTCGTCCTCTGTGCTCCACTGCGGGATGCGCCCCTGCCCCTGCCCCTGTGGCTGTGGCTGTGGCTGCGGGGTGACGGTGGCCGTGACTGGGCGCGGCTTGTTGGCGGCCGAGGGAACTGCCGGGACCGGGCGCACCTTCTTCTCCTCGAGCGGCGCAGCCGGCGGCAGGGCGAAGATTCCCGTGGGCTTGATGCCCGCCGCGATAAGGCCGGTGGGGGCCGTCTCCTTGAGCGGAACGCCGGCGCGGACGAGCTGGAGCGGCAGCAGCGATGCCACAGGGGCCTTCCTGCGCCACGCCCGCCCGAACTTCGACCGCAGCTCCGCCCGGTAGACGAGTCGTTCCTGCTCAAGCTCGAGGACCTGGTCGTACGACACCAGCTCCCACAGCTTCATGCGGCGCCACAGCAAGAACGTGGGCACCGGCGAGAGGAACCAGCGGGCCTGTCGGATCTTGTCCATCCGGCGGCGGCCGGTGACCGCGCCGATCCGGACCGCGTACGTGTGCGCGGCAATCTCGGAGACGACGACCCACAGCAGGGACATGGCGCCGTGCGCAACCTTCGACCATAGGGAGTCACCGGCCGCGACGTTCAGCGCGCAGGTGATCAGGCTCAGGGCCCAGGGGACGAGCCGCGCCCAGGCCAGAGGCATGCCCATACGGATCAGGAGGAGGTACGCCCCGGTGAAAACGGGAATGGCCGAGTCGATGGCGGTGGGGAGAACCCACGGCTCCTCGAAGCCCCACTCCGCGGCCTTGGCCGATACGGCGTCGAACGATGCGTAGAAGCCGAGGCCTCCAACCCCGACTCCGCCCAGCGCGGTCAGAACGGCACCGCCGCGCTCCCAACGGCTGAGCGGTGGCACAACGGAGTCGTCGAGGGGCTTCGGCTTGTCGCCCTGGAGGGCGAGAGGAAACGGCAGACTCAAGACACCTGTCCCTTCGTTCGGGTCTCGCCGGTCGGCTTATGCTCGTGGCCTTCCGGGTCGACCAAACGATATAGCGTCTTTCGCTCGCCCGCCCTGACGTTCCTCACCCCATGTCAGTTTCGGACGGTAATGGGGTGATTGGTGATCGTCACCAGTCGAGCGGCCTTGCGGGCTTCCGCCGGTCCGGGCCCTCGATCCTGGCCGAGGCGGCGCGGTCTCCGAGTCTCGACACGAGGCGTTCGCCGAGGATGTCGACGATGCTGATCTCCTGAGACCCGGGTCTACGACGGGACTTGAGGTTGGTGGTGTAGATCGTCGCCCGGCCGGCCGCGAGGCGGGACTCCACGAGGTCGGTGGTCTTCGAGCAGACGAAGTCGGTGGCGAGTCCGGTCATGTCTCCGCACAGCTCGTCGAGGACGAGCAGGTCTGCTTCGACGTGGTCCTTGCGGACGGAGTACGAGGACTTGCCGCTGGGGGCGCTGTCGGGGCGGAGCCAGTTCAGGTATGTGGCGTGCTTGACGAACCTGACCAGCAGTCCCTTCTCGCTGGCCTCGGTGCCGAGCGCCACCACTGCGGTGGTCTTCCCGCTGCCGATGTTGCCCGGCACGATCATTTGCAGGCACTCGGGCTCCGCGCCCACACGCTTGGCTTCAACGAGGGAGCTGAGCCAGTTCTGAAGTGTCTTCGGCTTCTGATTGGCGTCGAGGTCCGTCAGCCGCAACTGCAGGTACCTGTCGTGCGACGCCTCCCGGATACTGCCGATCCAGATGTTCCGCCGGGCGCGGGCCTGTGGAACGTTCACGTCCTCCCAAAGACCGTCCTCCGGCTCGGGCTGGGCGGGAACACCGAGCTTGGACATGTCCGCCCCGCCGCGCTCCAGCACGCTGAGCAGGTGCTCGCTGAGGTCGCCGAGGGCGTTGAGACCGCGGGCCGGGGCAGGTACCGGGGCGTCCGTGGTGAGAGACATCGAGGTCACGCTCCTTACGGTCGTTCGACCACACCGAAGGTGGCGTCGTCGGCGTCGTCGGTGGGGGTGCTGGGCGGGGTGCCGGGGGTGCTCTCGGAGTCCTCGCCGTGGGTGCCCCAGGTGGCAGAGTCGCTGTACGCGATGCGGCCGTGGGGCTGAGCGGGGGCAACGTGGCCGCTGACGACGCCGAGTGCGGTCTGCCACTGCTGCGCGCTGGGCAGGTGCTTCTTGGCGTGCCGTAGGGCGTCTGCGCACTGGCGCTTGGTGTACCCCGCGGTCAGCGCCGCCTTGACCTGGCTGCGCATGGCGACGAAGCCGTTGGTCTTGCCGACGTACGTGCCGAGGTGCTTCCTGGCGTCGTCCCACCACCACTTGGCGACTTCGTCGGCGTCCGCGTCGAGGAGAGCCTTCTCCGCCGCCTTCTGGGCGGCCGCGGTCTGCTTCTCCTCCGCAGCCTTCTTCGGTTCCGCGGCGTCCTTGGAGGGCGCTGGCGGCTCCTTAGCGGCTGCTGCCCTCTTTGCTGCGGGCGGGATCTTCCTACGCGGAGCGGTCGCGTCGGCGGGAGGAGCAGGCTGCTCCGGCTCGTCGTCGCCGGGCTCCGCGGGCTCGTCGTCGGCGGGAGACTCGTCGCGGCCGTGGTCGAAGCCGTCACTGCCCAACGAGCCGTCGAGGTAATGCACGAGGAAGGAGCCGTCTTCCTGCTCAACGACGGGAATGGCGAGTTCGCAGCCGAAGGTGACGTAGTCCTTCTTCCACTGCTCGACGGCGTAGAAGCTGAGAGCGGTGCCCATCGCATGCTTGCCGTCTCGAAACCGCCGGCGTTCGAGCCGGTAGTACCCGCCCGCTGCCAGTTCGTGCAGCATCTTCCGCACGGCGTCGCGGCCCTCACGCTTCTTGCCCTTGGACAGCTGCTCGGAACGCATCTGCCAGTCCGCGGGCTTGTTGAGCATGTGGACCAGTAGGCCTAGAGCCCTGTAGCTGATCTCCTCGTCATTGGCCGTGTCGGACTCGATCGGGACGGTGTAGACCCGCTGATTGAGTCGGGTGCCGTCGCGGCGGCTCAGGCGGCTCATGCGGCGTCCTCGGTGGCGTTGTCGTCGACGAGGCGGAAGTACGTGTGCCACGTCTTGCGGCCGGTGTCGCCCAGTTCGTAGCGCCGGTCCTTCTCGGCCAGGCGCTCAGTGCAGAGCTCGGCGAGCGCCCCGCGCACCTGGTGGGGCTTCATTCCGAGCTTCGCGGCGACGACGGGGACGGCAGTCCAGCCGCCGTCGGTGTGCAGGGCGAGAACGTGCAGGACGCGGAAGGCACGATCGGAAATGTCACTGGCAAGTGCCGGTGCCAGCACGTCAGTAGGCGTAGCCATGGGGGTGTCCCTCGGGAGCGGGGCCCGGCCGCCGTGGGCCGGGCCTGGGGCGGTCAGGGCTGGTGGTCCTCGGCGGTAGGCCGGGGACCGGCCATCAGCTCCGGCGCCTCCTGCAGGAGGTGGTTCAGAGCCCCCTCCTGGTAGTGCCGCATCAGCCGCTTCCTGCCGACGTCCCTCTTCTCCCACGTCCACGTCAGGCTGCCGGTGGGCTGCCCGCCCTGCTCGTACTTGAGGCCGGGCACCACTTCGCCGGTTCGGGTGTCGATGATCAAGCCCGTGTCCTCGTCGTACTCGGCGAACGTCAGCAGGGCCTGTTCCCAGGTCTCGTCCCGCGTGATGGTCACCTTGATGCCGCCGTGCTTGTCGGCGTACTTGTTGAGCGCCGCTTCGTTGTCCTCGTCCACGACGATCTTCGGCTGCGCCACGTTCACCTTGTACCGGCCGATGATGTCGTCGCCGATCTGGACGACCAGCTCGGACTGCCCGTCCTTGTACGCCTTGAGGAGGGGGACCTTCGGCGCGTCGATGCGCGGCTTGATGACCTTCTTCACCATGCGCTCGTCCAGCAGGCGGGCAAGGGCGCCGATCAGGCCGACGTCGGAGAGAGGCAACTCGGCCGGCTGTTCAGCCTGCGGGTCCTCGACGGCGTCGTTCGCCATGCGGTGTTCCTTCCTTCCCCGGACGCCAGCCCAGGGGTTTGGGACTTGTCCCGGGCGGGGCGTCTCGGGGGCGTCGTATGGAAGTACGACAACCGCCGATTTTTGTTACACCTAGGCCCAGGTAGCTGGGTCGCTCTCCCAGCCGATCGGAATAGTACAGCAGTGAGAACGCTGTGGGTAGAAGGCGACGTTAGAGCTGTGTCTTCCTACGTTCCTTCGCGGCCCTGCCACTTCCGGCGACGTCGTCGGGAGCCGGTAGAGCCCCGGTGCTGCCCCATCCGGAACGAGAGCAGCACCGGCCCGGCGGCGGGCGAGGACCGGCCATGACGGCATGTCCCGCTTGCGAGGCGGGGCGCCGCGGTAGAAGTCCGCGGGCTCGCAGTTCTCACCCGCCGCCGGGTACCGACGTATGGGAGAGGAACGCCAGCCGTGACCGAGACGATCGCCGCACCCCCGCGCTACATCGCCTACGTGCCACTCACCGACCTCACGCCGGCGCCCCGCAACCCGAAGCGGCACGAACTCGAACTACTCATCGACGCCATCCGCATGCACGGCCTCGTCGAAGTCCCCGTCGCCGACGAGCGCACGCAATGCGTCCTCCACGGCCACGGCCGCCGTGAGGCACTGATCGAGATGCAGGCCCGTGGGATGGCACCCCCGGGCGGAGTCGTCCTCGACGAGGACGGCGGATGGCTCGTCCCGCTCCTGCGCGGCTGGGCCTCCAAGTCCGACGCCGAGGCCGAGGCCCTGGCCATCAAGCTCAACCGCCTCCCCGGCGAGGGCGGCTGGGACCCTCGCGAGTTCGCTGCGGTCCTCGAGGACCTGGCCACGAACGAAGCCGAGCTGTTCGACTCCCTCGCCATCCCCCACGACGAGATCGACCGGATGCTCGGCCAAGTCGACCCCGAAACCCTGCCCGGCGGCGTCCGCGAGGACGAACCTCCCCTGCTGCACCTGCCCGACGACGGCGACCGTGGGGACGGCCTCAGCCCCGACGACGACGGCCGCGCCGCACACACGACTTGCCCCGCCTGCGGCCACCTGTTCAACACCGGCCGCTGAACCCGTCGCCGAGGCCCGCCCATGTCCACCCGACGCAAGGCCCGCCGGCCACACGACCACGGCGGCCGCCCACGCCTGCTCTCCGAAGAGATCGAGGCGCGCCTCGTCGCAGCCTCCCGCACTGGCGTCGCCGTCGAACTGGCCGCAGAGATGGCCGGGGTGTCCCGCTCCAGCTTCCTCGGGTGGATGGCCCGAGGCCGCGCCGAGATCGAGGCCCGCGAGGACGGCATCGACCCTGACCCGGCCGAGGAGGAGTACGCCACCCTGTACGAGAAGGTCCGCACGGCCCGCGCCACCGCAGCCGCGCGCGCCATGGCCAACATCCGGCGCGTCGCGGACGGCGGGATCGTCACCAAGGTCACCACCCGCCAGTTCCGTGACTCCGTCACCGGGGAGATCGTCACAGAGACCGTCGAGGACCGGACCGGACCGGATTGGAGAGCGGACGCCTGGTATCTCGAGCGTCAGCACCGAGAGCACTACGGCAAGGACGCCGTGCTGGCCGTCGAGATCACCGGCCTCGGCGTCCCGGCCGGAGAGGATGAGCAGTCCGTCGACCTGACCGCGCTCGCCGAACGCCTCGACAAGAGTCTGTTCGCCGTCGAGTATCCGCCGGAGTTGGAGGACGGCAGCATCGTCGACGCCGAGGTCGTCGACCCCTGACGCCAGCACGCGACACTAACCCCTGCCGCCCTCCACGGTGCCCCTCCCTGACCACCAGCACCGGAGGGCACCACCCCATGAAGATCATCTCTCGCGCCGAGTGGGGCGCGAAGCCCTGGAACGGCACCCCGGACCAGATCGCGCTCTCGCAGCGAACCGAGTTCTTCGTCCACTACGACGGCGGCGACCCGATCAACTACACCGGCGTCAAGGTCCCCCAGACGATCGAGCGTTCCCACCTGAACCAGGGGTGGTCGGGCGTCGGCTACAACTTCGTCATCGACCAGGCCGGCAACGTCTACGAGGGCCGCGGCTGGAACCTGCAGGGCGCCCACTGCCCCGGGCACAACATCTCCGGCCTCAGCGTTCAGATCGCCATCGGCGGCGACCAGAAGCCGAGCGCGAAGGCCCTGACCGCATGCCGCGCCCTGTACGAGAAGGCATGCAGCAAGACCGGCCGGACACTGGCGAAGAAGGGGCACCGGGACGGCATCGCGACTGAATGCCCGGGTGAGCACCTGTACGCCTGGGTGAAGGCGGGCATGCCCGTCGACGCCGACGAGGATCCGCCGGAGTCGGACAGTTCCGAGTCGAGCGCGACCATCAAGGGCTACGACGTCAGTGCCTACCAGAGCTCCACGTACAGCACCAAGGGCGCCGACTTCGTGTTCATCAAGGCCACCGAAGGCCGTTCGTACGTCAACCCCCGCATGACCGAACAGGCCGGCCACGCCCGCGCCGCGGGACTCGTCGTCGGCTTCTACCACTTCCTGTGGCCCGGCAACATCAAGGCCCAGGCGAAGTACTTCGTCGACAAGTGCGCCTCCCGCACGGGCGACATCCTCGCCGTCGACTGGGAGAACACATCCTCCGGCGCTCGCGCGACGTGCGAGGAGAAGGACCAGTTCATCCGCGAGGTCAAGAAGCTGCGCCCGAACCACCGAGTCGTCCTGTACTGCAACGTCGACTTCTGGACCCGCCGGGACACCACCTCGTACGCGGGAGACGGCCTGTGGATCGCGGACTACGTGACCGCCGGCAAGCCGCGCATCAAGGCGGACTGGCTCATCCACCAGTACACCGACAAGCCGATCGACACCAACACCGCAAGGTTCGCCAGCCGGGCCGCCATGAAGGCGTGGGCCACCGGCATCAAGGCGGAGAAGCCGGAGGAGGGCAAGCCGAAGCCGAAGCCCGCGCCGCCGTTCCCCGGCCGACAGTTCTTCGGGCCGGGCAAGAACAACGCCCACATCACCGCGCTCGGCAAGCAGCTCGTGCGGAAGGGCTACGGCCAGCACTACGCGACCGGCCCCGGGCCGAAGTGGTCGGATGCCGACCGGAAGAACGTCAAGGCCTTCCAGCTCGCCCACAAGGCGCTGGCCGGTGACGCCGACGGGCTGCCGGGCCCCAAGACATGGCAGATCCTTTTCTCCTGACCGCCCCGGCCGACCCGGACCGCCGGGCCGGTCGCCCCCTGAAAGGCCCTGTCTGTGGCAGGCGAGACCGTCATCACCGTCGTCGGCAACCTGGTCGACGACCCCGAACTCCGCTTCACCCCGTCCGGCGCCGCAGTCGCCAAGTTCCGCGTCGCCTCGACCCCTCGCACCTTCGACCGCCAGACCAACGAATGGAAGGACGGCGAGAGCCTGTTCCTCACCTGCGCGGTGTGGCGCCAGGCGGCCGAGAACGTCGCCGAGTCCCTGACCCGCGGCATGCGTGTGATCGTGCAAGGGCGCCTCAAGCAGCGGTCGTACGAGGACCGCGAGGGCGTCAAGCGCACCGTGTACGAGCTGGACGTCGAAGAGGTCGGCGTGAGCCTGCGCAATGCCACCGCGAAGGTCACCAAGACCGGGGGCGGGGCGCAACGCTCGGCCGTCACAGCGCAGGGCCGTCCCGTCGCAGACGACCCGTGGGCGGGGCGAGAGCCGCCGTTCTGATGGACCTCACGCAGCACTGAGGGGGCCCCGGACGAGAATCCGGGGCCCCCGTAGGTGTTTCAGGGTCCGACCGTCCAAGCCGAAGCCAGGATGAGCAGATCGTCCTGGCCGTGGCCGTTCTGGTGGGCCTCACTGTCCGCAGACGGTACCTCCGGCTCCTGCGCCGGTGTGTCCTCGGCAGGCGGCGGCACCTCCACCGGGGGGTTCGCCGGCTCGGTCGTCTCAGGAGCGTCCGGCGTCGTCTCCACCGGGTCGGCCGGTGCGGGCTCCGGGGTCTCTGGAGTCGTCGGAGCCGGTTCCTCGGCCGTCGGTTCCTCGGTCGCCGGCGTACTTGGCTCCTCCTCCACCGGGGCCTCGGCGGCAGGGGGATCGCTCGGCGTCGGCTGAGCAGGGGTCGGTTCGCTCGGCTCCGCAGGGGTGTTCGTGTCCGGTGCCGGGACGGTCGTGGGGGGATGCGTCGGCCTCGGCGCCGGCACGACGGGCACCGGCTCGTTCTCCCGGGGCACCACCGGCACCGGCTTGCTACCGGTACCGATGACCACCGGCGGCTTCGGCTCGATGCCCGCCGCGAGCGCCACGATGTCGTCCCCCGCGGGAGTTGAGTGGGCCGCCTCCGTGTCCAACCCCAGGACCATCCGGGCCGCCACCGTGACAGGCCCGTCCGTGGCCGCGGACGCGGGGGTCGCGATGATTCGGTTGACCTGCTGGGGGCCCAGCCCCAGCGTGCCCAGGGTCAGAGCGGCCAACCGCGGAGGAAGAGGCTTGGCACTCCCCAACGGGGTCGGGGCGACCTTGGCGTCCTGGTCCAGGAGATCGCCGTACTCCTTGATGCGCTCGGGGTCCGTGCCCCACAGCACATACCGGCCGTGCACCTGCAGATTCGGGTACAGCTCCTTCGTGCCGTCCTGCCGCGCCCAGGTATCGACGTACCCCACGTCGTAGAAGATCCGCAGGCCAACCCGCTCGCTGCCGTACGAGAACGTGAAAATCGTCGAGTCCGGACCGGTCGCGGCCTTCGTCGACATCACCATGCCGTCGGCGTCGGTGCACTCCGCCTCAAGGGGATTGGTGGGGTTGCAGTCGATGTTCCCGGCCCCGGCGAAGTGCGAGAAATTCGGCTCCTCGAAAGGTGCCAGGCTCTCTGGGAGGTCACCCGGGCTGGACGCGGTGTCGAGTGCGCTCGCCGTGGCGTCGCTGGACGTGGTGTCGGCGACGGTCGTGTACCTGCCCAAGGCCCAGCTTGCCGCCAGGGCAGGCACGAGCGCCGCGACGACGACGGCCCGGTGCCGCCACTTGCGCCGCCCAAGCTCCGTGTCCTCCCTTTCCGGCGGGTCGGCCGGCCGCTCGATGCTGGGGGCAGGCAGCTCGGTCAGGCCGAGCAGTTCGTCGAAGTCCGGGAACTCAGGGCACTGCTCACGCACCAGGTTCTCGGCAGCCTCCAGCGTGATGTGCGGGAGGACGTTGCGCACGTGCCGCACGGCGGTGCTGAACGCCTGCGGCCTCAAGAACAGCGTGGTCTTGCCTTTGTGCTTGATGACGGCGCCGTCGAGGGGGAAGTCACCGACCTCGATGGCGATCTTGTCGAGAGGCGGCGTGCTCAACTCTGGTGGTCCTTCGACCGGGCTCTGAGTATGTCGGCGTACATGCGCGTCGCCTCGTCGAGGCGATCGGGCGTGACCGGCTCCAGGTCGGAGATGACGAGCTGTCCACCGCCGGGAAGTTCGATCTCCTGGCGGTGCAGTTCGGTCTCCTCCAGACCGTCGCTGCTGCCGGCGTCGTCGCGGGTCTCGAGCGGGTTCAAGGTCCGCTCGAAAGCCTTGAGGAACGCATCATGCGTGGCCTTGATCCGGGCCGGGTTGCGGGCGTGCCCGGGGGCCAGGGCGCCCGCGGTCGCGAGGAGCCGCCGGGTTTCCGCATCGTGGGGCACCGGGCCGCCCTCGAGGGCGCGCTCCAGGCGCTCAGATCCATCAGAGCGTCGAAACATGCTGCGCCCTCTCACGTGTCTCCACCCGAACTCCGACAACATTTCCTCTACCCACGGCGATGGTCAGTAGCTCTTCCACCAGAGCGGCGGAGGAGTCCCCCTCCGGAAGTACCTGGGCCAGTCTGCGCAGAGACCGTAGCGTCAGAGTCCGCACGGCGCCCTCCGTCTTGCCCATAATGTGAGCAGTATCCGCCGGAGTGCAGCCGTCGAAGAAGCGCAGCCGCAGGCAACGCCGCTGGTCGGGCTTGAGCTTGCCCATGTGAGCGGCAACCGCTTCGGCGAGCTGCCGGCGCTCGGCGTGCTGGTGCGGGGTTAGGCCCGGTCTCGGCCGGTCGAGCTGCGTGTGGTCGGCGTGCAGGACTTCAGTGGGACGCCGCTGGACGGCGCGGAGGTGGTCGATGGCGGTGTTGCGCGTGATGGTCATGAGCCAGGCCATCAGGTTCGTGCCGGGCCGGTAGGTCCCCACCTTCTGAGCCACCTTGAGCCAGACCTCTTGAGCCAAATCCTCTGCGGTGTGTGGGTCGCGAACGTACTGGCGGACCCAGCCGAAGACGGTTCCGTTGAGTCGTGCGTAGAAGGCACTCATGGCCGCCGGGGCGTCTGCCCCGCCGGCGGCCGCGCGTGCGATGAGCTGGTCAACCGTTTCGGTGTCGGTCACGGCTTGGTGTCCCCCCATGTGCCGGTGATGCGCCATCGACGTGCGACGGACGTACCAGCAATCCGACTGGGATTCGAGGAGGATCGTCTTCCGCTGTGGCGCAAAGGCAGCATAACCGGCCACCTTTTGCGAGTCACTGGCTGATTGAGGGTTGGTCCATTCTCATCGCTGTACTGTAATCTCGCCGTTCTGCAGACGCGCCCGGGAGAGCACCCGGGGGCGGCTGGGCCCGAATGAAGGAGCAATCCGAGATGAGCACACGCACGCCGACCGCGGCCGCCGCGGGAATCGACGCGATCCTGATGGGGATTCCCTACGGTGAGTGGGTCCCGATGCCGGAGGTTGCCGTGCTCCTGCGCGAGGCGGAGCTGCCCAGGGAGCTGCTGACCGCGGTGGTACGCAAGGGCCGGCGCCGTGGTGTCCTCCGGACGCGCCCCACGCCCGAAGTGACCTATGTGAAGCGGGTCCACGACGAGCCGAAACGGTCGTAGCGAACGACTCCCTTGATCTTCTTGATAACGGGCCAGGGCGCCCCTCCCCCCCCTTGCCAGCCATGCCGCCCAAGGCCCGTGCTGCGCGCGTAGACAGCATCTAGAAGAAGGGGGTGCCCTGGCCCGTTATCAAAAGCCCTTCGTGGGGGTAGTAGCGTGACTTTTCCCGCCGTTCCGTTGTGGGTAGGAGCCACCCCGTGTCTGACTCGTTCGCCACGACGTACGCCCCGCTCGTCGAGCAGATCCGCGCGGCCCGGGAGCAACGCGACGAGCGTGCCGAGCGCTTGGCCCTCGAGGTCCTGCTCAAGGCCTATGAACGGCTCGGGAACCGAGAGTTCGGCACCGTCGAGGAACAGAACGCCTACATCGTCGCTCGACACCTGGGCGTCCTGCCCGAGGTCCTGCAGGACCTCGGGCTGAGTCCCGAGGACGTGCCGATGCCCGGCCGGCAGCGCCGCGCTCCCCCAGGCCAGGCCGGCAAGGGAACGGCGCTCATCGCCGAGCGCTTCGCACACATCGGCCCGGCCGACGAGCAGCCGGCGGCCCGGTTCACGGTCGCCGACCGTCCCGAGGACAACATGCGGTACCAGGGCCGACTCCTGCCGTACGCGGTCATCGACACCCGCGACGGGTTGCCGATCGCCTGGTACTGGGACCGCGACTGGGCCGAGACCACCGCGGACACCGCCAGCCGTCTGCGCAGCACCGACTGACCGCCCGCCCCGGAGCCTTCCGAGGCGGGCGAAGTTGCTTTGACTCGCTGTCACCACGCTGATTGGGGTACCCGCGAGCACTGCAAGCACAGCTCCCCCTCGGCCTCCACCGGGCGGCCGCAGAGCCCGCTGTCCCCGGGGCACTCGTGGCGCCGCAGAAGCGCGTGGCCTCCCTCGGTGAACTGTCGGGGGGTGGGCGTCGGCTCGTCCTCCCATGTCCGGCGCGGGCCGGGCAGCGGCGAATCCAGGGCGTCGCTCAGCCGCTTGGCGATGATCGCGCTCACGTCCTTGCGCAGCGGCACTGGGAGCGGCCGCGTCAGCAGCTCCCACAGGACTTCGTCTTTCCAGCCGCGGGCGAACAGGATGTCGACGACGGCCCCCTGATCCCGCAGTGGCTTGCCAGTGATGCGCAGCTTCGGGTGTGCCTCGCCGAGTGTTGTCAGGAACCGCACTCCTTCGGTCAGGGGAATCTCTTGCTGGGGGGACTTCTTGCCGTCCGTCCTTCCCTCCATCGAGGGGGGCTCCGTGGCACCTACGGATGGAAGGACGGTTCCTTGAGGTTTCTCTGGTGGGTGGCTGAGGTTTAGGGGCTCAACCTGACCCGAGGTCGGGCTCAACTTGGGGGGGACGTCGGGTTCAACTTGACCGGGGGTCGGGCTCATCTTGAGCTGAGGGTCGGGCTCAACTTGATCCCTCAGCAGGTCAGGGGAGGTTCCGGGGTTGTCCACAGGGTCGGGCTCATCTTGAGCCATCACCTGGTCAGCGTCCTGTCCGGTCCCCTTCGGGGCTTTCCGCTTCTTCTGTGGCAGGGGTGCGTCGGCGTCGAAGGTGATCCGCTCGATGACGTTGTCGTCGTAGTCCGTCGGCCTGCGCTTCATGGCTGCCAGGAGTTCGAGGTTCACGCGGGTGAGGTTGGTGATCGGCTCGCCGGTCTTCGGGTCGAGGCGCCGCTGAGAGGCGATCAGCTTCTTCTCGACGAGCTTCTTCTTGACGCGCTTGACCGTGGCCGGGGACGTTCCGCAGTCGTCGGCGAGGCGCTGCTGGCCGGGCCAGCAGTACCCGTGATCGTCGGTCCGGTTGCAGTAGGCGATCATGAGCAGCTTCTCGGGTCCGTCCAGCCCTTCGGCCTCAAGCACCATCGCGATGTGCTTGATGGTCACGCCTGGTTCCCAATCACGCGGTACACCGTCGGCGCGGTAGCGCCGGTCGCGGTGTGGGAGGCAGTACGCTCGATCAGCCCCAGCTTGGCGAGGCGGTCCAGCACGCGCGCGATGGTCGCGACGGACACGTTCGCGGCCTCGGCGAGTCGGCCGGCGGTCGGGAAGGCGACACCGTCCGGTCCGGCGAAGTCGCCGAGCTGGACCAGGACCAGGCGCTCGACGGGGCGAAGGTCGGCGCGGGCGTTGAGCGCCGCGCGGATCTGGGTAGTGCTCATGTGGACTCTCTCTGTCTGTTCAGAGAGCAGGAACTGCGCATCGCGAATATCACAGGTGGGCGCGGAAACGAGTGGCCCGCGCCGAGCAGCCTGTATGCTCGCTGCCAAAGCAGTCCCTACCCCCTTTGGCGAGGACCGGGTAGGAAGTCGGGGCGTCGACCGGGCCAGGTTGGCGCCCCTTCTGCATGTCTGCCGCTACTTTCGTGTTGGCGATCACACCTTACACCTGCGTCATCCCAACGGTAGGATGGATGTCATGACGACACCCCAGACACCCGCCCGGAGCAAGGTCAGCGTCACGCTGCCCCAGGACCTTGAGCAGCGCGCTAAGGCCGCAGGCGGCAAGAACTTCTCCGCCTACGTGGAACAGGCGCTTGAGGAAAAGCTCCTGGCTGACTCGATGTTGGAGTACCGGCGACTTCGCCAGGGCGACTCTCTCGACGACGTGTACGAGGCGATCGAGGCCGACCTCGAGGACGCCGCGTGATCGACATTCAGCGGGGGGCGGTGTGGCGTGTCCCCACCGTGGGCCGGGAACGAACCGTCCTGGTCATCGAGAACAACGCCGTGATCCGGCTGCACCCCGGCGGCATCCTGTGCGCCATCGTCCAAGAGGCGGAGGACGCTCGGGACACCCTCGTCACTGTGCCCATCACGGAGCCGGTCAACGGTGTCGTCATGGCCCCCGACATCGCAGCCTTCCGGGAACAGCGCTTCGAGCAGGGGAAGCTTCTCGGCTACATCTCCAGCGAGGACATGGAACGCGTCGAGCGTGCGGTCCGCGCTGTTCTCGACCTGTAGGTCGAGCCTCTTTCGCGCCCCCACCGGGGTTCCGGCTGGGGGCGTTGCTGCGTTCACGCTGCGACCGAGGCCCAGGTGACCCGGCCGCCCTGGTAGCCGTCGTACTGCCCCACCACGGAGGCGAGACGGTGCACCACATACAGGCCCGGCTCTGTCTCCGGATCGGGCAGCGGGCCGAGCATGTCCCCCACGGACACGGTGACGTGCAAGCCGTCGAACGCGACACGGCCCACCAGATCGATGCCTGCCTTATGGCGGGCGGTGACGTCCACCAGCTCGGCGAGCACTGCTTGCGCCGCCGCGCATGCCCTCTCCGCGCCCCATACGCCCTTGAGGAACCGGGGCAGGGACAGCCCGACCATTGCGCCGGCCCGCTCCATGGCCTCTGCGGGCGAGGCCTCGGGTCCGATGGTGAAGTCGATGGAACTCTCCACGCCGATCGAGAGGGGCGAGGCACCCCCATCCGGGAACAGGGCTGAGCGCGGGGGCCAGTTGTGCGGTGCAGCATCGGAGAGCGTCACGGTAGTCCGTTCGGTCTGGGACTCGTTCTCGAATACTAGTTCGAAAGCGCGTGCGTGTGCAGAACTTAGGTCGGCGGAACCAGCGGTGTGGTTGCGCGCAGGCGATCAGGTGGGGGGAGGGGTGGCATCAGGGTCTCTTCCTTGGATCGATTCGTGGCAGGGCGAGGTATGCGGCGGTAGTCCTTGCTCGCTCCGTATGGGGCGTTTGATTCCCATTTGTTGGGGACGGGACGAGGGCCGGGGGCGAGGGTGACGAGCATTGCCGTTGCTGTCGCGCATCGCGGCGGCGTTCGGTTCTTACTCGGCCCGGGTCTCGCTGCCGGGCCTGCCCGGCGAGAGTGAGCGTGGAATTTCCCACAGAACTCCCGGGTTTGTCATCGGACATTGCAAATGGGATGCATGCTCGCCCCCTCTCGCGCTCGCGTTACGCAAGGCGTGTTGCCGAGGTTGCACTGTGTTATATCGCGACGTCAAGCCGTAAAAGGCAGTGCACAGCATTCCGTGACCTGACTCCTCAGTAAGCGATTTCTGTAATCGTCTCGTTATGTAGCGCGTACAACCTTTTGGCGTGCGTGATCGAAACGTTTCCTACTGACGCGTAAACACGTGTCACCATCGCCCTGGTCTGCGCATACGCCCTATACGTTTCCTTTACATTTGACGTGCTCGGCAACTAAGCCTGACCTTGGTTGTTCGAGCAGTCGAAAAGCGAGCCTGTGAAACCGATCGGAAATCACTTGACAGCCACTGACATAAACAACTCAAGTCCCAACGCAATTATGCCAGTTGCGCCAACCGTGAAGATCCAAGTCCAGTATTACGACTCCGTCGACGGCATGAACTTCGTCTGGAAGAACGCCGACTTCATCGAGCCGGTCAAGGCGCTGGTCCGCTCCGAGAGCGAGTTGGCGATCGTGATAGCCACCTACGCCCCGAAGGTCGCCGTGCGGATGGAGAGCCGGTCCTACCCGTGCTTCCGGATCGTCGTCCACTGCCTCACCACCGGCTACGCAGTCGGCCAGTGGATGTGGGAACGGCAGCAGGTAGCGGAGGTGCTCCGCTTCTTGCCGGCGGAGGACCCGTGGTTCACCTGGGATGACCGCCTGCGGCTGGAGAAGCTGACGGAGAGGATGAGGGCCGGTCTGGCCGAGGAGGGAGCTGGCACTCAAGCGGTCTGACGCCCCGCCGCCACGGCTGATGGCGGCGGAACGTCGACGCTGCGTCGCACGATAGCGAGGAATCGCATGCCCACGTACCGCCGGTTACATATCTCACGGTTAGCGCAGCACGAGGCCCCCGGCTCCCGGTAGCTCCGGAAGCGGGGGCCTTTGCGCTGCGGCGAGGCACCGACCACCAGCTGGCCGGGGACAGGCGAGCACAACCCCGTACGAGTGACCTGCCAGGCTCTATCACGTACGGATCCGCATACCGATACGGGCTCGCTGCCCGAAACGGGGCGACGGTCTGACTATCGTCCCTCCCATGACAGAAACCACCGCGGCGCCCACGATCGGGGCCCAACCGTCCGGCGGCGCGCAGCCGGACGACAAGGAAACGGAACAGGAGCGACGGGAACGCGTCCGCGCGATCCTCGAGCAGCACCACCCCGACATGTGCCGCGTCGTCGCCATGTGCAACCAGAAGGGCGGCGTCGGCAAGACGACGACGACCATCAACCTCGGCGGCTCCCTCGCCGAGCACGGCCGCCGAGTCCTCCTCCTCGACGGCGACCCCCAGTGCAACCTGACCGAGGGCTTCCGCGTCAAGCCACCCGGCCCCAACGACCTGACCCAGGCACAGGTGGTCATCGACGCCCTCGACCCCGTCCCGCTCATCCACGAGACGAAGGTCCCCGGGCTCTACCTCCTCCCGGCGAGCCTCGACATGGCCGGCCTCTCCAGCGACCTCCGCGACACGGGGACCGGCCTGACGCTGTATCGCGTCATGATCGACAAGCTGCGCGAGTTCTTCGACGACATCCTGGTCGACCAGCGCCCCGCGCTGGACCTGGACACGGACTCGCAGCTCGCCGGGTCGGATGCCGCGATCATCATGACCGACGTCGACGAGTGGGCCATGAAGGGGCTCACCCGGCAGCTCGGCCAGCACTCGAAGGTCATGGCACGTGTCCAGCGAGACGACTTCGAGGTTCTGGGCCTGGTCATAGGGCGCGTCCAGAAGCCCATGGGGCACTTCGACGCCGCGGTCTACAAGCACCTGCAGAACCACAAGCGGGTGCGCTGCCTCGGCGAGGTACCCGTCCGTGCGGCAGACCTCAAGGAGGCTCGGAACAAGGGGCTGCCCGTCACCCACTACAAGAAGACGGCACGCTCCGACACCGCCGGCTTCTTCCGCACGATCGCCGAGAACGCAGGACTGGTGAAGGCCGCATGAGCGAAAAATTCGACCTCGGGTGGGGCGACGAGGACGAGCCGCAGGAGACCGCGAACACCCTCACCGCCGTCGACACCGGCCGGGACGAGAAGCACCAGCAGACTCAGGCCACGCTCATCGCCGAGCACGTCGCGGCCGCGGTGGAAGAGGTCCGGCCCGGCCTGGACAAAATCCCCGACCCCGTCGAGCCCGCCGGGGAGGGCGAGCTCACCCCCGAAGAGGAAGAGCGCCTTGCGCTCTGCGACCAGGGCATTGAGCTTCACAAGACCGCGTGGTTCATGGCAGGCAAGTCCCTCGACACCATGGCCACCGGCCGACTCTTCCGCCGGACACCCCACAAGCTCGAGCCCGAGCGCTTCTACGCGACGATCGAGGAGTGGGCTCTGGTCGAGAAGGGCATCAGCGTCTCCAAGTGCAACCAGTACCGGGCCGCGTGGCCGGTCGGCGAAGTCCTCATGGCGCGCGGATACGACACGAACCCGGGCCAGGTCCGCGAACTCGTCCCCGTGAAGAACGCGTACGGCCTCAACGCCGCGGTGGCCGTCTACGTCCTGGTCGCTGACACCTGGGGGAAGGACAACGTCACCGCCAAACGCCTGGAGGAGACCCGCAAGCTCATGCCGGGCGACCTCAAGCTCGAGGACGACGAGGACCCCGACACCCTCGCCAAGACAATCAAGGGCGTGCTCCTCGGGGAGCTGCCGGCGTCACCCGCTCCCGCAATCCCGCCCGCAGTGACACAGGCCGTGGACCGGCGGGCCGTCGACCTGGCCAACGCCTTCAACCGTTCGCGGATCCCTCGCTCAGAGGTACAGCTCCGCCTCCTGGAGGCCTTCGCCGACCCGAAGGACACCACGGTCTACGACGCCGTCCTCGAACGAATGCAGAAGGCAGAGCAGGCAGCCAAGAAGGCCGCGCGGAAGGCCCTCAAGTAGCGCCCCTGCGCCCGACACACACGAAGGCCCGGCCAAATGTGGTGGCCGGGCCTTCGCGTGTGGACCTCACAGGCAGCATAGGGCAGTTCGCCGGCTGAGGATCGGCCGATCGGCCACCGGTTGTCGGCCCGTCCTGCTACGGTTTAACCACCTCGCCCCGCAAGGGACGGGGGAACCCGCGCGTGGGCTTCATCAGCCCTTTGAGGGATGGCGATGCCGATACGCGCACACGCGGGTTGGCTCCGCATCAGCGGAGATGGATCGCAACGACATGAGACACGAGCTTGCGAGCGCTGCAATAGCAGCGGTGCCCCAGGGACGTATGAACGGTCCGCAAGGCAAGCAAGTTGGCGCCGCAGTAGCGGCGGTGGATCGCAAGGTGGCCCCGGACTTCGGTCCGGGGCCACCGCGCGTTACGGGGGCGGTCGGCTCACACCGCGGCGGCCTCGGCCCGCTCCACCTGGGATTGACTCCGCCGCCACTCCCTGCACCCGGTACCCCGGCAGGCCGGCCGCGGAGACTGACCCCGCGGATTACCGCGGTAGCCGCTCGGTGTGCCGCACGCCGGATCGGTCTGGCCCAGCACGCACAGGGACCATGCGGCCTCGTCGATCTCCTCGGCGAACGCCGCGTCCCAGGTCGCCCGACCGTAGACCTGCCCCACGGTCACGCCGACCTCGGCCGCGGCCTCGGCCACGGGCGTGGCGTCCACGACCAGGGCGACGAGCCGGGCCCGCTCCTCCGCGGGGAAGGCCTCGTCGGCGAGTGCCCGCTTCCGTTCCTGGCTGTCGGCACTGTGCGCCCGTACACAGGCCGGACACCGGCAACCGACTCGGTACAGCGTCGACGGCGCGTATCGCTCATGGTCGTACTGCACCCGGATCGGGCGCGCGGCCAGGCGCAGCAACTGCTTCCCCGTCCAGGTGTAGGCGCGGCCGCCGCGGCGGTGGGGCTTCATGCGACTGCCGGGGAGCCAGCCGTAGCGGGCCATCCCTGACACGCTGGAGGGGGCGAGCTCCATCAGCTCGGCGAGCTGCCGGAGTGTGTAGACCTTCGCGGCGTCGATCCGCTCTGCGTACTCGGCCAGGGGGTGAGGCTGAGCAGGGGTACGAGACACCTTCCATCCCTTCGACTTGACCCCGCAGGTGCGGGGAGCGCGCCCGAGCGGCCTCATAGCGAGGTACCGGGGCTATCCCCGCACTGCGGGGAGCAGGAAGCCTGTCTGTAGGCACGTGAATGGGCACCACGGTACGGACGAGTTTTGGTACCACCCTCGAACCGGTGGTCGACCGTTCACCCCGGCCCCTGGCGGCCTCTTCTCGCTGGCTGCGCCTGTGCGCCGGCCCTCCACCGGCCCGACGGTCGAACGGCTGTTGGAGCCAAAAGAACCTGGTGCGCTGGTACCCGAACTCGTGCTTACAGACAGGAAGCCGCACCGTGGCCGTGGCAGGCTCACGGTGGGACACCCCCGCGTCGGCGGGGAAAGCTCTCGACCGATCAGCCGAAGAGGTTCAGCGACTGGGTCACCCCCGCTGCTGCGGGGAGCAATGAGGCCACAATAACCAACTGCCCGCACGTCGACGAGCGGTTCAGCGGGAGCAGGCCGTGCAGCGCGGCTCCGCGCGGCCTGCGTTGTCTCCTCGCTCTACTGCTTTTCGGCCTTCTCCTGTTCCATGACCTTGTGCGCCTCCATGTCGGCCGGTTCCAGCTCGACGGAGACCCCGCCGGGGCCCTCCCGCTCTGGCAGCCAGTCCACGGACGTCACCGTGAACTTCCCCTCCCCCCACCACAGTGACTCGCCCTGCCGGGGAACGGCGGGAAGCTGAACGGTCCAGTCCATGTGGGGGAAGTGCAGCATCATCGTGATCATCGTCGGGCCTCTCGGATGGTGTGTCAGCGGTGGTACTGGGAGGGATCATGTTGCCGGGCGGCACCGACGCCGCCCGGCCGATCACGCGATTTCTGCGGCAGGCTCCTCGGTCACCGGGCCGTGCTCGGCGACGAGGACACGCCACCGGATCCAGCTCGACCCAGTGCACGTCCAACGGGTCTTGCCACGCGTCCAGATGCGGCCGGTCCGATCTCGGACAGCCCACACCTGGGCCGGGGCCTGGAACGAGCCGGGCCCGTCGGGGCGCCAGGTGCGGGCACTCACGGGGAACTCCGATCGGTGGAGGGGCCGGTAGGTGTGGAACGTCGCACCCTCGCGGGCTGTGTCAGAACAGGCCGGGTTGACCGGCGTCCTCGAGCGCCTGGCGCTGCTCGTTGGCCTTCTGCTCCCGGAGCAGTCTCCTGAGCGGGGCCTGCCGGGCTTCCCGGGCCGCCGTGCGGGCCTGCAGCTCCGCGGACGTCGCCCACCGCACCAACACCTCGTGGTCGGCCACGGCGGGCGCCTCGGCGATGACCGTGCACCGGATGTGCCGCTCCTCCAGACGGCCACTGATCTCCGCCAGAGTCCGGAGCCAGTTCGGGCCGTACGCGCCGGCCACGACGACCAGGGCGTCGCCCTCGCCGCGGTGCTGCCGCACGGAGAAGCCGTCGGTCTCGTGACCGTCGGGGCCAGCCTGCTGCGCGGCAATGTCGAGGCCGAGGTCGACGAGGCCGCCTTCGACGAGGTGGCGGCGGATCGTGTGGGAGCGGGTGACACGGGACATGGTGCGTTCCTTCGTTCGGGGCGGGGCCGGTGCTCTCCGGCTCCGAGGAGGGGCGAGGAAGCCGCCCACGACGCCGCTCCCGGATCTGGGGCGGGCCGTGGGCGGCTCGGTGGTGACTACTTGGACGAGCGGGCCTCAACGGCGCTCAGGACGGCGGGCGCCCGCCTCACGGCCTCCTGTGCCATGGCCCGCACCATGCGGATGCCGACGACGTCGACCATCCGGCGAATCGTGTCGTCCGCGAACATGCCCAGCTCCGGCCAGTCGGCCTTAGCCGCGGCGAGCTCCTCGTCGGTGAGGGGGGTGACACTCCACGCCGCCGGGGCGGCGCTGCCGGTGCCCAGGTGCTTCGTCATCACCTCGTCGACCTCGGCGAAGTCGTCCACGATCTGCTTCGCGAGGTCGTCACGCTCCTCCATGCGCGCGATCGGCCAGGCGTAGGTGTCCTGGTCCAGCCCCTCACGGCTGGTGAGACGGGCGAGATTGGCCTTCCACGCCGCGGCGTTCTCGCGGAGTCGGGCGAGCGGGGCGTTCAGGTCGGGCTTCTTGTACATGGTGGTGGTGTCCCTTCGTTCGGGTCGGCGGCGGGGTGCTCACCCGCCAGTGGGGGCCCGGGGCGCCCGTGGTGGACGCCCCGGGAGTCTGGTGGATCAGGCGGTCAGCGTGAGGAGCTGCCGGTGATCGGGGAGGGAGTTCAGGAGACGGTTCCGCCACGCCAGGGCGTACCTGGGGCAGTTCCCGCAGTGCTTGTGCGTGCACCCGGGCATCGGGGCCCGCTTGGTGGCGTTCAGCGACCAGGCGAGGGAGTCGGAGGAGTAGAGCAGGTGGGACACCTCGCGCAGGCCGGTGACCTTGAAGCCGAAGCCGTGCAGGCGGATGCCCATGGACCACAGGGTCTCGATGATGCGTACGGCCTCGTCGGTGGTCTGGCGACGGCATACCGAGCCGATGCCCACCACGGGTTCGAGGGTGAGGTCGATGCCGAGCTGTTCGTACAGGTCCACGCACCGCAGGTACTCGTCCAGGGTGAAGCCCTGCAGCACGGGCATCCACGGCAGATCCCCGTCCAGCGTCATCAGGTTCAGGAAGGACGCCACGGTCTTGATCTGGTGGTCGTAGACCGTCAACCCGGTCTTGGCGAGGATCTCCTCCTCACACATCCAGTCCTGAATCGCGCAGACGTCCATCATGCCGATCTCGTCGAAGTACCGGCGGGCGAACTTGGCGTAGTCGTACGGGGACACGGTCCAACGGCCGTGCTTGGACAGCTCCGTGAAGCCGCCGCTGTCGAGCATCCAGGGGGTGACGGCGCGCGGCAGGGTCTTGCGGCCGCTGAGCCGGTGGTTCGCCACGCACAGCGGGATGCAGTCCTCGGCGAACTCCGGCCGGGCGAGCCACGACGGCTGATGTGTGCCCAGGTACGTCACGCGGTCGACGTCGTCGTACGAGCGGCGTCCGGGGTTCTTCGGGGCGGCCGGTCGTACGACTGCACTGTTCGCGGCGGGCGTGGGAAGGTCGAAGAGGACGGCAGAAGACATGCAGGTTCCTTCGTTCGGGCTTCGTCGGCGGTGCTCTCCGCCAACACTCCGAATAGTACAGCAATGAGAATCATGGGGAAGGGGAACCCGCGAAATGCGGGGACCGCCCGACCGGACGGCCCCCGCAGCGGCTCAGCTCTCGTCGGCGACCAGACGCGCCGTCGTCGTCCCGTCGTCCTCGACGACCCGCACGGACGCAGTCACCACCGCCGTCACCGCCTTGCCGTCGCTGAGGACCGTGCTGTCCGGGCCGCCCGGCCACGGCGTCCGGTCAACCTTGAGCCGGATCGTCTTCGGCTCCCCGCCGCCGGCGAGCATCGCTTCCACCACGTCTCCAGGCTGGATTTCCGGCAGGCCGCGGCGCCCCTGCACCTGCTTGACCAGGTTGGCCATCTGGAACGGCGCGAACCCGGCCGCGGCGAGGCTGCGCACGAACGTGGAGCCCAGGGCCGCCAGGTCGGGCCACTTCTCGACCAGCGTCGAGACATCCTCGTCCGACAGCTCCCGACCGCGCCGCCACTCCCGCGGCGCCCACCGCTCGGCCTTCGCCCGCGCGTCGAACCTCGCGAACCGCTCCGCCAGCTCGTGCCCCGCGGTTGCGCGCTCCTCCAACACCTTGACCTGCTCCCAGGTCGCCGAACCGGGCTCGACCGGCTGCCCTGCTGCAGCAGCGAGCCCCCGCAGGGCCTCAAGCTCGTCGTTCAGGTCCAGTTCGGGCATGTCGTTCATCGTCATCTCTCCATCAGGTGAAAGGGGTTGGGTCAGTCTGCCCACGCTGGACAGCGGGGCGGGTCACTACGGGTGAAGCTCGGCGGCCGGCACCTCGGTCTCCCGGTAACCCGGCCAGTCGTCGGCGAGGGGGTGGACGCGCACCGTGCCGTCGCCGAACGGCCAACCCTTCACCTCCACGGGCATGTCCGGCTTCCCGTCCCGCACCCATACGGCACGAGAGCCGATGGGCAGGCGAGCGGCGAACGACGGAGCGGTCAGCGGCATGCCGACCAGCTTTCGGCCGCGCTCGGTGATGTACGGGTAGGCGTTCGTCCGCCAGTGCTCGGTGGCCTCCGCGATCCGGCCGTCACTGCTCTGGAAGATGACCAGCCCGTCACGGCTCAGCCCTTGGCCGTCTCGGTGGTTCAGACCGTAGACCGCTCCCGTCTGCGGGTTCGCACGCCGCAGTTGCCGGTAACGGTCGGTCGGAAGGAGCGCGGCTCGTCCCTCGGGGGTGAGGAACCGGCTGCCGGTCTCCTCTTCGGTGCGCGCCCACGCCTCCGATATCGACTCCAGCACGCGTGCGGACACCACACCGCCGGGCAGACGCCCCCCGCCGTCGACGGCGGCCAGCAGCACCTTCCGCTGGCCCTTCGACATCTTCGTGATGGCGTAGCTGTGGAGCGGTCGGTTCTCGTACACGGTTCGTTCTCCCAAAAGTTCAGGCGCAGCGCTCGACAGTGCTGTTCGGGCCGGGGGCGCGGCCCTCGCGCGCCCCCGGCTTGGTCAAGCGGCGAGGCCGTACAGCGCGGCCCGACGGTTGCGGTACTTGTTGGTCTCCGCCCATCCGATGTGCTCGGCCATCGCAGTGCCCATCGGCGGCCGCGCGGCCGGTCCCTCGGCCTCCTCCAGGGCCTGGGCGCGCCGGATGATCTCCCGCATCGACAGGCCCTTTTTGAAGTCGGCCCCGACCTTGACTTCGGTCTCGGCGTACGCCGCAGCGAGCTCCGGCACGCGCCGCGCGCCGTTCACCAGGTCGCTGTTGCATCCGAGGACACAGAACACGCAGCTCAGGCGCCGGTTTCCCCAGTCGTATGCCGGGTGGTAGGGCAGGCGGGAACGGGCGATCTCGCGCCACACCTTCCGGTCGCTCCACGCGTGGATGGGCCGCCAGGTGGTGACGTGCCGTCGGCCGTTGCTCGCCCCCTGGTTGATCTCCACCTCGGCGAGCTTCGCCCGCTGGCTGCTCTCGGCGGCGCGCTGGCCGATGCACTCCAGGATGCGTACGGGGCGGCCCAGGTGCGTGAGTTCGGCGGTGAGCCGCGTGTAGAGGGTCCGGATCGGGCCTCGCTTGGCGTCCGGGGTGCACCAGCGTGCTGCGCTCGACGGCCAAGCCGGCGGGACCTTCGCCGTGGTCGGGTCCTCGCCCCGCTCGACGGCTTCCTTCTCCGCCTTGGCCTTGAGCTTGCCGTAGCGGATCTCGACGCGGTCGAGGAGATCGGCGCCCGACGCCTGGACCACCTCGAACCGGCGGACCCCCGCGAGGAGTGCCTGCAGCTCGGCGAGTTCGCGGGTGCCCTCCCACTCGACCCGGCCCAGGTCCGCGTGGACAACGACGACCTTGTCCAGCATCCCCAGGGCCTTCGCGCGCCGAACGACGTACCAGAGCATCGCCTGACTGTCCTTGCCGCCCGAGGACGACACGACGACCCAGTCCGCTTCGCGAATCAGCTTGTCGGGGACGGTCGTGGACGGCATGAGCGGCACGGACGCGTGCACCTTGCGAGGGCGGCGCGCCTTCTTCGCCGGAGCGGCCGCGGGGGCGACCTGGGGGCCAGTCTGGATGGCGGGGAGATCGAAGAGGGTCGCGGTCTGCATGGCGGGCGTCCTGGGGCGTGAGGCGGGCGGAGAGGGGCGGCGCAGAGGGCCGGGGCACGGTGAGGGCGCGCCCCGGCCGGATGGAGCTGCTACGCGGCGCGGGCCTGCCGGGCGGCGTGCGACTTCCCGCACCCGCCGCAGTCGGGGAGGTCGCGGATCATCCAGCCGTCGGGGCGGCGGATCTGGCCCTGGTGTCGGTACCAGGAAGCGAGCTGCCACTCCTGACCGCACAGGGTGCGGGGGCCCCGCTTATCGGGGTTGGGCAGGTGCCGGGTCGTCGCGGAGTGCGTACGCACGTAGACCGGCTCGCCCGTCTCCGGGTCGGCCCCGGGGTGTTCCTCCTCGTCCCATGCCATCGCGTCCGTCCAGCACTCGGTCGCGGTGGTGCGCGTGGCGTAGAACAGGTCCGCTGCCTCACGGGCGATGGCGTCACGGCGCACGGTGGGCAGAGCGAGGAACACGGCACGCTGCTCGGCGTCCTCGGGGGCCTTGCTGTGCTCGGGGCCGGTCTCGGCGTACAGGTCTGCGATGGCCTCGGCCGCCTCCTCCTTCGAGGGGTAGAAGCCGACGATGCCGCCGCGGTTGCGGCACTTCGAGGACCAGGCGGCGAACGCGCCGCGCGACAGCTTGGCCAGGGACTCGTCGAAGATGACCCCGATCATCTCGCGGTCCAGCTCCACGATCAGCTTCATCTCCCCACGGCGGGGTGAGTCGGGGGTGACGGCGAGACCCGCGCGCATGGGGCGCTTCTCGGCGGCGCTCGGCGACTGGGAGGCGACGGTCTTGGGGGAAGGCATGGCGCGGACTCCTGATGTACGGAAGAGGTTTCGGGGGAGGGTGCCGGGGCGCGGCCGTGAACGTCGCGCCCCGGCGAGAGGTGAGAAGACCGGACCGGTCAGATGACGTCGGTGACGTCGTAGAAGCTGGCCAGGTCACTGAACCGCTCCCGCGAGAGATCCAGGGTCGGGGCCGCGAACTCGCCGAGTACCGCGTGGATGTAGGCCACTTCCGCGATGCCACGGACCGAGTGGTCACGGGTGAGGTAAGAGGCCGTGGGCGACATGTAGTCGACGGCGTACCGCACGCCGTCGGACTCGGGGTCGATGTACTTGACGCACGTGATGCGCAGCAGGAGGTCACCGTCGGCGTAGTTGATGCGGGACTCCCGCAGCACCTCCCCACGGGCGATGCTCAGCTCGTACGTCTCGCGCTGCTCGAGCGTGAGGGACGTGAGCCCTTTGTGGTGGAGGAGCGTGCGCATCGGCCCGTAGTGCGCGGTGAGTTCCGGCAGCGTCCTCACGGCCAGGGAAACGTTCATCAGTGTTCCTTCCTTCGGGCTGTCGGCGGTGCTCTCCGCCAACACGTCGAATAGTACAGCAATAAGAACGCGGGAGGTAGTAGGCCCCGAGGAATAAGACCTTCGCGGCGCTCGTGTGTCACGGCTGCACTATCAGGTCACGCGATCAACGTGACACCGTCGATCGTCTTCGCCCGCCGAATGCAGGGAACCCCGCCCGTACGGCTGGGCGGAGTCGGCTTCGGCAACTCCCGCACCGGTTCGCCCACGGTTCCGTCCCGGCCCGTCAGCTGAGTGAACCGCTCCTCGAACTTCGGGCGCTGCTTGTCGCGCACCCCGGCCGGCGCCGCCACCAGGTACGCGAACGCCGTGGGATAGCTGTCGCCCCCCGTCAGGTAGTGGGCCCGCTCGATCCGGGAGTGCTCGCCCCGTTCCAGCCGCATGCCGTGGGCGACCGCCAACGCCCGCACGTACGCCTCCGCCCCAGCTCGGGAGCCTTCCCACACCGTACGCACGGACCGCCACGCCTGGCCCTTCTTCGTCTGCCCCCGGCATCCGTCCAGCCCAGAGCACCAAGGCGCGAAGTCACTGGCCGGGTGGTCGGCACGGCACACCTCCGTACGGGGCTCACGGCACCACCAGCGCGGCGACCGGCACGTCTTGCCGTGCCACTGACGGCAGTCGTCCGTACGGGCCGCGAAGTACACCCGCCGCACCTCGTACACCGCGTACGCGGCCTGCCCCAGCGACAGCTCGAACGCGTCCAGGACCGCCGTGTTCCGCCCGTCGTCCGTGAGCCGCTTCCGCAGCGACTTCTCGCCGTACAGCGCCTGCCGCTCGTTCAAGGCCTGGGAGACGTACTCCATGCGCAACACGTCGGCCGCGACGTGCGGATGGGCCCTCAGCCGCTCCTCGTGCGCGTCCCTGGAGGCACACACGCCACTGAACGGGCACTGCGCGCAGTACGACTTGCGTATGGGCTCGCCGAGCTGCCCGAGGACGTACGCCTCCACGGCGGCCCGCTTCATGCGCGCGTGGATGAGCGGGTAGTACGGCTCGCAGATCGTCCGGCCGGCCTCGGCGTTCAGGCCCCGCTGGATGCCGGAGTCCTTCTCCGCCCGGTCCATCTCGTCGGCGTGGTAGCCGATGACGCGCCGGAAGCTGGACGTGCCGAACTCGTGCGCCGCCCACAGGTCCAGGCACCAGCCCTTGAACTTGATCGAGCACGTCCGCTTGCCCCGAGCCATCTGCGGGACGGTCCCGGCCGTGCGCAGCTCGTCAGACAGCCTCCACGGGCCCTGAGCCATGATCCGGCGGGGCTGGCGGGAGTCGTCCAGGACGACCACGCCGTCGGCGTCCTCCGGCCCGCCCCTGGCTATCTGCACCAGCCTCACCCGGGCCCGGCGCAGCAACGGCAGCACCAACCGGTCGACGTAGCTCAGGGAGTCGGGCCACTCATCCCCGGTGACTGCGTGCACGATCACCAGGTCCGACAGGTCCGCACGCAGCCCGTACCGCTCCGGGTCGGCGAGGAACATCAGCAGGATCGCCGTACTGTCCGCGCCGAGCCCGTACGACAGCACGGTGATCCCGGACCGGCGGAAGGTGGCCGGCACAGCCGCGACGGGAGCGGACGCGGGGGCGGGCAGATCGAACAGGGCAGGCGCAGACACTCGATGTTCCTTCGGGGATCCGGCGACGGCCGGGAACGGGAGGGGAGCTACGGGACAGACCAGGAACTCAGCGGCGGCGCAGCATCCAGGCCAGCAGGGACCGAAGGGACTGGACACGGCCGCGCCGTTCGTACGCCCGGACCATCGCGGCGACGTCGGCCGGGTCCGGGGACTGGTGCCACCACACCTTGATGACCAGCGCCGCGCGCAGCTCCCCGTACGGCCGCTCCACCATGACGCTCGCTCCGCCCCGGTCGGACTTCCACAGCAACCACACGTGATCCGTCTCGGAGCTGCGCTCGAACTCCCCGGTGCGCATGGTCGGGGGCAGACCCAACAGACGGGCCACCTCGTCGGCGAACGACTCGAACGTGTACTGGGGGGACTCGGCGGCGGGCAGGTGGGGCTGGAGCCAGGACGGCAGAGGCATGGGGGCAGAAACCTTCCTCAGAGCGACGAACAGGCCTACGGGCGGGCCCGTGGCCGAGAGCGCGGGAAAAGGCCAGGCAGGCGGGGTTTTTGGACTTTCTGGACCGCTCACACGCGCGCGTGCGCGTGCGAGGCTCGATCGGTGCCGCCCGCGCGGATCGGCGGGTGGCACCGGATCGGATGTCAGACCCGGGAGTCCTGCTCGAACTCGACCGGGACGTCCTCGACGCGGAGGTACCGCTTCGCGGGGTTGACGCGCCACAGGAGTCGGCGGGCGTTCTCGGCGGCGGTCATGCGTCCGTCGAGTCGCCGGAAGCGCAGCACGATTGGGGGGTGCGCGGGGACGTGGCCGATGTCGGCACGGATTCCGGCGGTGATGGTGGTGATGATCTCGCGGCCGAGTCCGCCGCTGCTGCGGCTCCACACCTGCACGGTGGGCGTGCCGGTCTCGATCGCGGCCAGTTCCTCGGGATGGGTGTTGGCGACGTTGTAGGCGCGGGCGGCGGCGCGGATGGTCTCGGGGGTCACGGGCATGTCGGTGCCGCGCATCTGCTTGGCGGTGGGCTCGATGGCGAGGATCGCGGCGCGGGCCTCCTCGATGGCGTCGCGCGCCTGGTCGTGCGCGGCGTTCGAGGCCTGGAGGCCGGCCAGCCCATCGAGTGCGTCAGCGGCCTCCACGGCAGCGGTCGCGGCCTCGAGGGCGCGGTGCGCGGGTACGAGCGCGCGGCGCTGTGGGGAGGGCGCGCCGGGTGCGAGGGCCAGGAGGTGACGCATGAGCTCGGTCAGGTCCTCGGGGCGGAGACGGAGAGCGGCGGTGTCGGCGACAGCGTGAGCGCGGAACGCGGCGAAGTTCGGGCTGCGCTCCTCGACGGCGCGGATAGCCGCGTGGGCGCGCTTCACGGCGGCGTGGGTGTTCCGAGTGGCACGGTCGCGGTCCGGGCCGGTGTGGGCGGTCCTGAGAGCTTCACGGGCGTCTTCGACGTCGGCCTGCGCTTCGGTGATCTCCGGGCGGAGGTCGACAGGGGCAGTCGGGCCCAGCTCGATGAGCTCGTGGGAGAGCTGGTCGAGGTCGCGGGGGGAGGGGAGGGCCGTGCGGCGCGGTTCACGCCACAGGCGGATGGAGACCGGCTCGCAGTTCTGCAGGCGGCGTGTCTGCTGACGGGCGGAGAGGCGCACGGAGATGGCGTTGTTCAGCGTCTGGTCCCAGCTGCGGGGGTCGTCGTCGCCCCATCCGGCGATCTCGTCGCGGAGCGCGCGCACCTCGTCAGTCCTCATGCGGTGGAGCTGTTCGCGGATGGCCCAGTACCGCTCATCCTCAGTGAAGATGACCCGGACGAACTCCGATGCGGCGCGCTTGCGGATGATGCGGCGCACCATCTCCTTGTTCGCCTTGCCCTGCTCCGTGGCGTAGTCGCGGCTCATGACGGCGTCCACGAGGTCGTGAGTGACGACACGCCCGTTGTGGAGGCGGGCGGAGATCAGGACCTGCAGCGCCATGGCTTCGGCGCGGGCGGTGGCAGTGGTCACGGTGGGCTTCCTTCGTTCGGGCCTGTCCCGGTGCTCTCCGGGACTGTGGGGTGGGGCGGTGCGCCCTGCGCCGCCACCGGAAGGGCCGGTGAGGGGGCGGGGCGCACCGCCCGCCGGTGGGTACGGCGGGCGGTGCGGAGCGTCAGGCGGTGTGGCCCGTACAGATCGCCTTGAGTTCGGCGTACGTGCACACGCCGTCGTCGGCGGTGAGTTCGCCGTGTTCGCGCATGACTTCGGCGAGGGCGAAGCAGGTGAGGGGCGAGAACTTCAGCGTGCCGGAGCGCCGCATCGTGTCGCGCCTCTCCGGGGTGAGGCGGGAGGCCCACCGGCGGGCGTCCCCGTAGTGGAGGCGCGAATTCGAGGCAGCGATGCCGATCCGCACGGAGTGGGCGGCGATGGCCTGCTCACGGGCGTCGGTGGGCTTGGCAAGGGTGACAGGGGCCATGGTGCGTTCCTTCGTTCGGGCTGGGCCCCGGTGCTCTCCGGGGCTGCGGGGCGAACCCGCAAGAAGAACAGTACAGCAATAAGAATCAAGCGCAACGGTCGAGCCGTAAGGAACCGTAAACATGCAGGTGAATTGACCCGTGAGCACTCTCAGGGATTCTTACAGCTGTACTTTTCTTCCGTTCGGCTGTACGTTCTGGAGCCCCGCCCACCGGCGGCACCGGGGAGAGCAACCCCGGGCACTCCCGAACGAAGGACACCCGCAATGCGCATGACCCGCCGCCCCCGCCCCGCCGCACTCCTCGCCGCCGGGCTCGCCGCCGCCTTCCTCGGCGCCGCCGCCGCGTTCGGCCCCGGCACGGCCGACCCGCACGCCGGTACGCCCCTTCCCGCCCCGCTGGCCACCGTCACGCTCGTGACCGAGGACGCCATTGCCACCGCGTACAACGACGGCTGGACCGAGGGGCGGGACGACCTCATGGCCACCGGCTGTGTCGAGCCGATCCCCACCGCGCCCGAGTCGGACGACCCGCTCGTCACCGCCTACAACGACGGCTGGATCGACGGACGGCACGAACTCGCCGACAGCGACGCCTGCACGCCCGAGACCCTGCACGCCGGAGCCGTCGCCGCCCCGCTGGAGTGCGAGCACAACGACGCCCCCACTGACGTCTTCCGGCTGTGCCTGACCGTCGCCGCCCGCCCCGGCGGCCCCGAAGCGATCGCCGCCCTCCCCCAGACGCCCGGCACGAAGCAGTGGGCGAACGCGCTGCGAGCGCTGGACCGCAAGCAGCGCAACGCCTGACCATGCCCCGCCCGCCCGGGGCGCACCGCCCGCGCCCCGGGCACTGCCGAGCCCAGACAGGAGCACCCGCCGTGATCACCCCCGAGCAGCTCGACGCCGAGCACAACGCCTTCCTCCGCTCCCGCGCGCTCGCCGCCCTGGTGCGCGAAGCCGCCCGCCCCACCGAACGGGAAGCGTTCGCCCGTATCGCCGCCGCGTTCGACGGGGCCGCCGACGGCCTTGAGTCCGCCCGGGGTGATCACCTGGAGCGCCGGAACCCCGTGCGCAGCGCCATGGGCACCGTCCGGGAGCTGTGCGAGGGAACGCGCCTGCCGTCCCTGCTCGCCGACTACGTCACCCTCCCGTTCATCGGCGCGGACGGCGTCGTCCCGATCCAGCCCGACACCCGCGACGCGCAGCTCATCGAGTGGAGCGTGGATCTGCGCCGCCGGTTCGACGCCACTCACACCGACCTGCGGGCAGCCGACGGGGACGCCGACGGCGTACGGGCCGCGCTCGCCCGCGTCGTCGACCTCCAGCTCGAGGCCGTACGCCTGACCGCCGCGATCAAGGGCGAGGGGCCCGGCCGTCGGAACTGGTCGGCCATGACGCACGCCGACTTCGACGGCACCGCCCCGCTCGCCCTGGTCGACGCGGACGCCGTACGCCGGCCCGTGCCCGCCGTCCCGGACGCGTGTGGCACTGAGGCGCTGTTCGGGGACGACCCCGCACCCAAGCGCGCGCCCCGCACCCGTAGGCCGGCCGCGACGCCCACCCAGGACACCGGCACCCTCTTCTAGTCAGGCGGACAGTGCAGGCGTAAGACTCGCTGCGCATGTCGACAGCTCCCCAGGGTGCGGATTCACCTGGGGAAATCTTGATCTCGTCCCCCGGTTTCACCCCACCGGACTTCTTATTGCTGTACTATTTTCCTTGTTGGTGGAGAGCACCGCCAACAGCCCGAACGAAGGAACACCGCAATGGCTTCTGTCACCGCCCGCCGCGCCGCCACCGTCCTCCGCGACCGCGTCCGCGCCAACCGCGCCGCCACCTCCGAGCAGCGCTCCGCCGCCCAGGCCGCCCGCCGTGTCCGCACCGGCGCCCGCTCCCTGTTCACCCACGCCGCCGCGACCGGCGCCACCCGCGAGACCGCCAAGGCCGTCGCCTCCGCGCTCGCCAAGGCCGTGGACCGCGCGGGGGTCAAGGGCCACCGCTACCGCACCCGCCGCACCGCCAAGGGCTTCCTCCGTCACGCCCGGACCGCCTTCCGCTACACCCGCGCCCAGGTCGCCCGGATCGCCGCCGCGTACAAGCCGCGCAAGCCGGAGTACAAGGCCGTCCGCGCCGTGCTGATCGCCGCCTGACCGGCTCTCAGACCGCCGGGGCGCGGCCCTCCCCCGCCGCGCCCCGGCCCCCCCTTCACCCCACCTCGTACGCCGGAGACGGAGACACCCATGTCCATCCCGCCCAAGGCCCTCGCCGCCGCCCACCGCGCCCGCACCATCGCCGCCATCGCCCGCACCCGCGCTACCGTGCCGCTCCAGACCGCCACGAGCCACGACGCGCTGTGGAAGATCGCCAACCTCCTCGACGCCGCCGCCACCGCCTTCGAGACCGAGCACCCCGACACCTTCAACGGCATCACCATCACGAACACGGTCCCGGTGGACGCGTGGCTCGCCCTGGCCGACGCTGAGCGGATCGCTGCCGCCAACCCGACTCTCGGCTTCCCGCCCATGTTCGGCCAGTACGTCACCGCCGTCGTGTACGGCAGCGAGATCGAGCTGCCCCCGTCGCTGCTGCCCGGCGGCCCCGTCCTGATTGCCAAGGAAGGCGACTTGTTCGCCCGGCTCTTCGCAGTCCACGGCCACCTGCGGGTCACGACTGGAGAGGAGATCACGACTGCGCTCCTCGAAGCGGCGTTCACGCTGCACTGGAAGCACGCCCTCTTGGCTGCGTCCGAAAGGGTCAGCGCTGCCCGGCCGTGCAACCGGCCCACCGTCCCGGCCGTCGTCGAGATCCCTGCCCCAGCCACGGCCACGGCACTCAGCCGCGCCCACGCCGAGCACGGCCCGACCGTGACGTACGGGCTCAAGGACCGCCGCCTGCCGTGCTTCTCCAGCGAGCACCCCGCACCGCACACGGCCGTCCGGATGGTGTCTCACCTCGGCGCCCGTATCCCCACCTGCGAGCAGCACCGCGAGGCCGCCGCCGTCGCCGCCCGGGAGCTGTACGACCTCCACGGCTGACACCGACCCCACCGTGTGGGCGCGACGCAAGCACCACCCGCATGACCCCATACCCCGGCCGGAGAGCACCGCGCCGGAACCGCCCGAACGAAGGAACACCCGCCGTGACCCTGTCCGCCGTCGCCCCCGCGACCACCGCCGCGCCGCTCGCCGCCCTCCTGCCCGCCCGCCGGGGCAAGGCGTGGACGGTCGGCCCCGCCCCGTACGGCATCCGCAACAACGTCGCCACCTCCCGCATCACCGACGGCCGCCGCGCCCTGATCGTCGTGGAGCAAGCGGGCCGCGTAGAGGTCTACGCCGACCGGCCCGACACCTTCCCCGTCCACCCGGACGCCGTTGCCGACTCCACCGACCCCGCCTCCGTCGCCACGCTCGCCGCCCGAGCCCTGCGCTGGATACTGCCCCTCCTCGACGCCGAAGCGGCCCACGCCGTCAACGCCGAACAGGGGTGGCGTCAGGTCCTGCACCACAAGGGCACCGCCCTGACGGAGTTCGGGTTCCACCTGATCGACCACGGTGCCCACCCCCAGGACGCCGAGCGGACCGACGGCCCCGGGCTGGCATGGACGACCGACAGCGGCGCGGAGTGGGGCGTGTGGGCGAACGGGGTGGGCGGGAACTTCGCCTTGACCTTTGAGGGCCCGCTGAGCGGCCTGTACGCGGCCCTGCCTGTCCTGCTTCCCCCGCTGGGTGCCCACACGCCCACGGACGCCGGGAGCGCCTTCACGCGCCACCTGACCGACCGGTTCCCGCAGCTCCGCCCCATCGACGCCGACGAGGTCGACTTCGGCGGCCACCAGGACTTGCACGGCTGGATCGCGCTCCCCTCCCGCGCCGAGCCCACCGACCCCGTCAGCGACGCCACCCGCGTCTGCGCCCAGGTCGGCCCCGTCGGCATCGACCTGCTGCTCGCCGCCTCCACGCACATGGTCTGACCCTCGACCCGCCCGGCCGCGCCCCCGATTGCTCCGGGGCGCGGCCCCTCCCCGAAAGGCCCCGCCATGACCCAGACCGTTACCGCCGCCCCCGTCGTCAGCCGCTCCCAGAGGCTCGCCGCCCGCGTCGCCGCCCTCCTGCCCGAGCGGGCCGGCCACGGCTGGACCGTCGAGCCCTACCAGGCATGGTGGTCGGTGAAGCCCGCCGCCCGTCTCGTCCAGGCCGACCGCGCCCTGATCCTCATCGCGCACCCGTGGCGCACGGACATCGGTTGGCAGCTCCCCGACCGCGAGCCGTACCAGCCGGACCGCCGCCTCGACCACATGGCGCCGGAGCCGATCGCGCGCGAGGTGCTGCGCCTGGTGCTGCCCGTCCTCGACGACGAGGCCGCCGGGCGCGCCCAGGACGGGCCGCGCGTCAGGGGGCGGCTGGAGCTGCTGGACGAGATCGGGCACGCGATGCGGCTGCAGGGCGTCGCGACGTACAACCGGGTCGGTCTCCTGCCGAACACGTCCACCCTGGCGTGGGGGTCCCCGTCCGGGGCGCGCTACTCGGTCACGGCGTACGGCACGAAGCCCGAGTGCCACGTGTCCATCACGGGCCCGGTGCGCGCCGTGGAGCGGGCCGTCGGGCACTTCCTGCCCGAAGCAGTCCCCGGGCGGCCGGTGCCCCGCGTCCGTGGACGCCTGGCGCGCCGTATGGCCGCCGTTCTGGCCCGGCGCGGGGACGTCGAGCAGACCGAGCAGGGCGGACTCGCGTTCGGCACCCAGCCCGGCCCGTACGGGTACGTCGCCGCTGCCCTCGACCCGATCTCCCGCGCCCACGACACGACCCCGGCGTCCGTCGACGTTCACGGCATCGGCGCGGACCTGCTGATCTCCCTCGCCCCGCAGCTTTGCCGCTGACCGGCCCGAGCTGACCTACCCGCCCTACCTCTGGAGGAACGAACATCATGACGAATGCCACTCGTGCGGCACTGCTCGCGGCGATCGAACGTGGAGGAGAGGTCGTCGAGACCCGCTCGCACCAGGTGGTGACCTACGCGCCGCGCAAGGACAACGATCACCGGCCGTGGGTGGTGCGCGAGCCGGGCGTAGGTCAGAGCTTCCGTGTGGGGGACGCTGAGGTCTCTGTCGCCGGGGCCGGTCTGACTTCGGCCTCCGCGTTCGAGGACGCCCAGGCCAAGGCGCGCGGCGCCCACGTTCCCGGGCATGACCCGCTGCCCGCGTTGCGGCTGGAGGAGATCCGCGCCCACGCGGACACACCAGAGATACGCGAGGTCCTTGGGGAACTGGACCGCGTTCACGCGCTACTGGACCGCGCGCTCGAGGACAACGGAACGCTCCTCGACAACTGGGCCCGGTACGAGGGCGTCACGCCGAACACGTTCCTCGGCGTGCTCTGCCGGACGTGCCACGCCGAGATACAGCCGGGCACGGAGGGCTGCCCACGGCACTCGCCGACCGTGATCGGGCGGGCCCTGTACCGGATGCACGCGGAGAACCGGTCGCTCCTGGACGAGGAGGAGGCGGGCAACCAAGCGGTCGCGATGCTGGACGCCGCCCTGCCGCTGCTGGCCGGGGTGCTGAACCCGGTGGACCACAAGGAGGGGTGCCGCCCGCACG
>NZ_JAQYWT010000355.1:0-115016 GCF_036322545.1 Streptomyces sp. SP18BB07
GTCGCCCGGCTGTTCCCAGGCGAGGATGCCCTTGTCGTCGGTGAGAGCCGAGTTGCGCGCGTCATTAAACCAGTCGACCTCGGCTTGGGCGTGGGCGGCCGGGCGGTCGACGTCCCGGTGGTGCCTGGTGTCGTGGGCGGGGGGGCGGGGGCGCGGGGGGGGGGGGGTGTGGGTAAGTGGGGCACCGCGGGTTTGGGGGGGTGGGGGGGGGGGGGGGGGGGGGGTGCGTTGTCGGGTGCGGGTGAGTGGGGGGGCTGGTCGCGCAGTTCCCCGCGCCCCTAAAAGCATCAGGCCCCTGCGGGCCTGAAAAGCGCGGGACGCAGCCCCTGCTTTTCAGGGGCGCGGGGAACTGCGCGAGATGCCCCACCGGGGCCGCACCCGACAACGCACCCCACCGCGACATTGGCGGCCGATCCGCCGAGGAACGTCCCGAAGGACTCGACACGCGCGAGCGGGACGCCGGTCTGCAACGGATAGAGATCGATTCCGCTACGACCCATCGTGATCAGATCGAAGGATTCGGCGGGCTCGGGCATGCGCGTCGCTCCTCGGGTGGGGGATGCGGGCCACCGGAGACCCGCCGCGCGCGGGGATGCGAACGCCCGGGACCGGATGTATCCCAGGTTTAGGACCCGAACCGACCCGGTGTCAAGTGTTTGTACTGACATCCTGACCTGCTCGTGAAATGATGTCTTAACAAAGTCTTGACAGCGGGGTCGGTCAGGGGTTTGTATCCCGTCCCAACGAAACAGCGCAGTCGGCCTACCGGCACAATGATCCGGACTTCGAACGTCCGGGCCCGCGCGGGCAATCCGCCCGACGCTGTCCCGTTCCCTTTCCCCCTGTCGCACAGTGAGGTGCAGGAAAGATGGACCGCACGTACTCCCGCTCGCGCAGAGTGGCCCCCTTCTTCGCCATGGCCGCGGCTTCCGCGCTGCTGATAGCCGGCTGCTCCAGCGACTCCGGCGGGAAGGAGGCCGAGGAGGGCGGGTCGAACGCCTCCGCGGGCAAGGCCGACACCCCGCAGATGACGGTCGCGATGGTGACGCACGCCGGGCAGGGCGACACCTTCTGGGACATCGTCCGCAAGGGCGCGCAGACGGCCGCCGACAAGGACAACGTCAAGCTGGTCTACTCGAACGACCCGAACGCGGCCAACCAGGCCAACCTCGTCCAGAACGCGATCGACCAGAAGGTCGACGGCATCGCCGTCACCCTCGCCAAGCCGGACGCCATGAAGGACGTCATCGCCAAGGCGGAGAAGGCCGGCATCCCCGTCGTGGGCCTCAACTCCGGTATGGACGTGTGGCAGGAGCAGGGCCTCCTGTCCTTCTTCGGTCAGGACGAGACCGTCTCCGGCGAGGCCTTCGGCAAGAAGCTCAACGAGACCGGCGCCAAGCACGCGGTCTGCGTCATCCACGAGCAGGGCAACGTCTCGCTGGAGGCCCGCTGCGCCGGTGTGAAGAAGACGTTCAAGGGCAAGACCGAGAACCTCTACGTCAACGGCACGGACATGCCGTCGGTGAAGTCGACCATCACGGCGAAGCTCAAGCAGGACTCCTCGATCGACGAGGTCGTCACGCTCGGCGCCCCGATCGCCCTGACCTCCGTGCAGTCAGTGGACGACGCGGGCAGTGAGGCGAAGGTGGCGACGTTCGACCTGAACAAGGAGCTGACGGACGCGATCAAGGCGGGCGACATCGAGTTCGCCGTCGACCAGCAGCCGTATCTGCAGGGCTACCTGGCCGTGGACTCGCTGTGGCTCTACAAGAACAACGGCAACTACAGCGGCGGTGGCGAGGAGCCGGTGCTGACCGGTCCGGCCTTCGTGGACAAGGACAACGTCGACACGATCGCCAAGTTCGCCGCGAAGGGCACCCGGTGATCTGACCATGACCCAAGCAACGGCACCGGCGGCGAGCTCCTCGCCGCCGGCTCCGCCGGCCGCCCAGAAGGACGGCCGTACCGCACAACGCTCCCTGGGCCGACGCCTGTTGGCCCGCCCCGAGGTCGGCGCGCTGATCGCCGCGGTCGGCGTGTACGTCTTCTTCTTCGCCGTCGCCCCCTCCTTCCGGGAGGCCTCCTCACTGGCGACCGTGCTCTACCAGGCCTCCGTGATGGGCATCATGGCCCTGCCGGTGGCGCTGCTGATGATCGGCGGGGAGTTCGACCTGTCCGCCGGTGTCGCGGTCACCACCTCCGCCCTGACCGCCGCCATCCTCAGCTTCCAGCTCACGGTGAACGTCTGGACCGGTGTCCTGGTCGCCCTGGTGGTCTCCCTGGCGGTGGGCGCGTTCAACGGCTGGCTGCTGATCAGAACCGGCCTGCCCAGCTTCCTGGTCACCCTCGGCTCGTTCCTGATCCTGCAGGGCTCCAACCTCGCGGTCACCAAGATCTTCACCGGGAACGTGGCGTCCGACTCGATCGCCGACATGGACGGCTTCGACCAGGCCAAGAGCATCTTCGCCTCCGAGGTCTCCATCGGCGGCGTCGACTTCAAGATCACGATCTTCTACTGGCTGGTCTTCGCGGCGATCGCTACCTGGCTGCTGCTGCGCACCAAGTTCGGCAACTGGATCTTCGCCGTCGGCGGCAACAAGGACAGTGCGCGGGCCGTCGGCGTGCCCGTGAACTTCACCAAGGTCGCCCTCTTCATGGGCGTGGGCGCCGGTGCCTGGTTCGTGGGCATGCACCTGCTGTTCTCGTTCAACACGGTGCAGTCCAACGAGGGCGTGGGCAACGAGTTCCTCTACATCATCGCCGCGGTGATCGGCGGCTGTCTGCTGACCGGCGGCTACGGCTCGGCGATCGGCCCGGTCATCGGCGCGTTCATCTTCGGCATGGTCAACCAGGGCATCGTCTACGCCAACTGGAACCCCGACTGGTTCAAGGCCTTCCTCGGCGTGATGCTCCTGATCGCCGCCCTCGTCAACTTGTGGGTCCGCGCCCAGGCCACCCGGAGGTGAACCCATGACCACCAGCAACGACACCACCACTCCCGCCACTTCGGGCGCGGGCGAGGCCCCCGTGGTCGAACTGCGCGACACCGGCAAGGCCTACGGCAACGTCCGCGCCCTGCACGGGGTCGACCTCGCCGTCCACCCCGGCCGTGTCACCTGCGTGCTGGGCGACAACGGCGCCGGCAAGTCCACCCTGATCAAAATCATCTCCGGCCTGCACCAGCACACCGAGGGCGAGGTCCTCGTCGACGGCAAGCCGGTGCGGTTCACCACCCCGCGCGAGGCCCTGGACGCCGGCATCGCCACCGTCTACCAGGACCTGGCGACCGTGCCGCTGATGCCGGTCTGGCGCAACTTCTTCCTCGGCTCGGAGTTCACCAAGGGCCCCTGGCCCGTCCGCCGCCTGGACATCGCCCGGATGAAGGAGACCGCGGACACCGAACTGCGCAACATGGGCATCGTCCTGGACGACCTCGACCAGCCCATCGGCACCCTCTCCGGCGGCCAGCGCCAGTGTGTGGCCATCGCCCGCGCCGTCTACTTCGGCGCCCGGGTGCTGATCCTGGACGAGCCCACCGCCGCGCTCGGTGTGAAACAGTCCGGTGTGGTGCTGAAGTACATCGCCGCCGCCCGCGACCGCGGACTGGGCGTCATCTTCATCACCCACAACCCGCACCACGCCTACATGGTCGGCGACCACTTCAGCGTCCTGCGCCTGGGCACCCTCGAACTGTCCGCCCCCCGCGATCAGGTCAGCCTCGAGGAACTCACCAACCACATGGCCGGCGGCACCGAACTCGCGGCACTCAAGCACGAGTTGGCCCAGGTCCGCGGCGTCGACGTCGAGGAACTCCCCGAGGAGGGCGACCTCACCGCACCGGTGGTCTCCTCGAAGGACGGGGCTGCCTGACCCCGGCCGCTCCTCATGAGCGGTCACGCGGCCGACGACTCGGCGAGGGGGCTCCGCGCGGAGCCCCCTCGCCGGTCGGCTGACGACTTCTCGCCGGTCAGCGTACTTGGCTTGCGATCGCCTTGCTGTTCGGTTACCGGGCCGTCACTATGAGGTGTGCCGCCCGGAGCCGTACGCCCGAGGAGACGACGCCTATGGACAGGTACGAGCAGCCCTTCGCCACGAGCGTGGTCAGGGACCTGCACGACACCTCACTGGACGAGGTGCCCGAGTCCGCGCAGGAGTCAGCCATGGCAAGGATGCTCGCAGGTGGCGGAGAGCCGGTGGCCGCCTTCCAGTCGTCGCTCTGACCGGCCTGGCCGGAACGACGAGGGATCGTACCGGTGACGGTGGCGGCGCGGCCCTTCCGCCAGTTTGTGATCAAGGTGCACAGCCGGTGCGATCTGGCCTGTGACCACTGCTACGTCTACCAGCACGCCGACCAGAGCTGGCGCGGGCGTCCGGTGACGATGTCCGAGGAAACGTTCCGTCGTGCGGCCGGGCGGATCGCCGAACACGCGGCCGCGCACCGACTCACCCGGGTGCACGTCGTCCTGCACGGCGGTGAGCCCCTGCTTGCCGGGCGGGAACGCCTGCGCGGCTTCGCCCGCACACTCCGCTCGGCGCTGCACGGCGTGGCCGAACTCGACCTGCGCATGCAGACCAACGGCCTCCGCCTGGACGACGAGTTCTGCGCGATGCTCGTCGACGAGTCCATCGTCACCAGCATCTCGCTCGACGGCGACGAGGCGTCCAACGACCGCCACCGGATCAGGCGCGACGGCTCCGGTTCCTACCGCGACGTGGTCCGCGCGGTGCGTCTCCTCGGCGCGCCGCCCCACCGCGCCGCCTTCGGCGGGCTGCTCTGCACGATCGACGTCGAGAACGACCCCGTGGAGGTGTACCGGGCGCTGGCCGAACTCCGTCCGCCTGCCGTCGACTTCCTGCTGCCGCACGCCACATGGGAGTTCCCGCCGCCCCGCCCAGGCGGCGAGACCGACTACGCGGACTGGCTGATCGCCGTGCACAAGCAGTGGACCGCCGACGGCATGCCGATGCGCATCCGGATGTTCGAGTCCATCAGTCGGCTGACCCGAGGCCGTGGCAGCCTCACCGAGGCGCTGGGGCTGGGCAGTTCGGACCTGCTCGTGGTCGAGACCGATGGCGCCCTCGAACAGGCCGACTGGTTGAAGACGGCCTATCCGGGAGCCCCGGCGACCGGGATGCACCTCGCCACCCACCGTCTGGAGGAGGCCGCCGAACACCGGGGCATCCAGGCCCGCCGCGCCGGACTGGACGCGCTGAGCGCACAGTGCCGCGCGTGCCCCGTCGTGTCGGTGTGCGGCGGCGGCCTCTACGGGCACCGCCACCGCGCCTCCAACGGGTTCGACAACCCGTCCGTCTACTGCGCCGACCTGCTGAAGATCATCGAGTACGTCCAGACCACGGAACGCAACGACGCCGACGTCCGCCACGGCTGGCACGGTCTGTCCTGGACCCACTTCGACGAACTGGCCGCAGGGTACGGCAGCGCGGCGGCCGTCCGCTCCCTGGCCGCCGCACAGAACAGCCAGCGCCGGGCACTGCTGGCGGCGGCCCGCCGCGCGGACAGCGAGGGACCGGAGCCCGGCCCGGGCATGGGTTCCGACCGGGGACGGGCTTCCGGCTCGGGCTCCGGGCCGGGCCAGGGATCGGGCTTCGGATCCGGCTCGGGCGCCGGGCCGGGACTGACGGCCGGGCCGACGTCGAGGTCGATTCCGGCGGGTGCGGGTGCGGGTGCGGGTGCGGGTGCGGGTGCGGGCCTGGGGACCGGCGCGGGCGCGGCTGAGGGGACGGGGTCGGCGAGGGGGGCCGGGCCGGTGGACTCGGGACCCGGCTGGGAGGCGATCCTGGCCTTGCCGGCCGCCGCGCTGGACGTCCTGCTGGCCGATCCGTATCTCCGCGTCTGGGCCCTCGAGTGCGGGCAGCCGGTGCGACGGCGGGCCGAGGGCCGTCCGGCCGAGGCCGCGCTGTCGGCCGTGGCACGCGCCGGAGGCCGGTTGACCCTGGCCGTCCCGCTGCGGCACGAGCCCGAGGGGTGGGCGATCCACCTCCCCGGCCTGGGCCGGCTGTCACTGGGCACCGACGGCCACGACCGGCGCGCCGGGATGGTCACGGTGACGGCCGCCGACACCGCGCTCACCGTCGAAGGGCGGACCCTGGGACAGGAGTTGCCCCCCGACGGCATGCGCTGGCAGCCACTGCGCCACCTGTCCGCCGACGGACTGCGAGTGGCCCTGGACGACCTGGACCCCTCCCGCGACTGCTACGGCTACCAGCCACTGCCCCGTCTGTCCGAGGCCGAATTCCGACGGTGGGAGACGATGTTCGGCGAGGCCTGGCAGCTGATCAGGACCGAGTACGCCGAGTACGCGCAGGGGATCGCCGCCGGCCTGACCACGGTGACCCCGCTCGCGCCCGCGGCGTCCGGCGACGACGTCAGCGCCACCTCCCGGCACGCCTTCGGGGCGGTCGGGATCGCGCTGCCCCGCTCGGCCGAGGACCTGGCCATGCTGGTCGTCCACGAGTACCAGCACGTCAAACTGGGTGCGATGCTCGACATGTTCGACCTGCTCGACGGGCTCGACGACCGGCGCTACCGAGTGCTGTGGCGCCCCGACGCGAGGCCACTCGACGCCATCGTGCAGGGCGCGTACGCCCACCTCGCCGTCGCCGACATCTGGCGGCTCAGGGTCCGCCGCGGTGCGGCCGGCGTCGGCCCCGCCCTGTACGAACGCTCCCGCGCGGAGGCGGACAAGTGGCGTACGGCCGTACTGGACGCCCTCGACACGGTGGCCGGAACCGGCTCCCTGACCGCCCTGGGACACCGCTTCGTACGCGGGCTCCGGGGCGAGGCCGAGGCCTTGGGGGGAGTGGCCGAAACCGGTCCGATCGCGGTCTGATGTCGAGCCAACTCCCCTTCCTGGCACCGGTGTCCGGTACAACTTGGTCCGGCCGACCCCTGGCACCCACAGTGGTTTTCGCGTTCCAATGGATCCTGGAGGAGATTCAGCGGTGATGCTCGGGGCGGGGAGACCCGAGGTGGGCGACGGGGGAGTGGAAAGGCGAGTCCATGATTCATCCGGCTTCTCAGGCGGCACCGGCGTCGGATTCCTCCGATCCGTACGTTTTCTTCATGAGTTACGCACGGTTGCCGATGACGGGCACAAGGACCAGGAAAGACCCGTCGGATGTGGCGCTGGAGCAGTTCCACGCCCATTTATGCAGCGACATCATGCAGTTGACGGATCACGACGGCGAGGAATCGCCCGGATTCCTCGACCAGAGCATTGATCTCGGTGAGGACTGGCAGGGCAGACTCAAACACGCCCTGGCCACCTGCCGGGTGTTCGTGCCCATCTACACCAGCCGGTACTTCAAGAGGGAATGGTGCGGAAAGGAATGGGACGCCTTCGCGCGACGTCAGGAGGAACAGCTTCGAACCCGGCCGTACACGGGCAACGCGATCATCCCCGTCCTCTGGGTGGGGCAGCAGCATCTGACACTGCCGCCCGTCGCGGCGAAGGTGCAGTACGCTCACCCCGCCCTGGGTAAGGATTACCTTCAGTCGGGCCTCTACGGACTGAAGCAGGCGGGGCGCCATGCCAAGTACCGCAGCTCGGTGTGGGCGCTCGCCCAGATGATCGTCAAAGTGGCTCAGCAGACCAGCCTTGAACCGTGCGACGTGGAGCTGTTCAAAGACCTCCGGAACGTCTTCGAGGGGGAGTAGCAGGATGCCGATGTTCTTCATGAGCTATGCGCGGGTTCCTGTTCCCCGACACCGGGACGCCTCGCAGGATCCCAATCGTCTGGTCTTCCGGTTCTTCGACGAACTGTGCGCCAAAGTGGCGCGGCGCGCGAGGGTGACGCAGGAGGAGGCCGGCTTCGTCGAACGGCCGGGGACACCGGGGGAGAAGTCGGTCCACGCGCTGCTCGACTGCCAGGTCTTCGTTCCGCTGTACTCCAAGCGGTACTTCAGCAATCCCCAGTGCGGCCGGCAGTGGACCGCCGTCACTCAAGGTGTTCCCGGGGACCGGCCGAGCATCGTCCCGGTGCTCTGGACGCCGTACTCGCCAGCGTCGCTCCCGAAGAAGGTCAAGGAGCAGTACCCGGAGGTGCCGGACGGTATCGGCGAGGCCGCCGAGAACTACGCGTCCATGGGACTGCACCGGCTGCTCGACCAGGTGCTCGACCTGTCCGAACGGCCGGACCCGGAGGACGAGGGCGCGGCGGCCCGGGTCTCCGCCCAGGTCGCCCAGGTGACCGACTGGCTGGCCCAGCGCATCGTCGACCTGGCGGCCACGGGGCCCACGCGGCCGCGGACGCTGGTCGGCGAGGGGCGGGCGCCGCAGCCGGAGACGCTGGCGGGGCTGGACGACGCCTTCGCCGACCCGCCCTACGCCTCCCCGCTGCACATCACCGTGCTCGCCCCGACCGAGGAGGGATTACCGGTCGGCCGCGACGGCGCGCGCTACGGACCGCAGGTGGACGACTGGCGCCCGTACGGCACGGCGGTGGGTCCGCTGGTCGAGCTGATGGAGGCGCTGGCCCGGAACCTGGGCTTCGAGCCCACCGTGAAGCCCTTCGACAAGTTCCAGACGGAGCTCAGGGACACGGAACTCCCGACCGCCCCATGGATCCTGGTGGTGGACCCCTGGGCGCTGGAGAACTCCCAAATGGCGCGCCAGGCAAAGGAGTTCGACCGGGCCAGGCGGCCGTGGACGGCGGTGCTGAGTACTCTGGCGGGGGACGATCTGCAGACGAAGGAGCAGACCGACCGGCTGCGCGGACTGCTGGCAACGAACTTTCCCCGGTTCATCAGTGAGGGCCGGGTGGGCGAGCAGGAAGCGGTACGCGGGCTGGCCGGGGCGGATGTCTTCACCCGGTGGTTCAGCGAACTGGCTGAGGCAACCAAGATCCGCTACTTGCGGTACATTCACTCGCAATTGCCCCGGAGCGGCACGGGTGTCCGGGGCGTCCAGGATTCCGGTGCGGACCTGCCCCGACGGCCCGACACCGGCCGGGGCAACGGGGCATCGAGCGACGGCAGTCGCGTGGAGGGCAGGCCATGACCGGCGAGGACGCGCGCAGGATCATCACGTTCTACTCGTACAAGGGTGGTACGGGACGGACGATGGCGCTCGCCAACACGGCCTGGATCCTCGCCTCCGCGGGCAACCGCGTCCTGGTGGTCGACTGGGATCTCGACGCCCCCGGTCTGGACCGTTTCCTGCACCCCTTCCTGAGCGAGAGTCAGCTGCGGACCACCCCGGGCGTGCTCGAACTGGTCAGCCGATCCACGCAGTTCGCGCGCTCGATGCAGAGCAGGGGCGACACCCTCCCCCAGTTCGAACTGGGTTCCGACTACGCGGGCGGGTCCGACCTGGAGGCGGCCGACGGGATCACCCTCAACAGCTGTCTCATCCAGGTCGACTGGAACTTCCCCTCCGGCGGTCAGCTCTACTACATGCCGGCGGGCACCAAGAACAAGGGCTATCTCTCGGCGTTCTCCCAGTTCGACTGGAAGGACTTCATGGACGGGCCCCTCGCCACCAGGTTCCTGGAAGGGCTCAAGCGCGAGTTCGTCGAGAACTTCGACTACGTCCTCATCGACAGCCGCACCGGGCTCAACGACATCTCCGACATCTGCACGGTCAACCTGCCGCACACCGTGGTCACCTGCTTCACCCCGAGCAGCCAGAGCATCGAGGGCGCCGCCGGGGTCGCCGAGCGCATCGACGGGATGCTGTACGGCAACCGGGACATCCGGATCCTGCCCGTCCCCATGCGGGTGGAGAACGCCGAGGCCGACCGACTCGACGCCGCCCGGGGACAGATCCAGTACCGCTTCGACCGCATCGTGCGCAAACACATCCCCGACCGGGACCCGGAGAGCTACTGGGGCAGTGTGGAGATCCCCTACCGGCCCATCTACTCCTACGAGGAGACGCTCGCCCCGTTCAGGGAGAAGCCGGGGGACCCCAAGAGCCTGCTCGCGGCCTACGAGAGACTCACCGAGGTCATCACGGACGGCCAGGTCGACTCGATGCCCCGCATCGACGAGTCGCTGCGTCACAAGACCCTCGACCGGTACACCCGCCACCGCCCGCCGCGGATCTCCGACGTGTACATCAGCTTCGTCCCGCAGGACCGCAGTTGGGCCAACTGGGCGGGCGCGGTGCTGGAGCAGGCGGGCTTCAAGGTGCACCTGGCACAGGAAGGCACCACGGAGAGCTCGCAGGTGCGGGACGAGATCGAACGGGGCGTCGAGTCGGCCTCGCACACCCTGGTCATCTTCTCCGAGGCCTACCTCAGGTCGTCCCGGTTCCGCACCACCTGGGAGGCGGTCTACGCGGAGAGCGACCGGCGCGCGCACCAGCTGGTCTCGATGCAGGTCGACCCGATGTCGTTGGAGGCGCCCTTCACGGAACAGCTCGCCGACATGACGGGCTGCGACAACGGTGAGGCGGGCCGTGACGCCCTGCTGACCTGGTTCGGCCGAAGTGCCGACTCCCTGTCGCGCAACCACTTCACCGGCGACGAGCCGAAACTGCCCCGCTTCCCGAAGACCGAGCCCACGGTCTTCGGCGTCCCCCTGCGCACGTCGTCCTTCACCGGCCGTACGGAACTCCTGGAGGGCATCCGGGAGAAGCTGTGGAAGGACGACACCCGGGCCCTGGTGCTGAAGGGCATGGGCGGGGTGGGAAAGACCCTGCTGGCCCAGGAGTTCGCCCACCGCTACAAGAGCGACTACGACGTGGTCTGGCACATCCAGGCCGAGCAGAAGATCCTGGCCGTCGAGCAGTACGCGGGCATGGCCGAGGAACTGGGGCTGCCCGCGCGCACCAACCCCACCGACACGGCCAAGATGGTGTACGAGGCGCTCAACCACGGTGACCGGTACGACAGTTGGCTGCTGATCCTGGACAACGTCCCCGAGGCGGACCACCTGCCCGAGTGGATGATGGACGGCCGGAGCGGCCACGTCCTGGTCACCAGCCAGCGCGCCGAGGGCTGGGGACGTTACGTGGACACCGTGGACATCCCGGTGTTCGAGCGGAACGAGAGCATCGCCCACCTGCACAGCCGGCTGCCCGACTGTGGCTGGACGGAGGCCGACCAGATCGCGGAGGCCCTGGGCGACCTGCCGATCGCGATCGAACGGGCCGCGGCCTTCATCGAGCAGACCCGGGCCGACGTACGCGACTACATCAAGAAGCTTCAGCCGCAGGCCACCGGAGCCCCCGATGACAACTCGGTGGGAGCGGTCGTCAAGTCCGGTACGAACACATGGGAGTTCGGCCTCAAGCAGCTGCGGGAGAGCTTCCCGCCGGCCGTGAAGCTGCTGCAGATCTGTTCGTACTACAGCCCCGAGGAGATCTCCATGGATCTCCTGGAGGGCTATGAGGTCTCCCGCGCGCTGGGCGGGGTGCGCACGGTCTCCCGCGCCTACAAGGAACTCAGCAAGTTCTCCCTGGTCACGCTGGACCGCAAGGCCCGGAGCGTGACGGTGCACCGGATGATGCAGAGCGCGATGCGGGAGGAGATGACCGCCGCGGAGCGCGAAGCGGCTCAACAGGCCGTCTACCGCTCGCTGATCGCCGCCCGGCCCAGCGGGGACGACCCGGAGAACCCCAACACCTGGGAGAAGTACCGCATCATCTGGCCGCACCTCGGTACCCCCTGGGCGGAGAGGGCCCCCGACGAGGGCATCAAGGAACTCTATGTGGACCGGGTCCGGCAGCTGCGCCGCCGGGGCGAGCTGAGCCAGGCCATGGACTACAGCCTGCGGCGCGTGGCCGCCTGGTCCGCGGAGGAGTCGCCCGACGAACGCTGGACGCTGCACATGCGCTTCCAGATCGCCAACGTCCTGCGCGCACAGGGCAAGTACGAGGAGTCCCTCGCCCTCGACCAGGAGGTCCTGAAGCGGCAGAAGGAGGTGCTGGACGACGTTGACGACCAGCACATCCTGATGACCACCAGTAGCATCGCCGCCGACCTGCGCGGTCTGGGCCGACTGACCGAGGCCCTGCGGTACGACGAGGAGACCTACCGCAGATACGACCAGAACTACGGCGAGGACAACGCGCGCACGCTCAGCGCGGCCAACAACCTCGCCGTCGCCCTGAGACTCTCCGGCAACTACTACCGTGCCCGCGATCTCGACCGCAGAACACTGGAACTCCGTGAGGCGATCCAGCTCCACGACCACCCCCTGACCATCGAGTCGGCGGTGAACCTGGGCCGTGACCTGCGTGACTGTGGGGACTACGACGAATCCGTCGCGCTGCTGCGGCGCGCCTACGAGCGCTGTCTGCGCAATCCCCGCCTCACCCAGGGCTCACCGACCGTGCTGAACACGGCCAAGGGACTGGCCGGTTCACTGCGCAGGGCCGGCCGGGCGGCGGAGGCCGAGGAGCTGGTACGGCATGTGCTCAGAAGCACACCGGACGGCGAGAAGTCGACGTCGGAGGATCTGCTGCTGGAGATGAGCCTGGCCGGAGACATGGCCGCCCAGGGCCGGGTCGACGAAGGACTCGATCTGATCCGCAGGGTCCAGGAGAACCTGAGGGACAAGCTGGGGGAAGGGCACTCCCACACGGTGGCCTGCTCGGTCAACCACGCGGTTCTGCTCCTGCACGACATCGGGTCCATCCACCCGGAAGCCGCGGGCGAGGCACAGGAGTTGCTGCGCAGGGCCCAGGCCAAATTCACCGAACTCAACGGCGACCGGCACCCGTTCGCACTCATCTGCCACGCCAACCTGGCGGTCGCGGAGGCGGCGCTCGGCAGCTGGGAGAACGCCCGCAGAATCAGCGCCGCGTCGTTCGAACTGCTCAAGGAGAATCTCGACCCGCTGCACCCGTCGACACTGACCTGTGCCGGGAACCTCGCCGTCGCCCTCAGTCATCTGGGCAAGGCCGACGATGCCCGCACCAAACACCACGACGCGCTGGCCGCGCTGAGCAAGCGCATCGGCAGGGACCATCCCCGTGTGCTGGCCCTGAAGGACTGGAAACTCAGCTGCCTCGACCTGGAGCCGCATCCGATCTGAACCGGGTCCGGGTCCGGATCCGGGTCCGGGTCCGGACCCGATCTGATCGGGAGCCGCGTCCGGTCTAGGAGGGCCCGGCCGTGTTCCGGGCCCAGGCCAGCACCTGGGGCAGGGCGGGCAGCGCCGCGAAGTGAGCCGCGGAGGGCTGCAGCATGGCCTTGGCCGTGGGGATCCTCTTGGCCAGCCAGTGGAAGTGGGCGACCGGGGCGAAGATGTCCCGCTCGCCGTGCCACAGCATCACGGGCACGGAACCGTCGATGTCCTTGAGGTCGAAGCCCCAGGGCCGGCGGAACGCGACCAGGTCGTCCACCCAGCCCATCGGCGCGCGGGGGTCGACCGCCTCCCCCTCGCCCACCGCCGACAGGTAGTTCCGCAGGAGGTGCTGGCGGATCCCGGCGTCCTCGACGATCACCCGGTCCACGCTCGGCATCTCGTCGCGCAGGGACGCGAGGAACACGGTGGGGTCGCGCCGGATGGTCTCGGCATTGCGGGCCAGCAGCGCACCCAGCTCGGTCACATCGGGTGCGTGGCGGCGCAGCAGCTCGTAGGTCGACACATTGGACTCGGACATCTCCTTTCGCCAGTCGGGCCAGTCGAGTCCGTCCACGGCACTGTCGCCGGGGCTGTCGTCGTCGCTGTCGGGCTTCGGCGGAGCGAGGGAGACCAACGCCGCGACACTCGCCACCTGGCTGCCCATGTTCCGTGCCGCGCAGGCCAACGCGTGCGGTGCGCCGCCCGATCTGCCCACCACGGAGTACTTCTTGAGATCCAGGTCCTCGGCGATGGCGGCGACGTCCTCGGCGGCGTCGACCACTCGGCGCCGCTCGTGACGGTCGGAACCGCCGTACCCAGGCCGGTCGTAGGCGATGAGGCGCACTCCGAGTTTGTGCAGGTCGAAGGTGCGCAGTCGGGGCCCGAGTCGGCTTCCGGGAGTTCCGTGCAGCAGAAACACCGGGTGTGCGTCCGGATCGCCCCAGGTCTCGTAGGCGATCGTCCGTCCGCCGGACGGCGTCTTCACTGTCTTAACCACCCGATGCCCTCCCGTGCCAGCGGCTGTGGAGTGAAGCGCGGGACCTCCCAGCATTACGCATGGAAAGCCCCGCTCCTAGTAGCTGCTCAGCCGTTCTGGCTTCATATGGCAAGAATTGGGTAAACGTGGGCCGCTCGGCTGTTCACGGCCCAAGGTAGTGCACCGGGGCACGGGTCGCCGGACGAGGGCGGAATTCGTGGTGGCCGTACGAGTCATGGGATATGCCGCCTCACCGTGCTCCCGAGTGCCTTTCCGCCCCTGCGTGATGCCCGGCACCTGGGTGAAGGCGCGACCACCCGTAAGGAGCAGTACGGACGCTGACGTTCCGGCGAGTGGTGTGTCTCACGCCCCCACCGCGGGCTCGGGGCGGTGCACACCACGGGGCCGGTAGCCCAGGGCGTCGGAGTGGCCCAGCAGATCGGCCAGCAGCCAGACGATGGCCAACCACATCTCGGTCCCCTGCAGCCCCGGTTCCGGGCCCGGGCCCGCCGTACCCGGTCCGAACCCGAACCCCTTCCCGTCCTGCCAGCGGGCGAGGGCGGCGGTGAGTCGCTGTTCGGCCCACCCGCGGATCTCGGCCGCCCGGTAGCCGCCGTCGCTTCCGCCCCCGCCGCTCAACTGCCGTGCGCACAGCCACAACGGATGGGCGACGTCGAGGACGTTGCAGGCGTTCTCCCGGCCCGCGCCGAAGTAGCGGGTGTCACGGGCGTGGTCCAGTACCGCGTCCACGACCCGTTCCGGATGCGGGACGGGTACCCCGAACTGTGCGAAGGAACCACGGGTGAGCCGGTAGTAGCCGTTCACCACCTGGAGGCGGCCGGTGCTGGTGGAGGGGGTTCCCCACATGCCGGTCCAGGGGTCGGCGCGGGTGAGGAGCCAGCCGAAGAGGGCCTCGAGGGTGCCCGGGACGAGGTCCGCGCCGTCCGGGTGCCGGCGGTTCCAGTGGGCGGCCGTGGCCCAGGAGTCGATCCACGCGCCCGCTCCCCAGGCGCCGTCCCGCCACGGCAACTGCTCCAACCGGGCGAAAAGTTGACGAGCCGTCATATCCCTTACTGCGCTTATGGGTTGGCGGAAGGAGCCGCCCAGGAGGTCCAGGGCGTAGCCCACCGACAGGACGTGGTAGAGCGCAGGGCCCTCGCCGGTGAAGCCGTCGGCGTCCATGGCGGGCAGTCGCTCGCCGAGTTCGGGTACGAGGCCGGTGTCCCGGTCCTGGAGGGACGCCAGGTGCTCGATGTGTTCCGCCCTGTCGAGTTGTGTGGGGGCGGCCGACAGCAGCAGGTCGGCGATCTCCACGGCGTCGCAGTGGGCCCGAACGGTGGGGGCGACGCCGGGCCGGTCCGTGTACCGCTCGCCGTCCCAGCAGCGGGCGAGCAGGCCGGCGGCCTGGGCCCGAGCGGTGTCGGCGAACCGCGCCAGGGGCTCGGGGCCCGCCGTCTTCCGTCCCACGCCGGGGGTCCCCCACTGCAGGCCGGACGCCTCTGGCCCGAGGCTCGCCGCCTCCGGTCCCAGGCTTCCCGGCTCCCGGGCCAGGCTCGCCGCCTCCGGCGCCGGGCTCATCGCCTCCCGCCCCGGGCTCGTTTGCTCCGGCCCCAGACTCCCCGGCTCCCGTCTCCCGCCGGGCGGCTGGCGGCGGTCGCGGATGTGGCGGGCCGGGTTGCCCGCGGCCACCGTCCATGCCGGTACGTCCTTCGTCACCACGGCGCCCGCGCCGATCACGCAGTGGTCGCCGATCGTCACGCCGTCCACGACCACCACGTGCGAGCCGATCCAGACGTCGTCGCCGACGGTGATGCCCCGGCTGGTCTGGGGCTGCCGGTGGATCGGCCGGTCGGGGTCCGTGGAGTGGTTGAAGGCGAGGAGGGAGGTGTGGGCGCCGACGCGTACACCGGTGCCCAGGGAGACGGTGCCGCGGGCCACGGTGAACGGGTTCAGGGTGCAGTCCGTGCCGGTGGTCAGGGTGCCGGTGACATAGGCGTGGGCGGCGATGTACGAGTCGTCGCCCAGACGGAGGAGGTCGGGGAGGACCGCCGCCGACTCGGCCACGTAGCAGCGCTCGCCCACCTCGCCGTCGCCGTCGAGCGACCGCTGCCGCTCCCGCTGCGCGGCCCGCTCCTCCTCCGTCGCCTCCTTCTCGAACAGCCAGGGGCAGTGGTCGAAACGGACCGACCGGCCCGGACGGTCGGGCTGTTCGGGGCGTTCGGCGTCGTCGAAGGGCGGCGTGGGCGGCGACTGTCGGTGATCCATGGGCGCACGCTAGGCAGACCGGCGTCCCGTGCGGAAGAGGGTGAGCACCCCTTGCGCACCGCATGGCCACCCGATGAGCGAACGACCCCTTTGTCCCTTTAAATGCATTTGTCGTGTCAGAGGCTTGTCGGTGTCGCCCCGGGATGGGTCCATGCGCATGAGTTCGAACGCCGCTCCGGTCGTCGCGCCCGTCGCCGTCCCGGCGGCCGGATCGGCCGCGGGACCCGGCCCCGTCGCCGTGGTCGCCGGAGCCTTCACCCTGGCCCAACTCCTGCTCGTACCACCGGGGATGGGCCTCGGCTGGGACGAGACCGTGTACGTCAGCCAGGTCAGCCCGCACGCGCCGGCGGCGTTCTTCAGCGCCCCGCGCACCCGGGGGGTGCCGTTGCTGGTGGCCCCGGTGGTCGTCTGGACGTCCTCCACCGTGGTGCTGCGGGTGTATCTGGCGGTGCTGTCGGGCGTGGCGCTCCACCTCGCCCTGTACGCCTGGCGAGGACTCTTCCCGGCGCGGGTGCTCGCGGCCGCCGGCGCGCTCTTCGCGACCCTGTGGGTGACCCTCTTCTACGGTCCGCAGGCCATGCCCAACTACTGGGTCGCGGTCGGCGCGCTCGGGTGTGTGGGGTGCTTCCTGCGGGCGCGGAACGATCCGGGGGACCGGACGGCGCTGTGGGGCGCGGGCGCGGCCACGGCGCTGATGGCGTGGATGCGGCCCACCGACACCGTCTGGGTGACCCTCCCGCTGTTCGCGCTGCTGCTGGCCGTACGACGGTGGCGGCGGCCGCGGCTCCTGGGGCTGATGGCGGCCGGCCTCGGCACCGGGGCCGTCGCGTGGATCGTGGAGGCGTACGCGCAGTTCGGCGGCCCGGCCCGGCGGCTCGCCGACGGGTCGCGGATCCAGGGCGGGCTGGGCTGGAACATCGCCGTCGACGATCAGTTGCGCGGCCTGGTGGGGCGTACGTTGTGCCGGCCGTGCACCGGCGACCTGCCGCACCCGGCGGTCATCGCCTGGTGGTTCGTCCTGCCGGTGCTGGCCGCTCTCGGCCTGGCCGTCGCGGTCCGGGCCGGGCGGCCGACGCCCACGGTGGTGCCGCTGGTCTGCGCCGCCACGGCCGCCGTCCCCTACCTGTTCCTGATCGGGTACGCCGCTCCGCGCTTCCTGCTACCCGCGTACGCCCTGCTGGCGATCCCGGTCGCCGACGCGCTGCTGGACCTCGTCAGGGGGCCGGGCGGGGCCTGGCGACCGGTCGTGGGGGCCGTGGTGGCGCTCGGGCTCGTCGGGCATCTGGCGGTGCAGTACGCGGTGCTGGAGCGCACCGTCACGCGCACCACCGCGTTCCACCGCGACTGGGACCGTGTCGCCGCGGAGCTGCGGCGCCTCGGAGTGCGGCCGCCCTGCCTGCTGACCGGCGACTACGCCATCCCCATCGCCTACTACGCGGGCTGCTCCTCCGCCCACACCAGCGGCAACAACGCCAACATCACCCGGGACGGCATCCTGCGCACCGCCGACCGCATGCCGGTGGCGGCACTCGTCGCACCGGGCGGCGGGCCGCCCGAGTACGCGCGGGCGTGGCCGGAGCACCGGGTCGCGGGGTTCCGGCTGCGTGTGGCGCCGACCGGGGTACGCGCGCTCACGGGGCCTTGAGGGAGGCGTCGGTGGTGAAGCCGTCCTTGACCTTGTCGAAGACGGGGCGGTAGACGTCCCAGTCGAGGTCGGGGGCCGAGAGGTAGATGTCGTACTCCCGTTCGCCCTCGCGGCCGTATCCGAGGTCGATGGCGCGGAAGGTCCGGGCCCGGCCCCGGAAGGTGAACTCCCAGACGGCCGCCGGCTCCCCGCGGAAGGTGGTCCGCTGCATCCGCAGACGCCGGTACGAGTCCGGGTAGTTGATCTTGGTGTTCGCCTCGATGTCCGCGAAGTGGGCCTCGGGGTGCGAGCCGGCGGGGTCCACGACGCCGATGGTGAGTTCGACCAGTTTCGTCTCGTCGGTGTAGGTGACCGACTCGGACGTCCGCTTGCCGGCCCGCCAGCCGTCCGGGACGGGGAAGGAGATCCCCAGGGTCTTGTCCCTGACCAGGTGATAACCGGCGGGTACGGGCGGGGAGGAAGGGGAGGGGGTGGGGGCGGCGGAGGTGCCGCCCTTGGGGGAGGTGGGTTCTCCGGCGGGGTTCGACACCAGGTAGAGCGCGGCGCCGACGACCGTCGCGGCCACGGTCACCGCGACGGCGACCGGGACGAGGAGCCGTCGCTTCCCGCGGCCGCCGTGCTCCGGCCGTCCGCCGTCCGAAGGGTTGCCGTGGTCGGCCGGGGGCACCCCCTGGCCCGTGTGCCGACCGCCGACCCCGCCACCGGCGGTGTCGACGCCGACCGCGCCACGGCCGGTCGCATCGCTGTCGTACGAGCGCGTGCTTCCCCCGGCCGTGCCTCCGGCCCGCTGCGAAGGCATCGGGCCCGGTGCCGCCGCCGCTGTCGGGACCGGCATCGGCATCGGCGTCGGCAGGGCGATGGTCGCCTGGCCGGAGATGACGGCGCGGAGCGCCCGTTCCGTCTGCTCGGTGGTGGGCCGGTCGGTGGGGTCCTTGGCCAGGAGGGCCTCGATGAGGGGCTCCAGGGCACCGCCCCGCTTCAGGGGCTCCAGGGGGTCCACGGCGATGGCGTACGCGGCCTCCATCGCGGTGAGGCGGCGGAACGGCGGCCGGCCCTCGACCGCCTGGTAGAGCGTGGCCCCGAGGGCCCACAGGTCCGAGGCCGGACCGGGCTTCTGGCCGCGGATCCGCTCCGGGGCCATGTAGTGGATGGAGCCGACCATCTCGCCGGTCTTGGTGAGGGTGGAGGCGTCCGCCGTCATCGCGATGCCGAAGTCGGTGAGAACGATCCTGCCCTCGGCGCCGAGCAGGACGTTGCCGGGCTTGACGTCGCGGTGCAGGACACCGGCGGCGTGCGCGGCGCGCAGCGCGGCGACCATGCCCAGACCGATGCGGGCCGCCTCCTCGGGCGGGACGGTCCGGCCGTCGGTGAGGAGGTCGGCGAGGGTGGGCGCCGGGACGTACTCCATGACGATGCAGGGCCGGCCGTCGCCGGAACCACTCGGGGCGCCGCCCCGGCCGCCGTCCATGGGGCCGCCCGCGCCGGCGTCCAGGTGGTCGTCCACCACGTCATGCACGACGATCACGTTCGGGTGCGCGATCCGGGCCGCGCTGCGGGCCTCGCGGCGCGTGCGCTCGTACAGGGTGACGAGGTCGTCGGGCGACAGGTGCGGCTGCACATGCAGGCGCTTCACCGCGACCTGGCGGTCGAGGACCTCGTCCCCGGCCCGCCAGACCGTGCCCATGCCGCCGCGGCCTATCTGCTCCGTGAGCCGGTAGCGCCCGGCGACGAGCCGCCCTACGTCCGACACCACGTGCCTCCGCCAGCCCTGCGTACGTTCGATGTGCCTCGTCACCATAACCGGCCCCGGGTAAGGAGCAGGGAGGAGGACCACTCCGGGACGGTGGGACGGCGGACCGAGCGGACCGAGCGGACCGGACGGGGCGGGCGGGGCGGGCGGGGCGGGCGGGCTCGCGGTGGGGCGTCAGCGGGTGTTCGGCGTACCGTCGTGACTGTGGACTCCACGGCTGACGGTCTCGTGGCCCGTGTCGCGCGTGAGCTCGTCCCCCGAGCGGACGAGCTGACCGCCGAGGTGGAGCGATGCCTGCGCCGCGAGATGCCCGAACTGTGGGCGCACCCCGACGCCATGGCCTCGGACAACGTCGCCGAGCACGTCGTCGCGGTGCTGTCCGCCCTGCAGTACGGCGTCGAACCGGGCGGCATCGAGGTGCCGTCCGCCGAACTGGAGCGCGTACGCCGTGTCGCCCGGCACGGGGTCCCCGTGAGCGCGGTGCTGCGGGCCTTCCGGCTCGGCCAGGGCATCATCCTCGACCACCTGCTGGCGGAGATGCCCCGGTGCACCGACGACGCGGCCCTGATCAGCGAGGCCGCGCGCAGCCTCATCGCGACGGCGACGGGGTACGTGGACCGCACCTCCGAGCAGGGCGTCGTGGCCTACGAGGAGGAGCGGGACCGGCGGCTGCGCTGGCGGCTGTCCATGGTGAACGAGTCGAGCGTCCGCATCGGCACCACGCTGGACATCGCGCGCACCACGCAGGAACTCGCCGACTTCGCCACCGAGCACTTCGCCGACCTCGTCACCGTCGACCTGCTGGACTCCGCGCTCGGCGCCCACGAGACCCCGCCGGACGACCCGCCCAGGTCGCCTGTGCTCCACCGGGTCGCCCAGCGGTCGGCCGCCCGCCCCGGACCGGACGCCGCGCCCACGCCCCGGCTGCCCCACACCTTCCCGCCCGGCTCCCCGCCGGCCCGCGCCCTTGCCACGGGCCAGCCCAGCAGGCACCGCCTCGACGGCGGCCGTCGGGGGCCGTACGCGGCCGCCGAGCCCGCGGACGGCGGGTGCGCCGGGGACGGGGGCTGGGGCGAGACCGAGGGCCGGGGACCGGGGGAGGGCGCTACGGACGCCGTACCGCCTGCCGGCGGCGAGGGCGGCTGTGGCGCGGCGGACGCTGACGGGCCGGTGGGAACCGCAGGCGACGACGGATCGGGCGGTCGCCGGGCCGGAGGCAGCGGCGGGCGGGCCGGGGGCGATGTGGCCGGGCGTGCCGTGGACGGCGGCCGCGGCGGTCGGCGGCCGGTGCACTCCACGCTGGTGGTGCCGTTGCGGGCGCGGGGGGCCACGCTCGGTGTCGCGCAGTTCTGCCGGGACCGCGATCCCGACGCGTTCGACGACGAGGATCTGCTGCTCGCCCAGGAGATCGCGGCGAGGGCGGCGATCGCCGTCGACAACGCCCGCCGCTACACACACGCCCGCGCCACCGCCCTCACCCTGCAGCGGAGTCTGCTCCCGCGCCGCACCCCGCGCCAGTCCGCCGTCGACGTCGCCTTCCGCTACCTCCCCGCCGACGCCCAGGGCGGCGTGGGCGGCGACTGGTACGACGTCATCCCCCTCTCGGGAGCCAGGGTCGCCCTCGTCGTGGGCGACGTCGTGGGGCACGGCATCCACGCCGCCGCCACCATGGGGCGCCTCAGGACCGCCGTACGCACCCTGGCCGACATCGATCTGCCGCCCGACGAACTCCTCACCCATCTGGACGACGTCGTGCTCCGCCTCGCCGCCGAGGTGGAGGAGGACGACGCGGACGACGCTGACGACAGAGACGGCGAAGACGACGCGGGCGACGAGGGGGCCGCGACCGCCGTAGCCAACGCGACCGCCGTGGCCGACGCGGCCGATGCCGGGGGCGGGGACATCGGGGCCACCTGCCTCTACGCCGTGTACGACCCCGTGTCGCGCCGCTGCACCCTGGCTCGCGCGGGGCATGTGCTGCCCGCCGTCGTCGGCCGGGACGGCACCGTCGACATCCTGGAGCTGCCGCCGGGCCCGCCGCTCGGTCTGGGCGGGCTGCCGTTCGAGGCGGCGGAGTTCGAGCTGCCGGAGGGCAGTCTGCTCGCGCTCTACACCGACGGTCTGATCGAGGCGCGGGACCACGACATCGGCGCGGGCCTGGCCCGGCTCCGCGCCGCCCTGGCCCGGCCGGCCGCCTCTCTGGAGGCCGCCTGCGACGCCGTACTCGAAGCGCTGCTCCCGGCCACGCCACCCGACGACGTAGCTCTGCTCCTGGCCCGGACCCACGCTCTCGGCGCGACCCAGGTCGCCACCTGGGAGCTGGCGGCCGAACCCGCCGCCGTCGCGCGGGCCAGGGCGTACGTCACCCGGCAGCTGGCCGCCTGGGGCCTCGCGGAGCTGGAGTTCACCGCCGAGCTGGTGGTCAGCGAACTCGTCACCAACGCCATCCGCTACGGCCGGCCCCCCGTCCGGCTGAGGCTCATCCACGACCGCACCCTGATCTGCGAGGTCTCCGACTCCGGCGGCACCACCCCGCACCTGCGCCGCGCACGGGGCTACGACGAGGGCGGCCGGGGTCTCCTCCTGGTCGCCCAGCTCGCCGAGCACTGGGGCACCCGCCGCGCCCGCCAGGGCAAGACGGTCTGGGCCGAACTGCACGACTCCGCCGACCTCGCCCTCCCGGAGGCGGCCGCCCTCTAGGGGGGGGCGGCCGGGTCACATGTGGACCACGGGGGCGGCGTCGGGGTCGTGGACGGGGGCGCCGCGCCGGTAGAGCAGGAAGCTGACGACGACACCGGCCACGAAGAAGAGGGCCGACCACCAGTACGCGGTCGAGTAGGCCTCCAGACCGGCCTGGGCGACGACGGCGGGGTCCTTCGGGTTCCGGTCGGCCAGATAGTCCGCGGCGGCGCTGGTGGAGAGGGTGTTGAGCAGGGCGGTGCCGAGGGAGCCGCCGACCTGCTGCATGGTGTTGACGGCGGCGGAGGCGACGCCTGCGTCCTCGGCGGCGACCCCGTCCGTGGCCAGACTCATCGCGGGAGCCATGATCAGGCCGAAGCCGAGTCCGGCGAGGACCAGCGGCGGCAGGATGTCGGTGGTGTACGAGCTGTCCAGGTCGAGGGCGGTCAGCCAGGCCATCGCGGCGGCGGCCATGCCCATGCCCAGCGGGACCACCGGCTTGGGGCCGAGGCGCGGTATGAGCACCGTGGAGGCGAGCGTCGAGGTCAGCATCAGCCCGGCGATCATGGGCAGGAAGGCGAGACCGGTCTCGACGGGCGTGTAGCCGAGGTTCTGCTGCAGGTAGTAGGTGAGGAAGAGGAAGACACCGAACATGCCCGCGCCGATGATCAGCACGGAGACGAACGACGCGCCGCGGTTCCGGTCGAGCAGGACGCGCAGGGGCAGCAGCGGATGCGGCGAGCGGGTCTGCCACACCGTGAACGCGGCGAGCAGGACCGTCCCGGCGAGCAGGAAGCCCCAGGTGGCCGGTGCGTCCCAGTCGTGGCTCTCGGCGTTGGAGAAGCCGTAGACCAGGCAGAACAGTCCGGCGGAGACCAGGACCGCACCGGGTACGTCGATCCTGGCGGTCCTGTCGCGGCTGCCGCGGCCGAGCAGGATCAGCCCGCCGACGAAGGCCGCCGCGGCGAAGACGAGGTTGACGTACAGGGTCCAGCGCCAGTCGAGGTGCTCGGTCAGCACGCCCCCGAGCAGCAGGCCGACGGCACCGCCGGCGCCCGCGATCGCGCCGTAGACACCGAAGGCCCTGCCGCGCTCCTTGGGGTCGGTGAACGTCGTGGTCAGCAGCGACAGGGCGGCCGGGGCGAGCAGCGCCCCGAAGAGGCCCTGGCCCGCCCGGGCGGCGACGAGCATCTCGAAGCTGCCGGCCGCGCCGCCGACGGCGGAGGCGCCGGCGAAGCCCACCAGTCCCACCAGGAAGGTCGGCTTGCGGCCGAACAGGTCCGCCGCGCGGCCCCCGAGCAGCAGCAGGCTGCCGAAGGCGAGGGCGTAGGCGGTGACGATCCACTGCCGGTCGCCGTCCGAGAACCCCAGGTCCTGCTGGGCCGAGGGCAGCGCGATGTTCACGATCGTGGCGTCCAGCACCACCATCAGCTGCGCCAGGCCGATGACGGCGAGGATCCACCAGCGGTGGCGGTGGGGCGGGTCGACGGTCGCCGGGGGCGGCGGGGGTCCGGACGTGCCGGTCTCTGTGCCGGAGACGGTTCGAGGCATGACGGAACTCCTGAGGAGGCGAGGTTTCGGGAAGCCACGGCATTTCGGGAAGCCACAGCGGGCGAGCGGGCCGACGACCCACCCTGACACCTGTCAGATTAACGGTAATCTGACAGGTGTCAAATAGCGGGCCCGTGGGTCCCTAAAATGGGCGCGGACCGCCCGCACCGCGTACGGGCAGGCGCCCGAGCGATGGAGGCAAGCGTGGGAGCAAGAGCCGAATCCGCCCGTCGGCCGGGACGTCCCGGCGCGGACACTCCCGCCCTGCCGGAGGAGGAGAGCATCCTCCGGCGCGGCCTGGAGGCCTTCGCCGAGCTGGGCTACGACCGGGCGTCAGCCCGCGAACTGGCCCGCCGCCTGGGCGTCAGCCACAACTTCATCAACGACCGCTACGGCTCCAAGGCCGCGTTCTGGCGCGCGGTGGTGGACTCCGTCCTGGGGGCGCAGGTGGCCCGTATGCCCGAGTCCGACCCCTCGCTCGACGACGAGGAGAACCTGCGGCGGCTGATCACCGCCTTCTACCGGACCGCCGCCGACACCCCCCTGGTCGGCCGGCTCTTCGTCGACGAACTCAACCAGGACACCGAACGGTTGGACTACCTCTACGACAACTACATCGGTGTCGTCGTGGGCGAGATGGCGTCCTGCGTCGATCGCCTCGTCGCCGCCGGACGGATGGCCCCCGTCCCGATGGACGTGCTGTTCTTCGCCGTCGTCCCGACCGTCTCGGGCATGCTCGACGTGCCTCTCGCCCGCCGCCTCGGCCGCTCCGCCGCCTCCTCTCCCGAACAGATCGCCGCCACGGCGGAGTCACTGGCGTCGCTCGTGCTCGACGGGTTGCTCGGGACGGGCGGGAAGGGGCGCTCCTGAGTCCGGGGCCGTCCTGCCGGGGCCCGGGACATCACTCCGCGTGAGCCGGGATCCGTAGCCCCACCTCCCAGCCGCCGTCGGCCGTCGGGCCCGACTCCAGGGTGCCGCCGAGGAGTTCGGCGCGTTCCCGCAGTCCGACGAGGCCCTGCCGGGAACCGGGGAGCGGCAGGGAGGGGCGGACGGCGGGAGTGTTCGTGACGGTGGCACCGAAGGACGCGCCGTCGTCGGCACACCAGAGCCGTACGGTGGCGGTGGCGCCCGGGGCGTGCTTGCGGACGTTGGTGAGGGCCTCCTGCACGGTGCGGTAGACGGCACGCTGGGCGGGGGTGCCGATGTCCGGCGGGAGTTCACCCGTCAGGTCGGTCTCGATACCGCTCGTGGTGACCAGCCGGTGGAGGTCGGCCAGGGTGGGCTGCGGGGTGAGCTCCGTGGCCCGGCCGCCGGAGGCGCGCAGCAGGGTCACCATGTGGCGCAGTTCGTCGAGCGTGTCGACGCTGAGGGAACGGATGGTGCGGGCGCCCTCCTTGGCCTCCGGGTCCCGGGCGGCGACCTGCAGCGCACCGGCCTGCACGGCGATCAGGCTGACCTGGTGGGAGACGACGTCGTGCATCTCACGCGCCAGCTGGGCGCGTTCGCGGGCGAGCACGGCCTGCGAGTGCAGCAGCCGTTCGTGTTCCCGCGCGTCCTCGATCTCGACCAGACGGCCCGCCAGGTCCCGCCGCGCCTGCACGAGTTGGCCCAGCAGGACGGGGGCGGCGGCGGTGGCGAGTTGGTAGAAGAAGAACACGACCGTCCAGTTGCGGTCGTGCGAGCTGACGTCGATCAGCGGCCAGGGGGTGGCGGAGGCGAGCGCGAACAGCACGGCGCACATGCCGAGCAGACGGCGGTCGCGTGACCGTTCCGCCAGGGTGAACAGGGCCGCGAACGGGGCGAACACGACCTCCAGCATCAGCGCGGCCGGCAGTGTGCACGCGAAGACCGCGAGCGGGAACCGCCGGCGCAGCGCGAGGGCGGCGCAGCCCCCGGCCGCGATCGCCGTGGCGAGGGGCGAGGCGTCCCACAGGTTGAGCACGAGGTCGACGACCGCGATCGCGACGACCACGGCGTCCACCACCGGCTCCGGCACCCGCGCCCACCACGCCCCGGCTCTCCACGCGGTCATCGGCCCGCCTCCGGCGAGCGCCGCGGGCCGTTGTCGAGCAGCCCGGCCCGCTGTGCGAGCAGCGCGGCCTGCACCCGGCTGCTCACCCGCAACTTGCCGAGGATCGCGCTGACATGATCTTTCACGGTGCCCGCGCTGAGGTGGACACGGGCGCCGATGTCGGCGTTCGACAGGCCCTCCGCGATCAGCACGAGCACCTCCCGCTCGCGTCCGGTGAGCCGTCCCACACGGGCGGCCTCCAGGTCGTCGACCGCTCGGGCCCCGGGATGGCTCTGCCAGACGGCCCGGGACGCCTTCGGTGACATCACCACGCCGCCGGCCATCAACGTCCGCACCAGTTGGGCGAGTTGCTCGGGCTCGGTGTCCTTGAGCAGGAAACCGGCCGCGCCGGAACGCAGCGCGGTGAGGATGTACTCGTCGGCGTCGAACGTCGTCAGCATCGCCACCACCGGCGGTTCCGGCAGCGCGCGCAGCTCCCGCAGCACGGTCAGGCCGTCGACGTCCGGCATCCGGATGTCGAGCAGCACCACGTCCGGCGCCTCTCGCCGCACGGTCTCGACCGCGTCCGCGCCCGTCGCCGTCGCGACGACCTCGATGTCCTGCGCCGCGCTCAGGATCAGCTTGAAGCCGGACCGCACCAGGGCCTCGTCGTCGACCACCATCACCCGGATCACACGCGTCCCGCCTCGTCGTCCCGTGCGCGCGTCGCCGCCCGCACCTCACCGTCCACTGCCACCCCTCCGACCGTAGAGCGGGCCCGCCCCCGAACGACGGCCGGGCCCCACACTCCCGCCACTCGGGGGGAGCGTTCCAGCCGTACGGGGGGAGACCGGGGCCGACGCCGGGGGCGGCAGCCATCCGGCACCGCCCCGAGGCGACAGGTGCCCGCCGACCGTCCTCCGGGACGGGCCAAGAGCGGGGCTGCGGGACGGGGGTGGGGGAAGGGCTGCCAGGACGGGTCAGGGGCCTCGGGGACGGGTCAGGAGTCGGCAGGGGCACGGCCCCCGGAGGGGACGACAGGAGGGGCTGCGGCTCCCCGGGCGGGGCCCCGGATCGGCTCGGCGGGCAGGGGCACGAACCCGACCCCTCACACTACGGATCCGCCGACCGGTGGCTCCCGGTGGCCTCCACTGGTGTCCCGCGGCTTCCCGCTGGCTCGCGGGGACGGGCCGGTCAGTCCTGGCGTCGCGGCACCGTGTCGAGCAGCTCGGTGGCTGTCCGTCCTGCCGGGGTGGCGGTCAGTTCGGCGAGGTGGCGGAAGGTCTGCTCGGCCGGGCGGGCGGGCCAGTCGGACGGGAGGTGACGGGCGGGGAGCCGGGGGTCGGTGCGGATGGTCCACAGCCACTCACTGACCAGCCGCAACCGGGTGCCGATCGGATCGTCGCCCGCGCCGGCCCCCGATCCCAGGAGGGCCGTCCAGCGTTTGTCGAAGGTGACGTAGCGGGCGGCGATGCTCTCCAGGTCCCAGGTGTCGCGGATCATCAGCTCGATGTCGGTGGCCACGTCCGCCTGCGCGTGGAAGATCTTGACGTGGTCGGTGAGCCCGAGCTCGGCGACGACCCCGGCGATGTCGACGCTGCCGGGGGCGATCCAGAGCCCGCTGTAGAGGGCGCCGAACCCGGACCAGGTCAGCCGCGAACGCAGGTCGTGCCGCTGGCGTTTCCACGAGTCGGGGAGGGAGAAGCCGAGGAGGGTCCAGGTGCCGTCCCAGTCGTCGTTGACCGCGCCCTGCTCCCAGATGCGGGTGTGGCCGTCCCACAGGACGCGCGACGCCTGCGGGGTGAGGCCGAAGTACATCTTGCGGCCCTCGCGCCGGCGCCGCAGCAGGCCGCGGTTGACCATCCGGGTCAGGGTGGAGCGTACGGCCTGTTCACCGACGCCGACCCGGCCGAGCACATCGATGATGCTGCCCGAGTACACGCACAGATCACCGTCGCCCTCCTCCAGCACGTGGTTGCCGAAGAAGGCGAGCATGAGCGACTGCGGGCGCGGCTGCGGGCCGTCCGAGGCGTCGCTGTCGGCGGTGCCGCTGTCCGGGGTGTCCAGGATGTCGTAGTCCTCCACGGGGGCAAGCGTACGACCGTCCACCGACACTCCGACGCCCGCCCGCCCCACATCACCGGCACCGGGATGGCGCCCCGTCAGGAGCGCGGGGAACCGCGCGAGAAGCTCCACCGGCCCGCGGCCGGGCGACGCCCCCCCCGCACCCCCGACGGGAGCGCACGGCATCCTCTAGGACGCCACCCCTTCCTTCACGGCGCCCTCGACGACCGTCGCCTCGCCCAGTGACTCCCGGTGCGTCTCGCGTACGAACCACACGGTCACCGCCGTGATCGCGGCACCCCCGCAGATCAGCAGGGCGACCGGCGTCCCGGAACCCCCGTTCGCCGCGACCAGGCTCCCGGCGATCATCGGGGAGAACCCCGCCCCGATCAGCGTGGCGAGCTGATAGCCCAGCGAGGCCCCGGTGTAGCGGACCCGCGTGCCGAACATCTCGGTCAGCAGCGCCCCCAGCGGCCCGTACATCACCGACTGGGCGATGCCGTGCCCCAGCACGACCGCGAGGATCAGCAGCCCCGGCGAGCGGGAGTCCACCAGTGCCAGGACCGGGAAGGCGAGGGCGGCCGAGGCGACGGCACCGGCCAGGACCACCGGACGGCGCCCGACGCGGTCGGACAGCGCCGACGCGCACGGCAGCACCACCAGCGCCACCGCCGCGGACACCGTCAACGCCGTGAGCACCTGCGGCCGGGGATACCCGATCCCCGTCGCGTACGCGATCAGATAACTGGTCAGCAGCGACTGCGCGGTGAACGCGCCGATCCCCACACACGCCGCCAGCACCAGCGCCCGCGGCCGGCGCAGCACGTCGACGATCGGCATCCGGGCCTCCGCGCGGTCCTTCTTGACCTTGGTGAAGAGAGGGCTCTCCACGACCTTGAGGCGGACGAAGAGTCCGACGCCCAGCAGCACCACGCTCAGCAGGAACGGCACCCGCCATCCCCACGCCGCGAACTGATCCCTGGGCATGGCCACCACGAGCGTCACGACCAGCGAGGACAGCAGGGAGCCCAGCGGTGCTCCCATCTGCGTGAAGCTCGACCACAGTCCGCGCCGCCGCTCACCGGCGTGTTCGACGACCATCAGCGTGGCCCCGCCCCACTCACCACCGATGGCGACGCCCTGCACCACCCGCAGGGTGATCAGCAGCACGGGCGCCCACACGCCGATGGTGCCGTAGGTGGGCAGCAGGCCGATGAGGAAGCTCGCGCCGCCCATCAGGCCCATGGTCAGCAGCAGCATCGACTTACGGCCCAGCCGGTCGCCGAAGTGCCCGAACACGATTCCGCCCAGCGGACGGGCGACATAGCCGGCGGCGAAGGTGCCGAACGCGGCGATCGTGCCCACGGCCGGATCCGCGCCGGGGAAGAACAGCTCCCCGAACACCAGCGCGGCGACCGTTCCGTAGACGAGGAAGTCGTAGAACTCGACAGCGGTACCGAGCAGTCCGGACAGCGCCACGCGGCGCAACTGGCGCGTGCGCTCGGTCTGTTCGGCCTGCGCGGAGTTCGGGGGCGGTGAAGCGACGGGGGACGAGGGCATCGCGGTCTCCCTGGGCCGGGGGAAGGACACCGCGAACTTAGGTGCTTGTCTGATTGTCGTCAAGAAAGTGCACAACATTGACAGCTCAGGGACAGTGGGGTCCGTCAAGAACAGTGGGAACCGTCGAGCCCGTTCCGTCAGGGAGGCACACCAGCCATGTCCACCATCGCCGTCATCGGAGCCGGGCCGGGTCTCGGCGCGGCCGTCGCCCGTCGCTTCGGCCGTGAGGGGTTCGCCGTGGCGCTGGTCGCCCGCGACCCGGAGCGCACGAAGGCGCTCGCCGCCGAACTGGCCGACGGAGGTGTCACCGCGCAGGGGTTCGCCGCCGACGTACGTGACCCGCGGGCCCTGACCGCCGCGCTCGACGCGGCGCACACGGCGCTCGGCCCGATCGAGGTCCTCCAGTACAGCCCCCTGCCGCACCCGGACTTCATGCGGCCGGTGCTGGAGGCGAGCCACACCGATCTGGTCGGCCCGATCGAGTTCTCCGTCTACGGCGCGGTCGCCGCCGTACGCCAGGTGCTGCCCGGTATGCGCGCCCTCGGTCGAGGCACGATCCTGTTCGTCAACGGCGGTACGGCCGTGGTCCCGCACCCCGACCGGGCCGGGACGTCCGTCGCGTTCGCCGCCGAGAGCGCGTACGGCCACCTGCTGCACGACACCCTCGGGGCCGAGGGCGTCCATGTCGCGCAGTTGGTGGTGCCCGGCGCGATCGTCCCCGGGCACCACCGCAAGGATCCGGCCGTCCTCGCCGACACCCTCTGGGGCATCCACCGCGACCGCCACGGCTTCCGGCACTTCGCCGACGACCTCGACGCCTGACGGTCGGCACGGTCGGCGCGCGGGCGTCCGTGGGCGGTGTCAGGCTGAAGGCACAGGCGCAGGCACATGCACAGGCACCGAGAACGCGAAGGGGAATCCCGTGATCACCACTGACCTGAAGCCCGGCTCCCCCTGCTGGCTGGACCTCGGCGTGCGCGACATCCCGGCCGCGGCGGCCTTCTACCGGGCGGTGCTGGGCTGGGAGTACGAGCCCATGGGCGGCGAGGGGGAGGAGGAGGCGGAGGGCTCGGGCGGAGTCTTCCGCAAGGACGGCAAGGTCGTCGGCGGGCTCGGCGAACTCACCGAACAGGGCGCGCGTTCGGCCTGGATGATCTACTACACCGTCACCGACGCGGACGCCACGACGCGGGCCGTGGAGGGCGCCGGCGGCACGGTGCGGGTGCCGTCGAGGGACCTCGGCGACTGGGGGCGGATGGCGCAGTACAGCGATCCGCTCGGCGGCCAGTTCGCCGTCTGGCAGCCGGGGACGAACGCGGGCTTCGAACTCGCGGACGAGCCGGGCTCGCTGTCCTGGACCGAGCTGTACACGACCGACGTCCCGGCCGCCAAGGAGTTCTACGGCGGCGTGCTCGGCTGGCAGTTCGGCGAGATGCCGCTGCCGGGCGACGGGGGCTCGTACACGCTCGTCACCCCCGCCGGGCTCCCCGAGGAGCGGATGCAGGGCGGCCTGATGCAACTCCGCGCCGAGGACCTCACCCTGACCGGCGGACGGCCGTACTGGCACCCCGTCTTCGCCGTCACCGACTGCGACGCGGCCGTGGCGGCGGTCACCGGGAACGGCGGCAGTGTGCAGATGGGCCCCGAGGACGCGCCGGGCGTCGGGCGGCTGGCCGTCTGCCTCGACCCGTCGGACGCGGACTTCGTCGTCCTCGCCGCCGAGAGCTGACCCTCCGCACCCCTCCCGCGCGCCTGGCCACGCCACCGTCCCCGTGACGGTGGCGTGCTCACCGTTGCGGAAAACGAAATCAGCGTCCATCATCCCACCAACAGGAATCCTGTTAATTCAATGTTGGAACGATGGGCGGTACGATCATGTCGTTCGGTGCGAGAATCCAGGCCAGAGGGGTCCAGTTGCTGCTCAGCGGCGTCATGACCCGCGTCCACCAGGACCTGCGCTTCACCGACGTCCCGAAGCGGACGGAAAACCTGCGGGTGGAGACCGGCGCCGGCCCGGTCGACTGCACCGTCTACCGCCCGCCGACCACGGCCGCCGCCCCCGCTCCGGTCTACGTCAACTTCCACGGCGGCGGCTTCATCGTGGCCCGCCCCGAACAGGACGACCACATCTGCCGCTACATCGCCGCGACGGCCGGCTGCGTCGTCGTCAACGTGGACTACGCCGTCGCCCCGCAGCGCGTCTTCCCCACCGCCGTCACCCAGGCCTACGACGTCGTCGAGTGGGTCGTGGCGAACGGCGAGGCCCAGGGCTGGGACGGCTCGCGGGTCGCCGTCGGCGGACACAGCGCGGGCGCCAACCTGACCGCCGGGGTCTGCCGGACCGCCCGCGACCGGGGCACCTTCACACCGCGCCTCCAGATCATCGACTCCGCGCCGCTCGACCAGGTCGCCGACCCGGCCACCAAGCGGTCCCGCATCGCCAAGCCGCTGCTCAGCCCGCAGCTCATGCGGATCTTCACCGCCGCCTACGTCCCGGATCCGGCCGACCTCGCCGACCCCCTGGCCTCACCCGGCCTCGCCGACGACCTCGCGGGCCTGGCGCCTGCCCTCGTCATCACCGCCGAGAACGACCGCCTGCGCGACGAGGGCGACGCCTACGCCGAGGCCCTGGCGGCCGCCGGGGTCCCGGTCACCCACCGCGTCTTCGAGGGCGTCGACCACTACTTCACCCACACCGGCCCGGTGCCGGCCGGCAAGGAGGCGATCGACCTGATGGCCACCGCCCTGCGCACGGCCTTCGACGCGACGGTTCCCGACGCGGCGGCTTGACGGCCCGCGCCCCCGGGGCGGCGCGGGCGACTGACGTGGTCAGCGTGCGGTGCGGGCGCGTTCGTACAGGACGGGGTCGTGGGCGTTGACGACGGTCAGATCGGCGTCGGCGCGGCGGTGCAGTTCGGCGAGACGGGCGTGGTTGGCGCGCACCTGCTTCAGGTCGTGCGCCAGCAGGCTCTCCACGGTGCGCAGGGCACGCGGGACGGGCGAGCGTCCGTCGAGCGTGCCGCGGTGGAAGAAGGCGTCGCCGGCGTGCAGGATCCAGCCGCTTCCGGTGTCGACCGCGACACAGGCGTGACCGCGGGTGTGCCCCGGCAGGGACACCAGGGCGATTCCCGGGGCGACGGCGTCGAGTTCCTTGGCGGCGGCGAATCCGCGCCACGCCTCGCCGTCCGGAGTGTGCTCGACGATCTTCGGCCCGTGGGCCCACTGCGCCGACCGGTACCGGGACCGTTCCCGCCGGGACGGGGAGACCATGGCCCCCAGGGCCTCGGCCGCGGTCGTGTGGACCTGGGCGTCGGGGAAGTCGGCCACGCCGCCGATGTGGTCGAAGTCGAAGTGCGTGACGACGATGTGCCGCACGTCGTCACGCCGGAACCCGAGGGCCTCGACCTGACGCGCGGCCGTCTCCTCGGCCCGGAGTACGGGCCTGATCAGATGCCGGGAGTACCCCACCCGGCGTCCGGGCTCGGCGATGTCACGCAGCCCCAGCCCGGAGTCCACCAGCACCAGTCCCCCCGGCGCCTCGACGAGCAGGACGTGGCAGACCAGAGCGCCGGTGAGCGGGAGCATGGTCCCGCAGTTGAGGTGGTGCACCTGCACGGCAGTACCGCCTTAGGGGTGTCGAGGAGACCTGGCGCACAGCGTACGGCCGGACCTCCGCGCGGACGGTGAGATGTCGCCCCCGACGGGCAGCGGGGTCAGCCCAGGTCGAACAGGTTCGGCAGCCGCAGGTGGTACCGGGTGCGGTCGTGGCGCTTGAGCGCCTCGAGCTCGGGCGCCCGGTACAGCGGGGTGACGGCGCACCGTTCGGCGGACGAACCGATCCGGTCCAGCAGGGCGTTGACGGCCTGCCGGGCCGAGGTGTTGGCGCCCTCCATGGTGGCCAGGTCGATGGGTACGGCCACGTAGTCGCCGGACAGGAAGAGGTTGGGGATCCGCGTGGCGGACCGCGGCCGGTGGTGGAAGGTCCCTGTCGGATGGATGAGCAACTGCTCGTCGTTGACCGGGTTCGGGGTGCCGAGCCCGTCCACGGCCGGGTCGAGGAACCAGGAGTGCAGCACGGAGTCCTTCAGGACCGTACGGCCGGTGTCGTTGAGCGCGGCCTTCAGCTGCGCCCACACCTCACGGGCGACCTCGGCGCGGGTGCACTGCTTGGCGGTCTTCCCGTACAGGATGCCCGGCCGGTCCCACTCGGAGACGTCCACGGAGAGGCAGTCCGCGACGGTGCCGTCACCGAAGTCGGCGGGGAAGTCGTGGCCCGGCCAGTGCTGCGCCTGCGCGATCGCGGTGAGCGACCAGGGGGAGTCGATGAGGTCGAGATGGCCGTGCAGGATCGGCGTGCGTTCGGTCAGATAGAACTGGATGCCGGTCATCCAGTCGGTCTGCAGCCGGTCACACGCGGCCAGTTGGGGATCGGCGGCGCGCACGGCGGAGTTCCAGGTGCGCCGAGCGTGCTCGACCGGCATGGCCGAGATGTAGTGGTCGGCCGTGACGGTCCGCCGGGCGCCCGCCGGGTCCTCCACGACGGCCCCGCCGATCCGGCCCCCCTCCAGCGTCAGGTCCCGTACGCTCCAGCCGACCCGGAACTCGACGCCGAGCGACCTCAGATACGTCACCCACGGGTCGATCCAGGCCTCGTTGGTGGGCGCGTTCAGGATCCGGTCCAGCGGGCCGTCCGCGCCCCGCCCCAGCAGGTTGAAGGCGAAGGCCTCCAACAGGGTGGCGACGGTCCGGGTGCTGGCCTCCTCCGCCTTGGTGGCCACGATGTTGCGGGTGATGCCGACGGCGAGGATCCGCTGGTAGTCGAACGACATCTGCCCGGCCCGTACGAACTCCCACCACGGCGTCTGCTCCCAGGTCTCGTCGCGGCGTTCGTCGCAGCTGGTGAGGAAGACCAGGAAGCGGTTGGCGAAGTAGAGGGCCTCGTGGAGCGGGAGGTTGAAGGCGGTGTCCAGCACCGAGGTGACGGCGCGGCGGATCTCGTCGGGGGTGAGCTCGGCGGGGCTGTTGTCCGGCCAGGGCAGCGGGATCCTGATGTCCTCCCGGCCGCCGGACCGGGCGAACAGCATCTCCTTGGGGGCCACGAGATTGTCGTGCACGCCCTGGGCGTTGCCCGGGAACGGGATGCGGCGCATGGTGTCGGGCAGGTTGTGATAGATCCCCGGGATGAAGCGGAAGCCGTGTTCCCCGGGCAACGGGGCACGGCCGCCCGTACCGCTGCCCGGCACGTCCATGCTGCGGGCCTTGCCGCCGAGCGCCTTGCGTTCGTAGACCGTCACCCGGAAGCCGCGTTCGGCGAGTTCGTGCGCGGCCGTGAGCCCGGCGACGCCCCCGCCCAGGACGGCCACGGTCGGTGCGGCGGCACCCTCCTGGGCCGCCGCCCGCCCGGTGGTGCCCAGAGCGACGGCGCCACCGGCGGCCGTCGCCGTACCCAGGAACCCTCTGCGTGTGGTGCCGCCCCACGTGCCCATCGCCCACCCCTTACCGTCGGTAACCATTGGCGTACGAAGATTAGGAGCGGCACACCGATCCCGGAAGGCGACCGACGCGACCCGCGTCACTTTGGCTTGATGCCGCATCAGACGGCGGCTCACGGAGACCGCTCGCAGCGGCCGCACACGGCCGCGCACGGCCGCGCACGCCGCGTCCCGCCGTGCGCCCGACAGGCATGGCCGGTGTGGCGTGTGTCACCGCGGCTGGATTGAGTGGGGGGCCCGGGGCGTTCACGTACCCTCTCGTGACGCATGGGACCAGGACTGCGAGGATGTGGCTCGATGACCGCTGGGGGGTGCTCCCGCACGCTCAGGGCCGCCGTGTTCGCGGCGGTCTGCGTGCTGCTCACCTCCCTCGGACACGTCATGATGTCGGGGACCCCGGTGCCCTGGTGGGCCTTGGTCGCGGGAGCGGTGGCGACCGGCGGCGCGGCCTGGTGGGCGGGCGCCCGGGAGCGCGGACCGCTCCTGGTCGGCTCCGCCGCGGTCGCGGCCCAGGCCGCCCTCCACGTCATGTTCACGCTCGCCCAGACGGCCGCGACGGGCGCCGTGCCCGCCACGGCGCCGATGGACCACCCGACGGGAGCCCTGCGGTCGCCGTCGACGGACCACGCGGGCGCGGGGATCGCGCACGGGCCGCATCACGCCATGGGCGACCTGCCCCCGACGGGCATGCTCGCCGCCCATCTGCTGGCCGCGCTGTTGTGCGGCCTCTGGCTCGCCCACGGTGAGCGGGCCGCCTTCCGCATCCTGCGGGCGCTCTCCGGCTGGCTGACCGCGCCGCTCCGCCTGGTCCTGCGGCCGTCCGTCCCGCCGTACCGCCCGCGGGTCCGCGCCCGCCGCGCCCGTACGGACCGCGAGCCGCGCCGCTACCTCCTCACCCACGCGATCACCTCCCGGGGGCCACCGGTCGGGACCGCTGTCGCCGTCTGACGACAGCCGTTCACCCGGGGACGCCTCCGGAGACGACGCTCGCTCTGTCGGCTCCACGCCCCGGGCAGGCGCCGCACCCCCGTGCCCGACGCATCAGCCCCCGGCCGATCCGCGTGCGCGGGGCCGCCTCGTGTCCCACCACAGTCTTCAGCCCGCCCGTTCAAGGGAGTTCCCCCGTGCACCGCTCCACCATGTCGCGCACCCTGCGTCGATCCGGCGCGCTCACCGCGATCGCCTTCGCGTCCGTCCTCGCCGTCGCGGGGCCCGCCGCGGCCCACGCGGAGGTCGAGGCGGAGGGCGCCCGCGCCCTCGACCAGAACGTCGAACTGACCTTCTCCGCGGAGTCGGAGTCCGCCTCCGCCGGCATCACCAAGCTGGAGGTCGTCCTGCCCGAGGGCATCGCCCCCGCCGACATCACCTACGAGAAGGGCCCGGACGGCTGGAAGTTCGCCCCCACCAGCCGGGGCTACACCGTCTCAGGCGAGAAGCGCGCGGTGGGGGAGGACGTCGAATACGTCGTCACCGTACGGCAGTTGCCCGACGCCAAGGCGCTGGTCTTCAAGACCCTGCAGTCCTACAGCGACGGCAAGGTGGACCGCTGGATCGAACTGGAGGAGGAGTCCGAGGGCGACGGCCACGGGCACGGCCACCCCGCGCCCCGGCTGGACCTGAAGCCCGCCGCGCCCGGCGCGAAGCTCGTCAGCCCCACGCCCACACCCTCCGCGGAGCCCACGACGGCCGCCCCCACGACCGACGCCACGACGGAGTCGGACGCCGGGACGCCGTCCGCCGAGCCGGCGGCGGAGAGCACCGACGGCGACGACGGTCTCTCCCCGGCCGTGCCGCTGGGCATCGGCGCGGCCGTTCTCGTCGCGGTCGGCGGCGGAGTGTGGTGGTTCCGGAGCCGTCGCGGCACGACCGCCTGACCCCGGGAGCCGAGGCGGGCCCGGTCTCGGGGTGAGCCCGGGCCGCCGGACGGTGAATCGGCCACGAGGGGGTATGCGGATGTCGGTCAGCTGCCGTGGGGAAAGGATCGAGGATGACCGACGACGCCTATCTGTTCCTGCTCGACGACGAGTCCGTGCCGCTCGGCGTGGCCCCCGCCGCCGTCGAGGATCTCGCCTGCATGGAGACTCCCGCCGTTCGCGCGTGGCTGGACGCTCAAGGGACCACGCCGACCTCCGCGCACCTGCGCCTGCTGCCGCCGGAGGAGACGGCGGCCATCCCCGAGGACGCGGAGCGGCTGCCCGTCCCGCTGAGCGACGAGGAACTGAGCCGGGTCCGCCACCGGCTGGCGCCGGAGCCGCTCGCCCGGATCGAGGACGAACTGCTCGCCTACCGTGACTGCGCCGACGGCCGGGACGGCCTGATCGGACGCGCCCTCGCCGCGGGCGTGCCACCGCACCGCATCGTCGAACTGACGGGGATGGACCCCGACACGGTGACGGCCGCGGCGAACGGCTGAGACGCTCACCATGGGCACCGTCGTACACGTCCCGCAGACGCGGGACATGATCGGGGAGGAACTGTCCGGCGACGAGGCGCTGACCGCGCTGAGGCGCTACGGGGGCCGCCGGCTGCTCCTCGACGCATTCGCCCGGTTCCGCTACGCGGACGGCTTCTCGCACTCCCGTTCGCTCGCCTTCCAGATCGTCCTGGGCCTGGTGCCGTTCACCATCGCGCTGGTCGGCGTGGCCACCACCGTGCACACGGAGAGCGTGGGCCGGATCATCGAGCTCACCGTGGGCCGGATCGTGCCGGGCGCCAGCGCGAGTCTGGTCGAGGAGGCGCTGGACGCCACCGCGCGCAGCGCCGGCTCCGGCTTCTGGAACGCCGTCGCCATGTGGCTGGGACTGGCCTTCGCCCTGCTCAACCTCGCCTCGGCGATGGGGCAGGTGGAGCGGGGCGCCAACCGTATCTACGGCGTCGAACGCGACCGGCCCTTCCTGGCCAAGTACGGGCGGGCGCTGCTTCTCGCCCTCGCGGCGGGCATGCCGATGGTCCTGGGATTCCTCGTGCTCGTCGCCGGGGACGCCGTGGGGGCCGCGGTGGTGGAGGCCCTCGACTGGTCACGGGGGTGGCTCGACTGGTGGGGGCCTCTCGACGTGCCGCTGGGCGTCCTGCTCGCCTGGGTCGCGTCGGCGGTGATCTTCCGCTGGGCCCCGCGCAGGGACCAACCGGGCTACACCTGGCTGGCGTTCGGCTCGGCGGTCCACCTGGTCCTGTGGGTCACGGCCACGTGGCTGCTGGCGCTCTACGTCGCGAAGAGCGGATCGTTCGGCGCCGTGTACGGACCGCTGACGGCGTTCGTCGCCCTCCTGCTGTGGGCCAACCTCACGGGCGTCGTGCTGTTCCTGGGCATCGCGTTCGCCGCCCAACTCGAAGCGGCCCGCGCCGGAATCACGGAGGCGGTACGCCCGGACCCGGGGCCGGGGCCGTGACCCCGGTCGGGGCGGGCGGGTCATCGGTCCGTGACGGGGGTGCGCGTCTCCACGCGGTGGTCGTAGTACGCCCACACCGCCACGCCCACCACGGCGGTGAGCCCCACGGCCACGACGCGGACGACGCCACTGGTCGCGTAGCCCACCAGCCCGGTGGCCGCCCCGCCGCACAGCATGATCATGCGGCTGACGAAGCGCTGCTGCGGCTGAGGGTCCTCGCGGTCCTTCAGATCGTGCAGGGCCTCCCGGGCGGCCCGCCCGGAGCCGCGCCGGGCCCGGGCCCGGGCCCGGTAGTGCAGCCCGTAACTGATCAGCAGGTACAGCGCCAGAGCGCCCATGGCCCACAGCAATCCGTTGCCGTCCGCGCTCCCTCCCCGTGCCAGATACATGACTCTCCTCCCCTGAGGCTCCATGAGCACAAGCACGTCCCCGCCGTCCGAATGCCCCGGGCGTCCGCTTCCGAACTCGGCAGGAGAGGCACCTTCAGGCCATTTCGCCGCTCGTCCGGTCCGGACGAGGCCGGCCCTCCCGAGGCAGCTGGGGTGGCATGGATGAAACCATCGCGGGTACGGGCGCGTATGTGAGGGGGGAATGAGGGCGGGACACGTGGGATCGAATGCCGACGGTGACGGCTGTAGCGGACCGGAGAGGTGCTTGATGCGGGCCGGATACGCCCTGGGTGGCGAGGACGGCTGCATCGCCGATGCCCGCCACCACGCCCTCGCCTTCCTCGACCGCGCCCACGCCGATCATCGACTGGTCGTCTCCGCACGGGTACGGGACCTCACGCAGCTGGTGGTCAGTGAACTGGTCACCAACGCCCGCAAGTACGCCCCCGGTCCCGTGCTCCTGGAGCTGCGTGTCACCGCCGACAGCGTGGACATCGTCGTCTGGGACAGCGACCCCACGGTGCCCGCGGCCCGGGCCGCCGACCCCGACCGGATCGGGCAGCACGGGCTGGAGATCGTCAAGGCCGTGACCGAGGATCTTTTCATCGAACAGGAACCGGTCGGCAAGCGCATCACGGCACGCATCGCCCTGGCGGACCCCTCGCCGCCCGGCAGCGGCCGGTAGCGACGGGGGAGATCAGAGGACCACGGCCATACCGACGAGGCCGACCACTATCAGTGCCACCACCACCATGAGCAGGACGAGGGACATCGAACTCCATCCCCTGCGCGGTGCGGGCGGCTCCGGATGGGAGATCCCGGAGGTCCCCCCTTCGCCGGGGGGTGTCTCACCGGGTGGCACCCCACCGTGTATGTCGGCTCCGGGCGTTCGCCGGGGGCCGGGATCAGGAGTCGTCATGGCGCACGCTCCCTTCAGCGGCGTGACCAGCTACTTGTTGGGCTTGGTGGAGCTGATGTCGCCGAGGGCCGACTCGGGGTCGCGCTCGATGGCCAGGTCGCCGAGGGAGACGATGCCCACCGCGTGCTGCTCCGCGTCGACGACCGGCATACGACGGACCGAATGCTCGCGCATCAGTTCCACCGCACGGCTGACGTCGTCGTCGGGGCCCACCGTGACGAGGTCGTCGCTGCACGCGTCGGCCACGGTCGTCCGGTTCGGGTCGCCGCCCTCGGCCACCGTGCGGACCACCAGGTCGCGGTCGCTGACCAGTCCCCGCAGCCGCTCGCCCTCGGTGACCAGAACGGCGCCGATGTCCTCGTCCCGCATCATCCGGGCCACGGTCGCCACCGACGTCTGCGGTTCGACGGTCACCGGGGCGCTTGTCATCAGCTCGCTGACATGCTGAGTCATGGGAACCCATCCCTCCGTGGAGTGGGACGGCGCCTTCGCCGCCGCTCGGTCTCCCGAGTACCCATAAGCGACAAAACCCCACGCGATCGCATCGGAAGCCTCCACAGGGGAACCCGCCGGTCCCAACCATCCCGACCAACCCTGACCATCCCTGAAGTGAGTGAGGTGTCACAGATGTCCAACCCGCAGCAGCCGGAACAGCGGCGCAGTGACAAGGGCGGTGCCACACCGCAGGACAGCGCCGAACTGAAGGCGCGGCAGTCGGAGACGAAGAGCGGCCACGCCCACGGCACGGACAAGGGCGGCAAGGGCGGCAAGGGCGGCGGCAAGGGAGGAGGGGTGCCGCCGGGTCAGCAGCCGGAACACCCGTAGTCACCGTGTGGCCCCCGGATCCCCGGGTACTCGCGTGAGGCGCGATACGGGTCTGTCGGGTGTTCCGATCCGGCACCGGACAGCTCGTGGCGGCGGTGTCGCCGTCGTGCCCGAGGGAACGGAGGTGGCCGATGGCGGCGCTCACGCTGATGTCGACGTCGACGCTGCTGTTCACCCCGCCGGGCGTGTACGCCCCGCAGGGGGACACCGAACTGCTCGTGCGCGCCCTGTGCCGCGAGGACGTCGACGCATCCACCGACGTACTCGACCTGGGGACCGGCAGCGGCGCCGTCGCCGTAGAGGCGGCGCGTCTGGGCGCCCGGGTGACCGCCGTGGACATCTCACGGCTCGCCGTGTTCACGGCGCGGGTCAACGCGCTGCTCGCCCGTCGGCGGGTCCGTGTCCGGCGCGGTGACCTCACCACGGCGGTCGCGGGGCGCGCGTACGACCTGGTGATCAGCAATCCGCCCTATGTGCCCTCGCCCGCCGACCGGATGCCGCGCGGGGGCCGGGCGCGGGCGTGGGAGGCCGGACCGGACGGCCGGGTGTTCGTGGACCGCCTCTGCGCGGCGGCACCCGGGCTGCTCCGGCCCGGCGGGGCTCTGCTGGTCGTCCACTCGGGCCTGTGCGGCACCGACGCCACGCTGCGAGGGCTCGAGCAGGGCGGACTGCACGCCTCGGTCGTCGACCGGGCCGAGGTGCCCTACGGCCCGGTACTGCGCTCCCGCCGCCCCTGGCTCGTCCGCCAGGGCCTGATCGACGAGACCGACAGCCACGAGGAACTGGTCGTCATCCGCGCCGAACGCCCCTGACCGCGCGCCACGCCAGGCCCACGCGAAACACCCCCGCCGACCACGGACCAGCCCTCCACCGGCACCCTCCACAGCCCCGGCGAACGAACCACGCACGGCTCGGCGGCGACGAGCCGGTCGGCGAGGGCGTCGGGCGCCTCGGGCCCGCGATGATGGGAATTCGGCATCGGCGGCAGCTTCGTCACCTGTCGGTGCCCCGCGTTCCTTGACGGTCCTGCGCGCATGAGGCTCTGGATCCGCTCGGTACTCGCGCGTCGTCGGCCCTTCACGCTGCCGTCGGGGTGCCGCTGCGCCGGCACCCCGAGCCCGTCGGCCCTGGCACCCTCGGCACCCGGCGCGCTGGGCCCCCGGGCCCGCCCGGTATACCCGTCCGGTGCCGGTGATCGCTCCGCCCTCGGCGGCGGCCTCGTGCGACGCCTTCGGCCCCTCGCGCCCCGCGGCCCACCCCGCACCCCCGGCCCACCACCACCCCCGGCGTCCTGAGCCCGCCCGCTTGCCCGGAGGCGGTCACGTCCTGTTCTGGCGGTGGTCGGTGCTGGTGCGGCGGAGGTTGGTGGTGTGGCGGGTGATGTCGTCGACCTGGGCCGCGATCTCGGGGTGGCCGGGGGCCAGGTACGTGTGCGTGTCCGCCAGGGGGGCGATGAGGGCGGCGGCGTCGTCGTCCGCGAGGGCGGCGGTGAGTTCGACGACGGGGGTGCGGGCGGCGGCGGGGAGGTCGGTCAGCGCGGCGATCCGACCGGCGAGCCCGCGCAGGTCCGCGGCGTTGGCGCGGGCCCAGGTGGTCACGGTCCGGTCGGCGGCACGGCGGTCGCGGGTGGCCTGTACACGCTGTTCGCCCGTGGATCCGGGCCGCCCGGGGCGTACCCGCAGATAACGGCGCTCGGCGGCCTGGCGGCTGGAGACCCCCAGGGGGTGCGCGAGGTCGGCCCAGCTCGCGCCCGCGTCCCGGGCCGCCTCGATCAGCCCCGCCTCCCACTCGGCGAGCTGATCACGCGCCTCGCGGAGCGACAGGAGCGCGGCGAGCGCCTGCTCCGAGCTGGTCGCTTCGGACTCGGGACGCTCCCCGTCCCGGGGCGTCCGGGCGGTGTGCAGGGCCTCGTGGATCGTGTCCAGCGCGGCTGCGGCCGCCAGGAAGGACGTGGGGGTGAGACCGCCGGGGTCGGAGGCGGGCTTGGGAGTGGTGGTCATGGGCCCTCCAACACGATGTCGTCGTATCGACGACTTTCCACTTGTCATCACTTGGATGACATGTTACAACGAAGGCAGGTGAAACGCATTGGCAGGACGTGCCTGACCCGAACACTGGAGGTGTTTGACGATGTTGATGCGCACCGATCCGTTCCGTGAGCTGGACCGCCTCACCCAGCAGCTCCTGAACACGACCGGCACCTGGTCACGCCCGTCGGCGATGCCGATGGACGCCTACCGCGAGGGCGAGGAGTACGTGATCGCCCTCGATCTGCCCGGTGTGTCCCCGGACGCGATCGATGTCGACGTCGAGCGGAACATGCTCACCGTCAAGGCCGAGCGGCGCCCCGTCGCCAAGGCGGACGACGTGCAGATGGAGCTCTCCGAGCGGCCCCTGGGTGTCTTCTCCCGCCAGGTCGTGCTGGCCGACACCCTGGACACCGAGCACATCAAGGCGGACTACGACGCGGGTGTGCTGACCCTGCGGATCCCGATCGCCGAGCGCGCCAAGCCCCGCAAGGTCGCCATCGGCGGCGGCACCGCCCACCGGGAGATCCGCGGCTGAACCCCCGCTCGGCCGCGCCGCTACGGAGGACGGCTCCCCTCCCGCCGTCCTCCGCCCGTCCCACCGGCGGCCGGGACTCAGCCCCTGGCCGCCGCTCCCCTCGCGCCCCCTCGGACGAGAAAGGCGATCGCTTCACGATGTTCTCCCTGCAAGAGCCGTGCCGGCACACCGTGGGCATGACGTTCGAGCAGATGCTGGAAAGAGTGCGCTACGAGGGCGCCTACCCCACCCGCGCACGGGCCGAGGAGGCCGTGCGCGCCGTACTGACCGCCTTCGGCCGCCGACTCACCGGTGACGAGCGCGTCGAACTCGCGGCCAGACTTCCCCACGAGGCCGCTCGCTGCTTCACGGCGGAGATCCCCGACCCCGAACCGGTCACCGGCTGGGGCTTCGTCAAGGACCTGGCGTCCCGCACCGGCGGTACGGCGGCCACGACCCGCTGGGACACCGGGACCGTCCTGCGGATCGTCGCGCAACTCGCGGGCGAGGACCTCCTCGACCGCGTCCTCGCCCAACTCCCGCCCGGCTACGCCCTGCTGTTCGGCCGAGCCGAACTCACCCAGACGCCCACGGCTTCCCTGGTGGGCGCAGGAGCCCCGACCGGCACGACGACTCTCTGAACCACGGCCGCCGGGCCGCTCGTGGACGTGTGCCGGTGCCCGCTCCTCTGGGAGGCTGAGGGGCATGACGGTGCGCGGAGTTCCCGAGTTGTCGCAGCTGACCTGTCCCGACGAGGTCACCGGTGATCTCCGACAGGAGATCGTCGACTGCTGGGGAGAAGTGGCCAACGCGGGCGGCGCGGTGCTCGCCACCGAGTTCCCGCCGCTGCCGGTGAGCGCACGGGACGTCGCCCCCGTGGTCGACGGGCTCGTCCGCCGACTGCACCCGGAGCACGGCAGGCTGCTCGTCGCGACCGTCGGCGGCTCGCTCGCGGGCTGGCTGATCCTGCGCCGCGAGCCGCATCCACTGAGCGCGCACTGCGGCACGGTCAACCACGTCCAGACCCGCCCGTGCCACCGCGGCCGGGGCGTCGGCGTCGCGCTGATGCATCGCGCCCGTGACATCGCGCGGGACGAGATGGGTCTGGAGCGGCTGACGCTCTCCACCCGGGGCGGCATCGGGCTGGAGGACTTCTACCGCAAGATCGGCTGGGTGGAGGTCGGTCGCTGGCCCGGCGCGCTGCGCATCGCGCCGGGCGACGACCGGGACGCGATCCTGATGAGCCTCACCCTCTGAACCTGCCCCTCCGAGCCTGCCCCTCCGAGCCTGCCCCTCTGAGCTCAAGACCCGCCCCCCAACGTCCCGTTCCAGCCGTCCGGCATCCGGAAACAGTCGGAAACGGCCGCCCGTCCACCATGTCGGATTGAGAGGGGCCGGTGCTGGTTACGGTCGTTATGGCTGTCTGCCGACACCGGTACGTACTCCTCGGCGGGAGGAACCGCTGGTATGAGCGACGACCCGTTGTACCTGGAGCCACGGCTGGCACCGCCCACAGCGGCGCTCCTGGAGTCGGCTCCGCTCCTCCACGCCCTCGTGGACGCGCTCGGCTCACCCCTCAACATCGTCCTGCCGGACGGGATCGCCGAGAATGTGCGGCAGTTCCGTTCCGTCTTCGACCGCCACCACCTCGGCGGGCGGATCTTCTTCGCCCACAAGGCCAACCGCTCCAGCTCCCTCGTCCGCCGGCTCACCACGACGGACGCCGCCCTGGACGTCGCCTCGCTCCGCGAACTCCAGCACGCGCTCGGGTCCGGCTTCACCGGAGACCGGATCATGGCGACGGGCCCCAAGGACCCGGAATTCCTCTGGCTCACCGCACGCAGCGGAGCCGTCCTCAACGTCGACGGCCCCGAGGAACTGCGACAGGCCGCCGACCTCGTCCACACCCACGAACTGCCGCCGCTGCGCGTGCTGTTACGCCTCTCCGGGTTCGAGGCGACAGGAGCCGCACGGCTCTCGCGCCGAAGCCGCTTCGGCACCCCGGTGACATCCCTGCACCGGCTGCTCGACGTCCTCGACCGCCACCGGCGGGACCTGGAGCCGATCGGCGTCGGCTACCACCTCGACACCACCGGCCTCGACGAGAAGGCCGCCGCGCTCGACGGATGTCTGCGGGCCATGGAGGAGCTGCGGATCCGTGGTTTCCAACCGCGTGCCATCGACGTCGGCGGCGGCTTCGGCATCGACTACCTGGCCCACGCGGCCCAGTGGGAGCGCTACACCACCGAACTCACCGGCGCCGTCATGGGCAGCCGCCCACCCCTGACCTGGGGCGGCCACGGCTACGGCCTACGGGCCGAGAACGGCACGCTCAGGGGCGCGCTGAGCCTCTACCCCGCCCATCGCCCCGTTGCCGGGGCCGCGTACCTCGACGCACTCCTCTCGCACCCGTCACCGAGCCTGGGGCGCCCGCTGGGCGTCCTGCTGCTGGAGAGCCTGTACGACCTCTACGCCGAACCCGGCCGCGCCCTGGTCGACCAGTGCGGCCTCACCCTGGGCAGGGTCCTGGAGATCCGGTCCGCGGACACCGGGCCGCACCTGGTGCGCCTCGCGATGAACGCGGGGGACGTCGGCCTGGAGGCCCACGGAGTGCTCCTGGACCCCCTGGTCCTGCCCCGCGACACGACCTCCCCCACGGGCGCCGTCGCCGTCCACCTCATGGGAAACCTCTGTCTGGAGGCGGATCTGATCACCCGTCGCACCGTCTACCTGCCCCGGCTCCCGCGCCCCGGCGACCTCCTCGCCTTCGTCAACACGGCGGGCTACTGCATGGACTTCGGCGCCACCCAAGCCCAACAGCAGCCCGTCGCACGAAAGGTGGCCGTCCACCGGCAGGACGGACAGTGGCGGTGGTGTCTGGACGAGGAGTACTGGCCGCTCGGCCGCACAGGGGGTCCGCAGTAATGAGGTACGACACCATCACCGACGCCATCGGCGACACACCACTGGTCCGCATCGACCCGGCCGTCCACGGCCTGCGCAACATCGACCTCTACGCCAAGCTGGAGATGCTCAATCCCTTCGGGTCGCTCAAGGACCGGGCCGCGTGGAGCATGACCCGGCACGACATCGCCGGAGCCAAGGAGCGCGGCGAGACGATCGTGGAGCTGTCCAGCGGCAACACCGCCAAGGCCCTGGCCCTCATCGCCGGCCTGCACGGACTGCCGTTCAAGAGCGTCACCAACCGCATGCGCGTCCCCGAGATCAAGGACCTGCTCCTGCTGCTCGGCGCCGAGATCGAGGAACTCCCCGGCCAGACCGAATGCCTCGACCCGACCGACACCGAGGACCCCCTGACCCTCTTCCACCAGCGGCTGAACCGCCCGGGCGGCGCCCACCTGCACACCGACCAGTACTTCAACGCCCTCAACACCGAGGCCCACGCCACCGGAACGGGCCCGGAGATCATCGCCGACCTGGACGGCCGCGCCCCCGACTGGTTCATCGCCTGCGTGGGCACCGCCGGATCGTCCACCGGCGTCGCCAGGGCGCTGCGCGCGCACGACCCGGCGGTACGCGTCGTCGGACTGGTCGGCCGGAAAGGGGATTTCATCCCCGGCATCCGTACCGTCGACGAGGTGCAGGAGGTCGGCATCTTCGACCCGGCCACCTACGACACACTGGAAGCGGTGAGCGCCGACGAGGCCATCGACGGGATGCTCACCCTGCTCCGCCGCTGCGCACTGCTCGCCGGCCCGACCGGCGGGGCGGCCTACCACGGTGCCGTCCGTCATCTCGCCGCCGTGGACGCCGAGTTGACGCAGCGGAAGACAGCCGTCTTCATCGTCTGCGACCGGGCGGAGAGTTACCTCGGCTACGTCCGGCAGCGCCGCCCGGACCTGCTGGGCCGCCCTCCGGCGAGGAACGCGGCCACGGCCCCGACCGACAGCGAGATCCGCTCGGTGAAGGTCGTCGACGTCGACGAGGCGCAGAAGTGGATCGCCGAGCAGCGCCCCCTGGTGATCGACCTGCGCGGCCCCTTCGCGTACGCGGCGCTGCACATCGACGGCTCGGTGAACATCGTCGACGAACTCTTCGAGGAACTCGTCCGGCACGGGCTGCCGTTCAGCAAGCGGCAGCCCGTACTGCTCGCCTGCCCGGTCGGCGAGAAGTCGGCCCGGTACGCGGCCCTGCTCACCCGGATGGGCCACCCCGACGTGCGCAGCCTGTCCGGCGGCGTCATCGCCTGGCGGGACGCGGGCGCTCCCCTGGTGCGTGACTGAGATGACTGATCCCGCCACGGAGCTGGCCGAACTGGCGGCGTGGCAGCGGCCGTTGCGCGCCCAGTTCCCGATCATCGCCGCGCACCCGGACCTGGCCTACCTGGACAGCGCGGCCACCAGCCAGAAACCGCGGCCCGTCCTGGACGCCGTACAGACGTATCTGACCACGACCAACGCCAACGCGGGCCGGGGCTCCTATCCCTGGGCCAACACCACCACCGCGCTGGTGGAGAACACCCGGGAGCGGATCAAGGAGTTCCTCGGGGACCCCGACCCGGAACGGTCGTCGGTGCACTTCACCAGCGGGACCACCGCGGGGCTGCGCACGATCGCCCTGGACTGGCTGCCCGCCCTCCTCACCGACGGGGACGAGATCGTCGTCCCGCACGCCGACCACCAGGCCAACCTGTCGCCGTGGCTGGAGGCCGGAGAGCTGCTGGCCAGGCAGGGCGTACGCGTCCGCGTCCGGCCACTGCCGTACCAGGCCGGCTCCGGCGACTACGATCCGCGGGCGCTCGCCGCGCTCGTCGGCCCCCGTACCCGCTTCGTGGCCGCCACCCACGTCCACCACGTCTACGGCGTCGACATGAACGTGCACCGTCTCCGGCAGGTCGTCGGGCCGGACGTGCCGATCTGCCTGGACGCCGCGCAGAGCGTCGGGCACGTGCCGGTCTCGGTGGCCGAACTCGACGTCGACTTCGTGGTGTTCTCCGGCCACAAGACGATGGCCCTGCCCGGTTCCGGCGCGGTCTGGGCGCGGGGCCGGCGCGGACCGGCCCTCCGGCCCGGCGGCTGGAGCGGTACCCCCAACACGGTCGGTGTCGCCGGGCTGGCGGCGGCGCTCGACTGGCTGGCCGCCGCCGGCCCGGACCGGATCGAACGCTGGACCGTGGCGCTGACCTCCCTGCTGACCGACGGGCTGTCCCGGATGGACGCCTACGAGGTGCTCGGCTGCCGGACGAGCCTCAGGGCCGACACCGAGGTGCAGCGGCGCCGGAGCCTCGTCACCTTCCGGCACCGCGAGATCGGCTCGCAGGACCTCGGCTTCATCCTCTTCAGCCGGGGGTTCATGGTGCGCACCGACGGCCACTGCCAGGCGGGCCGCGACGCGGAGGACGGCTCGGTACGGGTGAGCCTGCACGTGCACAACACCCCTGAAGAGATCCAAGAACTGCTCACCACCCTCGCCAGTCTGCAATGATTTCCATTAACAGAACGCAGATTCCGGAGACGGGGGCAGTGCGACAGGCATGGGTCTGAGTACGACGACGGCGGCGCGCTGGGTGGAGCGCTGGGAACGCCAGCAGCAGTTGTACGCGGTCGACCGCGAGGAACGGTTCGAGGTCATCGCGGATCTGGTCGAGCTTGTGACACGCGACCGAGCCGCGCCGCTCGTCCTCGATCTGGGCAGCGGCCCGGGGTGCCTGGCGGCGCGCCTCGCCACCCGCCTGCCGACCGCCGACGTGCTCGCCGTCGACGCGGACCCGCTCCTCCTGGAGCTGGGCAGCGCCCACTACGGCCCCGCCCTGCGCTACGTCAGAACCGTGATCGGTGAACCCGGCTGGCTCGACGCGCTCGCCCTGGAGCGCCCCGTCGACGCGGTGGTGTCGACCACCGCCCTGCACTACCTCGGCACGCAGACCCTGCGGGGCGTCTACCGGGACCTCGCCGGGCTGCTGCGGCCCGGCGGCATCCTGATCAACGGCGACCACATCAGCCCGGACTCCACGAAGGTGTCCGAGCTGGCGATCGACATCGGCCGTCGCCGCAGCGAACGCACCGCCGTGCCGCTCGTCGAGGACTGGGACTCCTGGTGGGCCGGCGCCGCCGCCGACCCCGAACTCGCCCGGCTCCTCTCGCACCGCGCGGACACCGGACGCCCCCGCTGCGAGGGCAACGATCTGACCCTCTCCGGCCATGTCGCCCTGCTGCGCGACGCGGGGTTCGAACACGTCGGCCCGGTCTGGCAGGTGGGCCCCAGCCACGTCCTGGCGGCCCTGCGCTGAGGCGCCTACGCGGTCGCCGCCTCTACGCGGTCGGGCTTACGCCGTCCCGCCTACGCCGTCGCGAGGGAGACCTCGGTCGACTTGAAGAGGGCGGTGACGGCGGAGCCCTCCGTCAGGCCGAGGTCGGTGACGGCGTCCTTCGTGATCGCGGCGGTCAGTTCGCCGCCCTCGACCGAGACCCTCACCGAGGCCATCGCGGAGCCGGTCGCCACCTCGCGCACGGTGCCGGGGAGCCGGTTGCGGATGGACAGCCCGTCCACGGGGCCGGTGGCCAGCGCCACCTCCGTGGCCTTCACGAGCGTCCGTACGGGCGAGCCCGAGGCCAGACCGAGGTCCGCCACGGCGTCGAGCGTGATGGCGGCGGTGACCTCCTGCCCGCCGTCGAGGCGGACCCTGACCGTCGCCATGGCCTCGCCCGCCGTGACGGCGGTGACGGTGCCGGAGAGTTGGTTGCGGATGCTCAGGCTCATGGTGGTACGCCTCGCAGCGGGTGAGGGAGGGGGGGAGTCCGACCGGCTATGGGACGGCCGTGTGACCACCGTAGTCCGGGGCGGGCGTCAGGCGGGGTAGGCGTGGGTCTGGCTCGCCTTGACCGTCGCCCAGATCTCGCTGCCGGGGTGGAGGCCGAGTTCCGCAGCCGCGACGGTCGTCAGGTCGACGGCCAGGGGGAGCTCGCCGGCCAGGGCGGCGCGGATCTGGTCGCCATGGGCCTCCATGCCGGTGACCTCGCAGTGCCAGAGGTTGCGGGCGCTGGAGCCGGTGGGGCGCTCCCGATGGAGCGTGACGGCGCTGGGCGGGAAGGCGACGAAGACCGGTCCGGTGAGGTCGTCGGCGGTGGTGAGGGTGGGGCCGGCCGGGAGACGGACCGTGTGGCCCTCCGCCTCGCCCCGGTAGAGGTTGAGGCCGACCAGGTGGGCGATGTAGTCGGTGCGCGGGCGGCGGGCGATGTCGGCGGGCGCGCCCTCCTGGACGATCCGGCCGTCCTCGATGACGACCAGCCGGTCGGCCAGCACCATGGCGTCCAGCGGGTCGTGGGTGACGAGTACGGCGACGGCCTCGAAGTCGGCCAGGTGGCGCCGGAGTTGGGCACGGATGTCCAGGCGGGTGCGGGCGTCGAGGGCGGCGAGGGGTTCGTCGAGGAGGAGCAGACGGGGACGGGTGGCCAGGGCGCGGGCGAGGGCGACGCGCTGCGCCTGGCCGCCGGAGAGCCGCCGCGGCTTGCTTCCGGCGTGCGCGGCGAGGCCCATCCGCTCCAGCCACTCCGCGGCCTGCGCCCGGGCCTCCGCCTTGCTCGCGCCGTGGCAGCGGGGGCCGAAGGCCACGTTGTCGAGAGCGGTGAGGTGGGGGAAGAGGAGATAGTCCTGGAAGACCACTCCGACCGGGCGCGACTCCGGCGGCCGACGGTCCAGCTCGGTGCCGTCCAGCCGCAGACGGCCACCGTCCGACAGAGGTACGAGTCCGGCGAGCGCCCTCAGCGCCGTCGTCTTGCCGGCGCCGTTGGGGCCGAGCAGCGCCACCACGTCGCCGGGCGCGGCGGTCAGCGTCACATCGAGGCGGAACGACGGACCGCGCTCGACGACCAGCCGGGTGTCGAGGCCCTCGCCGAACGCCGGGGCCGAGGCGGGAGTGGGGGGAGGCGCGGAGGCCGGGGGAGGTGCTGAGGCGGGGGTGGCGGCGCTGTCGGTGGTCTTCTCGGTGCCGGTCATGAGGCGGTCATCCATCGGTCACGCAGTCCCGCCAGCACCGCGATCGACACGGCCAGCAGGACCAGGCTGAGGGCGATCGCCGCCTCCGGGTCGTTCTGGAGGGCGAGGTAGACGGCGAGGGGCATGGTCTGGGTGCGGCCGGGGAAGTTGCCGGCGAAGGTGATGGTCGCGCCGAACTCGCCGAGCGCACGGGCCCACGCCAGCACGGCCCCCGCCGCGACCCCGGGCGCGATCAGCGGCAACGTGACCCGGCGGAACGCGGTGAACCGGGAGGCCCCCAGCGTGGCCGCGGCCTCCTCGTACCGGGGATCGGCGGCCCGTAGCGTGCCCTCCACACTGATGACCAGGAACGGCATCGCCACGAACGCCTCGGCGACCACGACCCCGGCCGTGGTGAACGGCAGGGTGATCCCGAACCAGTCGTCCAGCCACTGCCCGACGACGCCGTTGCGGCCGAGCGCCATCAGCAGCGCCACACCGCCGACCACCGGGGGCAGCACGAGGGGGAGGGTGACGAGGGCCCGTACGAGACCGCGTCCGGGGAACTCGACCCGGGCCAGCAGCCAGGCCAGCGGCACCCCGACGACCAGACTCACCGCCGTGGCCGCCGTGGCGCACACGAGCGACAGCCGCAGCGCCTGCCACACCTCGGGGCTGGTGAGCAGGTCGGGCATGCTGCGCCAGGGCGCCCGGATCAGCAGGGCGACGAGGGGGAGGACGAGCAGGACGAGACCGATCAGCGCGGGCAGCAGCAGGGGGAGCGGGACACCCCCGCGACGCCCGCGCGGGCCCCCACCTCCGTGGACGCGCCGACGCCGCGGTCCCCCGTCGAGGGTGTCCGCGACGTCGGCCTCCCTCGCGGGGGGAGAGGCGGAAGGGGAGGGGGAGGTCACGGCTTGAGGAACCCGGCCTCGGTCAGGACCCGCTGGCCCTCGGCGGACCGCACGAGCGCGATGAACGCCTTGGCGGTGTCGGTGTTCTTCGACTCCTTGAGCAGGGTGATCGGGTAGTCGTTGATGGCGTCGGCGGACTCGGGGAACTCCACGCCCTCCACCTTCTCACCGGCCGCCCGCACATCGGTCCGGTAGACGACCGCCGCGTCGGCCTCCTTCAGCACCACCTTGTTGAGCGCGGACTTCACGTCCTCCTCGTACGACACCGGCGTCAGCTTCAGCTCGCTCGCGTCGAGCGCCTTCCTGGCGGCCGCGCCGCACGGCACGGCCTCGTCGCAGAGCACGACCTTCAGGCCGGGGCCGGTCAGGTCCTTGAGGGAGGAGATCCTGTCGGGGTTGCCGGGGAGGGTGGCGATCTCCAGCTGGTTGCGTACGAAGGTCTCCGGGGTGCCGGAGGCGTCACCGGCCTCGGTGACGACGGCCATGGTCTTGGGGCTGGCGGAGGCGAAGACGTCCGCCGGGGCGCCGCCGGTGATGCCGGCGGCGAGCGCGTCGCTGCCGCCGAAGCTGAACGTCACCTTCGTCCCGGGGTGCTCCTTCTCGAACCGCTCACCAAGCGCCGTGAAGCTCTCCTTGAGCGAGGCGGCCGCGAAGACGGTCACCTCACCGGAGAGCTTCCCCGAGCCGGAGGGCCCCGACTGCGCGGAGGAGCCGGAGTCGGAGGAACCGCAGGCGCTCAGGGCCAGCAGGGCGGCGGCACCGGCCCCGACGGCCCGCAGGGCCCGCGTGTTCCGACGAGTGCGACGGGTCCGGCGTACGGAACGGGTCATCACGGGTCCACTCCCTCTGGTCTGCGCTGCGCCGATGATTCTGCCGCACATGCGAGGAGAAAGTCATCAGTGGCATCGCATGAGCCGGGCCTTTCTCCGCTCGGCATGGCATGTGCGTTCTTACAGAGGGGAGGGGCGGGTGGGGGAGGGGGACGGATGGACGAGGGGCACGGGTGGAAGAGGGGGACGGGTGGGTGAAGTGCGGGGTGCTGTCGCCGGGTCAGCCCTCTTCGCCCCGCTGCTCCAGTGCCGCGAGGAGGCGCTGCGTCGCCCCCTCCATGTCTGACCTGGGCGGTTCCGCGTCCACATCAGCCTTCACCACCGCCGTCGTGAAGGCCATCCAGAACGGGGCCGGCCAGAACTGACCGCCCGCGCTCCGGAGCGGGCGGCTCCGCCGGGCGGGTCCGGGCCCAGGGGCAGGGGCAGGGGCAGGGGCAGGGGCAGGACCTACTCGGCCGCCAGGCTCTGCGTGCCGATCGCCGCCAGCAACTCCAGCTTCTCCGCGTCGGCGGAACCCGCCGCCACCGTGTAGACGACGAGGCGGACATCGCAGCCCGGGACGGTGAGGACGTCGCAGTCGCAGACCACCTCACCCACCTGGGGGTGCACGATCGTCTTGCGGGACGAGACATGCGGTCCGACCGCACCCTCGTCCCACAGCCGGGTGAACTCCGCGCTGGTGGAGCGCAGTTCCTCGACGAGGTCGATCAGACCGTGGTCCCGGGGGTAGTCGACAAGAGCCGTGCGCAGGTCGGCGACGAGGGCGGCGTCGAGGGCGTCGCCGTCCTGGAGCACGGGCCAGGCCGCGAGCCCCGAGGGCCCTGCGGCGAAGACCGCCCGCACCAGGTTTCGCTGGTCGTGGGACCGTGCGCTGGGGTCGCCGAGGAGGACGGCCCATGCCGGGGTCCAGGACAACAGGGTCCAGTCGGCGCTGAACACACCCACCGGGAACTCCCCGAGGCGAGCCAGCATCCGCTGGACCCCCGCCGGAACGTGCGTGGAGATCGTCCCCTCCTGCGGCGGGAGAAGGCCGGCCAGCCGATACGCGTGATCGCGCTCCACGGGCTGCAGTTGCAGCGCCCTGGCCAGGCTCGCGACGACCTGCGCCGAAGGGCTCGTGGCACGCCCCTGCTCCAGCCGCACCACGTAGTCGACCGACAGCCCCGCGAGCTCGGCCAGTTCCTCGCGCCGCAACCCCACCGCACGTCGTCCGGGCCGCGAGGTGCGCCCGACGTCGGTCGGAGAAAGCCGGTCGCGCCAGCGGCGCAACGCCGTGCCCAGGGTCTCGTCCACCGAGCCATTGTGTCCGCCGTACGGCCGCCGTGCCTGGTACTGGCTGTCCTACCGTCGCGGGGGGCACTGGTTGCCGTCTCGTCCCCGGCCGAGAGTGAAGGCATGACGACAACCTTCATCACCGGAGCCAACAAGTCCCTCGGGTACGAGACCGCCCGCCGCCTGATCGAGGTCGGCCACACCGTCCTCGTCGGTGCCCGTGATCCGGAGCGCGGTCGGGCGGCCGCCGACGCACTCGGCGCCCGCTTCGTCCGGATCGATGTGACCGACGACGCGTCGGTGGCCGCGGCCGCCGCCGACATCGCCGCCCACGAGGGCGCCATCGACGTCCTGATCAACAACGCGGGCGTCTTGGGGCCGCACGCCCCCGCCGAGCAGCTGACGGCCGCCGACGCGAGCGCGGTCCTCGACGTCAATGTCGTCGGGGTCGTCCGGGTCACACACGCGTTCCTGCCGCTGCTGCGCAAGTCCGCGAGCCCGGTGATCGTCAATGTGTCGAGCGGCATGGGATCGTTCGCGGCGACCCACGACACCGGGCGCGTGGAGGGCCGGGCCGTCGCTCCGCTCTACACGGCGTCGAAGGCCGCCGTGACCATGCTGACCACGCAGTACGCGAAGGCCTGGCCGGACGTGAAGGTGAACGCGGCCGACCCTGGCTACACCGCGACCGACTTCAACGGGCACAGCGGCCCGCAGACGGTGACCGAGGGCACCGACGCGATCGTCGAACTCGCCACCATCGGAACGAACGGCCCGACCGGAACCCTCCGAGACCGCCACGGCGACCTGGCCTGGTGACCCACCCCTGAACCCGGGGCCTCCCGACCCGGCCGAACCTCGAAGCACGACCATAGGACAGGGGTCGCGATCCCCCGCGGATCGGACCGCGCCTCGACACGCGTCGTTCGTCCGGTCTGCCGTCCGATGACGAATGTCAGAGCAAGCCGTGGCGCTGTGGCATGGCCATGTCCTCCTGTAGCGTCCTTGCACGCGGAGCCCGTGACGGCTGGGTCGCAGTGGCGGTCACAGCCCGGGCCACCGCGGCGCAGGGGAGGGGGCGGGGTGGCACCACGACCGGGTGGCGAGACGGACAAGTTCGGCAACCGTTACGAGGGAGCCTGGGCGATTAGACATGCCCTGTACGTGCTGCTGGGCGCGGGTACCTCGCTCTGCGTGGAGCCCGGTGGTCCGCTGGGTGACGGGGTCGAGTTCGTCTATCGGCACGACCATGGGACGGAGGTGCACCAGGTCAAGCGGCAGAACCGCAACGCGAACAGTTGGAATGTGGCCTCCCTCCGAGACAAGGGAGTGTGGGAGAGCCTGCGTTCGCATGTAGAGGCGGGCCGGATGTTCCACTTCGTCTCCGCGATTCCCGCACGTGCTCTCGACGAACTCGCCGACCGCGCCCGCCGGTCCGACGATCTGGCCTCCTTCGAGGCCGCATGGCTCACGAACGAACTCCGGGGTCCCTTCGACTCTCTCGCCGCCGCCGACATCTACGGCTCGTCCGCGACGGCCTGGCGGATGGTCAGGGGACTCCGGGTGGAGTGGCACGACGAACGGGATCTCGTGCACGTCAATGCGGTCCTCGCCGAACAGGTCCTGACCGGAGCACCGGGCCGCCTGGCGGCGCTCGCCCTCGGGCAACTGCTGCTCGACGACCTGGGGACTACGCTCGACGCCGCCGCTCTCACCGCCCGGCTCGCCCCGTACGGACTGCGGCGGGCCGGACGAGCCGACACCGTCGCGGTGTCCGACGCGGTGAGCAGGGTGACGCGCCGCTGGGCCACGTCCGTCGAACGTGAGCTGCTCCGGCCCGCCATCCCCCGTGAGGAGGCCGTCCGTCTCCTGGCGGAGGTCAGGCAGGACACACGGCGGCTTATTCTGCTGACCGGTACCGCGGGCGGCGGGAAGAGCGCCGTGCTGCACCAGGTTTGCGCAGGACTCGACGAAGCGGCCACACCCGTGCTCGCCTTTCGCCTCGACCGCTTGGAACCCTTCGGCTCCACCCACGAACTGGGGCAGCGCATCGGCCTGCCCTTGTCCCCGGTCGGTGCTCTCGGCGCCGTGGCAGACGGGCGGTCCTGCGTTCTCGTCGTGGACCAACTGGACGTGGTCAGCATGGCCTCGGGACGCATCCCTGAGGCCTTTGACGCGGTGGCCGATCTGGTGGACGAGGCCGCGGCACACCCAGCCATGCGGGTGGTTCTGGCCTGCCGCGCGTTCGACGCCGAGGCCGATCACCGTATCCGCCGACTTGCCGCCCCGGACCAGTGCGTGCGCGTCGAGATCGAGTCCCTCACCGACGCCCAGGTCGACACCGCCGTCAACGGCATGGGCCTGTCCCCCTCCCGACTGGCTGCTCCGCAGCGGGCGTTGCTGCGCTCACCGCTGCATCTCGTCCTCCTCGCCCAAGTGGCGGACCAGAAGGGGGCCCTCTCCTTCAACACCACCCGACAGTTGTTCGACGCCTTCTGGGACACCAAACGGGAAAAGTGCGCTCGGCGCCAGCCGTCCGCGCGCTTCCACGACGCGGTCTCTGCCCTGGTGGCCGCCATGAGTGCTCACCAGCGGCTGTCCGCCCCGTACAGCGTCCTCGACACGGACGACCTTGCCGTCAGCCGGAAGGTACTGGAGTCGGAACATGTCTGTGTGCGCGACGGTCGTCAACTGGCCTTCTTTCACGAGAGCTTCTTCGACTACGCCTTCGCGCGCGACTGGCTCCGGCGCGATGAGAGCCTGGTCGCGTTCCTCGCCGGCGGGGAGCAGGAACTGTTCCGCCGCGGACAGCTTCGGCAGGTGCTCGATCACCTGCGTGAGCTGGACACCGATCGGTTCGCCGAGGAGATAGAGGCATTGCTGACCAGCCCGGAGATCCGCTACCACCTCAAGGATCTGACTCTGGCCGTCCTGCGTGGTCTGGACGATCCCACCCGCACCGAGTGGGATGCATTCGCCCGGGTGCTGGAGACGCGCCCACCCTTCTGCGACCGCCTGGTTGACATGATCGGCATGCCTGCCTGGTTCCGTCGCGCGGACGACGAAGGAGTCATCGAGAACTGGCTCGCCAGTGCCGACGTCAGAGAACAGAGCTGGGCGGTACGGCTGTTGATGTCGGTCACGGACACCATGCCAGACCGGGTGGCGCGTCTCCTCGGAGCACACGCTGCGAACCCCCGATACGGTTCCTGGCTGAAGCAGATCGTTCCCTATGCCCGCCTTGCCGACAGCCGGCACCTCTTCAACCTCCTGCTTGACGGCGTACGGGGGGACCTTTTCACCGACGCCGAACACGTCCTGTGGGACTCGGCGGGCGAGCTGGCGGCGCACGAGCCCACCTGGGCGGTCGAGTTGCTGTACGCCCTGCTGTCGGAACGTCCGGACGCCCTCAGGCTGGACGACGGAGGCCGTGTGGCGGTGCTGCTGACTAGGGATCACGCAGCACTGGAGATGGTGGCCGCTGCCGCCGGTGGTGCTCCGGAAGAATTCTGTGACCGGCTGCTGCCTGTCCTGCTGGCCGTCGTGAGCGTGACCGCCTTCCGGGCACGGGCGGGACGGCCCCTCCGTGACCGTCACTTCTGGCATCGTCATCCCGACGACGATCCGGTCGACCTGGGCGACGCTCTGCTGCAAGGTATGGCTAAGGCCCTGCGGAGCGCAGCGATCCGGGACGCCTCGCGGGCGCGCCTTCTTGTGGAGCCGCTGGTGAGCCAGCCGTACGAAGCGGCGCAATGGCTGCTCTACCAGGCGCTGGCCGGAGCGGGACCCGGCCTCGCCGCGTGGTCCGCCGAGATCCTCCTCCAGGGCCCACACCGCTTTCTGTCCGGATACGCGGCCAACGCCGTGTGGGGTGCCCGCGAGGTCCTGCGTGCCGTCGGTGATGTCCTTCCCGACGAGATGCTCGGCCGGCTGGAACGGTCGTTGCTGCACTTGCGTCATCCGATGGACGAGAAACACTCCCCGTGGCACGAGTTCACGCTGCTGACCGCCCTGCCCGAAGGACGGCTCTCAGAGCGGGGGAGGCGTCGGCTCGGTGAACTCCGACGCCTCCACGGCGACTTGCGGGAACCGGACGAACCGGAGGGAGTGACGGGCGGGTTCATCGGACCACCCATCCCATCGGAGTCGGCCCGTCACATGAGCGACGACCAATGGCTCGGGGCCATGCGGAAGCACAGTCGGGACCGGACCAGTTGGGAGACCGACACCGGCGGTGCGCGCGAGCTGTCGCACGTGCTGCGGAATATGACGGTGGCGGATCCCGGCCGGTTCGCCCGGCTCGCCCTGCGGATCAACGCCGGTACACACCCGGCGTACGGTGCTTCCCTGCTCCTCGGCCTCGGAGAGGCCGAGCCGTACGACGACCCGGAGACCGTCTTCGCGGCGGTCCGCCACTTCGCGGGCCGGGGCAGGCCCGAGCAGGACCGCTGGCTGGGGCACGCACTCCAGAAGTACCTCGACCATGTGCCGCTCGACCTGGTGGAGGCTCTCCTCAGCCGTGCTCTCGATTCGGCTGAGCCGGGTGATGCCGACGATGTGTGCTGCGATGACGGCAGCGACGAGACGCGCGACCTATTCACCGCCGGGATCAACACCGTACGAGGTAGCGCGGCCGAAAGCCTGGGCGACCTGCTCGTCCACGACCCGGACGGTTCCCGCGCCGCCCTGATCATCCCCTATCTGAGCCGGCTGGCGGCCGACCCCAGCCTCGATGTCCGGGCGTGCGTGGCCCACGTACTACGAGCAGCCCTCCGCCACGACCGGCCGGCGGTGGCCGACGCCTTCGCGGTGCTCGTCCTGGCCCCCGATCACCTGCTTGCGTCACCGCACGTGGCGCGCCTGGCCGTTGCCCTTATGCGCGCGGATCCGGCGTCGGCCGGACCCCTGACGGAACGGATGCTGGACTCAGGGGTTGTGCCGGTCCGGCGAATCGGTGGACAGGTCGCCGCCCTGGCCGCGATGGAGTGGGAGACACCGGGCCCGCTGGCGAAGGTCCTCGCCGGCAACGACCCGGCCCAGCGGCAGGGAGCTGCTGACGTTTGCGCCGAGCGCCTCCTCGAAACCGGTGACGCGGCACTCGCCCACCACGCACTCGTCCGGTTCTTCCATGACCCCGAGGAGCAGGTGCGGGAGGCCGCGGCGGCGGTGGCCGTTGCCCTGCGCGACCGACGTCTGACGTCCTACCGGCGGACGCTGACCGCGCTGATCGACTCCCGCGCCTTCGAGGCCGCCCTGACGCAACTCCTCATCACACTCGAACACGCCCCGGACCGGGTCGACGAACTGGTCCTGACGTGCGTCCGGCGCTTTTTGGCGGTGTCCGATTCCGCCGCCACGCGTCGGCCTCGCCGTTCTGCGGGCGCCGACCGTCACGTTGGCCGACTGCTCGTCCGCGCGTATGTGCAGGCCACATCGCCCGTGCGCCGGTCCGAGATCCTCGACCTGCTGGACCGGCTGCTGCTGATGGGGTCCTTCGGAGTAGCCGGGGCGATCGACGCCGCCGACCGGCGCTGAAAGCTGAGGGAACGCAGCCCCCTTGCGAGCCGGGGACTGTCAGGAGCCCGGCGGATGCGCCGTAGTGCGCCGCAGTGCGCCGCTGTGCGCCGCCGCGCGCCCTGGCGTGCGTCCGGTGCACCGGGGCGGAAACCTTCGCCTCCGGGGTGGCCGGGTGCTCTGCTGTCCGAATGACGCACGGTTCGAACCCCGACGGCCGCGTGGCCTTCCTCGACACGTTGTCGCCCGGAGCACGCGCGGACTTCAGCCGGCTCGGCACACTACGCCGCTACGCCCTGGGTGACGTCCTCATCCATGAGGGCGACTATGCACAGGAGTTGATGGTCCTCCACGAGGGCCTGGTAAAGGTGACCGCCCGGCTGGACCGGGATCGGGCGACCCTCACGGACATCAGGATTGCCGGGGACGTCGTGGGTGAGGTGGCGGTGACGGATGCCGGGCCACGGTCGGCCACGGTCACCGCCTGCGGCGACGTGGTCGCGAGCGTCGTCCCGGCCCTGGAACTGGAGTCCTTTCTCCAAGCCAGCTCCGAGACGTCACGTGCCTTCCGCCGCATGCTGTGCGTCCGGTTGCGCCGGTCCGACCGTCTCCGCCTGGAGTTGGGCGGATACCCGGTCCCGGTCCGGCTGGCGCGCGTCCTGGTCGAACTCGCCGAGGCGTACGGGCGGCCGAGGCGGACTTTCAAGGGGCTCGACTGGAACAGACGCCGGATTGACGTAAACCTGTCCCAGTCGGAGTTCGCTGCTCTCACCGCGTCCACCACGTACACCATCCACAAGGCGCTTGCCCGGCTGCGGAACGAAAGGATCATCACCACCGGCTCCCGGCAGACCGAAGTTCTGGACATGGGCTGCCTGCGCGCAGCGGCCCGCCTGAGTGTGCCCCCCGCCTAGCGTCCCGCCACCAGAACCGCATTAATGCGGCTTTCTTGGCCGCCCCCGCCCCTTCCTCCCACGGTTGGCGTGCACGCACCCAACACCACTTGGAAGGTGGCGAGTTGCCATGAACGAAGTCTCTTCGGTCCAGCCGTCGGACGGCTGGCCGCACCGCCGGCTGTGCCTGGCGGCGGACGTCGAGCGGTACAGCCGACTCGATACCCGGACGCAGTCGGCCGTCCAGGCCGACCTGGTCCGGATGCTGGACGAGGCGGCGGCGCTGACCGGACTGGACCGAGCCGCCTGGGCACGTCAGCCGCAGGGCGACCTGGAATTCGCCGTACTTCCCGAAGCGACTCCGGAGGCCTCCGTACTGGGGCCCTTCGTGCACCACCTGACAGCCCGTCTCCGGGACCGCAACGCCCGCCAGGCCGTCCCGAGGGTCAGGCTGCGGCTAGCCGTGGACACCGGCGTGGTCACGGATGCCGCCCTCGGCCACGCCGGCCCGACCCCGGTCGCCGTGGCACGCTATGTCAACGCGCCCCAACTCAGGGCCGTACTCGCGTCCCTTACGGGGGCGGATCTCGTCGCTATCGTGTCGGACCGGCTGTACCAGGACGTCGTGCGGTTCGGACAGCCGGACCTCGACCCCGCGCAGTACGTGCGGGCCCACGTGAGGGTCAAGGAGTTCGGCGGTTACGGCTGGATCCGTGTGCCGGGCCACGCGCCGGACGATGTGCGATCGGCCATGGCGGAGGCGCTGGAGCCGAAGCCCTTGCTGGGCACCGCTCCGAGCCGGACACCACTGGCTCAGTACGTGAACCAGGGAGCCGCCGTCGGCCGGGACGTCGTCGGCGGTCTCACCGTCGGTCTGCCCGTGCCTCCTCCGCCCGCTGGCTCCGGTCCCGCCCGATGACGGCCCCTCTCTGGCGGGAGCGGAGTGACGTTCAGCGGGCGGACTACGGGGTGAACGTCGGCCATGCCGTGTACGGCGGCATTCACTTCCACCCGCCCACCACAGAATCGCCGCGCCGGAACGGAACGGCGCACCCGGCCCGCACGACGTGGCACGCGGCAGTGCGGTCGGCGCTGACCAGCCTCGCCCGTGCCTGCGACCGAGCGGCTGCCGCCCTGGCGCCCCTCCGTCCCGACGAGACCGGAAAGGAGGGGGGATGACATCAACCGGACCCAGGAGCGTCTTCACCCGGATCGACGCGGGCGTCCTCGGACCGTCCCCGGCCGAGCGTCCGTCGCTCACCGTGCATGTCGGCTCCCGTGCCCTCGTGCTGTCCGCGGAGGAGAGCAGGGAAGCACTCTACGGCCCACGACGGGACGGGGCGCTGGGCGCGGCGGTCTGGCGGCATGCCGTCACCGAGGCCCAGCAGGAGCCGCGGAATGGCGACGGCACAGGACGGCTGTTCGTCGTCTGGCTGGTCCTGCCTGGGCTGTACCGGAACGTGCAACGGATCCTGCGCCTCTGGCGGCGGGTCGACCGGGCTGACCTAGAGGCGGAGGCCGTCCTGGCCGTGCTCGCCGCGCTCGACGCGGCGGACCCGGATGATCCGGACACGGGCGGACGCCTGATCAAGGAGGCAGTGAACCGGATGTGGGCCTACGCGCAGCGCATCACGCGGGAGATCCCCGTCATCGACATCAGCGCCGTGGCCGAGGCCCGCAACCCCACCGTCGCGCCCGAGGAACGGCTCCACCCGCCCAAGGGCTGGGAAGTGCACATCACGCCCCCACCCAACCGCGAAGGCCTGTACGCCACGCTGCGCTTCGCCGAGGACTGCCCTCGGCAGGGCGGTCGACAGACCGGTCCCCGCCTGCCCGATCTGGTGTTCCGGGCTCGCCGCCACGAGGAGGCCGACATCATCGGCACGCTGGTCCTACGCCCCGTAGGAGTCCGGCGGTGAGCGGGCGGTCCGGCCCCCCGCTCGGCTTCGCGGAGGCCTTCGACCTGCCCTTGAGCGTCGACCTGCGCACAGCTGCCCGCGCTTTCGACATCTGCCCTGGGACGGCGTACAAGCTGATCCGCCTCGGTGCCTTCCCGTGCCTCGTGCTGCGGGTCGGCGGACGCTACCGCATCCCCACCACCCACCTGCTGCGCGCCCTCGGCGTCGATGAACGGCCGGTGTACGCGATCCCCTTGGAGGACGATGCGGCACCGGCAGCGCAGCCCAAAGACATCCACACCCACGTATCGGAGGTTCACGCATGATCACGTCACAGACACTCCGAGAGGAGTCCGACCAGCCCCGGAAGTGTTTCGTCGTCGGCCCCATTGGTGACCCGTATGCCGCGCACGGCAGCCCCGAGCGGGAGGCGTACGAGCACCACCTCAGCGTTTTCGAGCAGGTGATCGCCCCTGCTTGTGAAAAGCACGGCATCAGCGCCGTGCGTGCGGACGGCATCACGCACGCCGGTGACATCAACGAGCAGATCTGCCGGTACGTCGTCGAGTCCGACTTGGTCGTCGCCGACGTCAGTGGTGGCAATCCCAACGTGATGTACGAGCTGGGGCTGCGGCACATCACCGGAAAGCCGACGATCCACATCGGGGAGGCCGGCCAACTGCCCTTCGACATCGCGTCGATCAGGACGATCCGCTACCAGCGGACACGCAGTCATCTGGCCGGCGCCCGCAAGGAGATCGAGAACGCCTTGGAGGCCGGACTCCGCGACGGCTTCGAACTCCTCACGCCGGCACGGGTGCTGCGCGGACTCCACACCGGTGACGGACCGGCTTCCGCATCGGAGGACGGCGGCCATGTAGAGGACGAGGACTCTTCCGGGCTGCTCGACGACTTCGCCGTGATCGAGGATGGGCTCGACGAGATGGCAGCCGACCTTGAGGCGATCACCAAGACGATCGAGGCGATCGGGGCACACACCGAGCAGTCCGGCACCGAGATGCTCGATCTGACCCAGGCGAACGCACCCATGAGCGCTCGGCTTTCTGCCGTCGCCCGGTACGCGGAGGCAATCAGCGTGCCGGCTGGCGAACTGCACACCGTCGCCGCGGCGTTCGCGGAGCGGATGACGACTCTGGACAGCGGGGTGAGGGCCGCGCTGGGCCTCATCGAGATGACGCCGCCCGACGAACGAGGTGAGGGGGCGGACGAGTTTCTGGAGCAGCTCATGTCCCTGGACGAAGCCGCGCAACAAGGTCTCGCAGAGATGGGCTCCTTCGGCACCTCGGCGGGCGCCATGGTCCGGGTGAGCCGGCACCTCCGCAAACCGGTGAAGGAGATCACCGCCGCGGTGAAGCAACTGACCTCCGCCATCACGAGGATGGGGGAGTGGGCGGCCAAGGCCCGCGCGCTGGCCCACAGTGCCACCGCATGACATTTCCGCCAAGGGACCCGGGCCTCCCCAGGGCTCGGGTCCGTTCATGTTCATCTGCGGCATCCTGCCTTTTCGCTTTCGGCCCGGCTGCCGCCGGCGATCCGCCCGGGGGCGACGTGTACTTGAACCCTCGACGGGGGTTGAGGTCCGGTGCGTAGGCCAGCAGGGAGTAGCAGGTGAGCCAGCCGCGGGTGTCGATGAACTGCCGTCGACCTCCCACCTGCAGCCGGGGGCACGTTCACCGGCAGCGTCATGTTCTTGTGGAGGCGGCGGCCGTGAGGGGCCCGGCAGACCTAGCCCTTCTCGGGACAGACCAGCGGCCCGCTGTTCTGCCACCAACTCATTTCCTGATTCTTACGCTGATCGATTGCACACGGATCTCATCCTGATGACGTGATCAGCCGACGTCCTGATCATCGGCCTCATCGAGGAGACGGGGCGCGAGGTCGTCGGCCCACTCCACGGCCCAAGCGCGGAGAGCGATGATTGCGGCGTCATCGAGGCCGTAGGCGGATAATTCGTTGTTGCCGGTCCACTCGGCGCCAGTGAGGTTCGCCTGCAGATCCTCGCGCTCGAAGCGGCCGCGGGCGTGGCGGCGGCCGAATGCTGCAAGATCGGCATTGGTCCAGCGGCGGGAGGCTGCGAACACGTCGATGAGGTCGCGGGGCGCTCCGTGGGCGGCGAGGCGCGGACCTTGGTCCCGATCACGTCCTCCTCCGCGAGGACGGGGCCGTACGGGCTCTGGGCGACGGGCCGCCAGAAGATCTCCTTGAGGATGTCGACTTCGCAGTCCTGCCCGGTGGCCGGGTCGGCCACGGTGAATCGGGCGGACAGCGGGGCGGTCTCCAGCGCCTGCACCTTCCAGCCGCGGGCTTCCAGACCGGCCCGGACCGTGGCCGCGATGTCGGCCATGGGAGCCGGGTTCTCAGTTGCGACATCGAGGTCCTGGCTGGGGCGATATACGAGGCGGTGTGCCCTCAATGCGTACCCGCCGGTGAGGACCAGGGGGTATGGCGAGCCGAGGGCGATCACATCGCCAGGAGCCGCGTGTGCAGCTCCGGCATGTCCGTCACGCGGCTGCCTGGGTACGGGAGGCGAGCTGGGGGAAGGCGTCCTCCCACACGGCGCGCACGGTGCGACCGGCGAGGGGGCGCAGCACCGGCCACAGCTGGAGGAGCAGGTCCCGGTTGAGGTAGCGGGGCAGGTCGTCGCGCAGGCCCTCGTGCAGGACGGTGCGGTACAGGCCCATCAGCTGACGCGGCTTGCCCAGGTCGTACGAGGTCATCCCGGACGAGGCCATGTGCAGCGGCAGATCCACCACACCGTGCGTCGGCCCACGCAAGTTGTTCAGCGACTCCGGAAGGCGGCGGCGGAACTTCTCCCGGTACAGCGCGAGGTCCTCGGCGTCCGCGCCCGAGACGTCCCTCGGGGTGGGGGGCCTGGGTGAGCTGGTTGCCGCAGTCATGATCAGCTCTGAGACGGACGTCGGCCTTGACGCTGGCGCGGCAAATGGGCTACGTCGAGACGGGGGCTCCCGAGCGCAAAAGACCTGGCCAGGCACTCTTCGGGGTAGCGCAACGAGATCAGCGTTTGTCTCCAGAGACTCACAGCCAGTCCCAGCGCCTGAACTAGGTGGCCCTGACCAGCGCCAACGCGACAGCTGAGGGGGAGCTGGGCGACTTTGGTCCGTGTGGATGCACGCGGGAGATCACCCTTTCCGTCACGCCGTCATTCGGCGCCCGTGCGCCTTTCGGTAGCCGGTAGCGCTCGGCGGCCCCTGACATGTCTTGCGTAGCTGACGGGCCTGGTGAGCGTAAGCACCGGCTGCCAGTTGCTGGCTTTGACGACTCCGTCTCCGGGTCACTCCCTGCGATGCTCGGCTGCGTCCAGTCCCCTCTATGCGTTCGGGCGTCTGCCGTTCTACTGGGGGTTTGGCCTGCGCAGGCACGGCCGGGCCGTGGGAGGAGCGTCTGGGTCTAATGGGCAGCGTTCTCGTACAGGGTGACCACGCAGGCCCCGCCCAGGCCGATGTTGTGCTGGAGTGCGAGTCGCGCGCCCTCGACCTGGCGGGAGTCGGCCCGGCCGCGCAGTTGCCAGACCAGTTCGGCGCACTGGGCCAGGCCGGTCGCTCCGAGGGGGTGTCCCTTGGAGAGGAGGCCTCCGGAGGGGTTCGTGACCACCTTGCCGCCGTAGGTGTTGTCGCCGTCGAGCACGAACTTCTCGCCGGTGCCCTCCGGGGTGAGACCGAGGGCTTCGTACGTGATCAGCTCGTTGACGGTGAAACAGTCGTGCAGTTCGACCACATCGACGTCCTGCGGGCCGTATCCGCTTGTCTCGTAGACCTGTTGGGCAGCCGCCCGGGTCATGTCGTAACCCACCACGCGCATCATGTCGTCGGAGGCGAAGGTGCTCGGTGAGTCGCTGGTCATGGCCTGGGCGCGGATCACGACGGGTGAGGAGACGTCGTGCCGGCGGGCGAAGTCCTCGCCGCAGAGCACGGCCGCGGCGGCCCCGCAGGTGGGCGGGCAGCATTGCAGCCGGGTCAGCGGCCCGTAGATGTGCGGTGAGGCGAGAACCTCCTCCTGCGTGATGGGGGTGCGGAACACGGCGTACGGATTGCCTGCCGCGTGGCGGCGCGCCTTCACCGAGATCTGGGCGAACGTGGCGGGATCGGTGCCGTACCTGTCCATGTGGGCGACTCCGGCGCCTCCGAACAACTGGGCCGCGACCGGCGTCCGTTCGTCATGGCCCTGCAAGTGGGTCATTCGGTCGAGGAAGCGGCCCAAGGGGTCGGGCCGGTCGTCCCATCCGCTCGCCAGGGCGCCGGGCCGCATCTGCTCGAAGCCGAGGGCCAGTACGCAGTCGGCGGCACCGGAGGCGACTGCCTGACGGGCGAGCCAGAGGGCGGACGAGCCGGTGGCGCAGTTGTTGTTGACGTTCACGACGGGGATGCCGGACAGGCCGAGGGAGTAGAGGGCGGCCTGACCGGCTGCCGAGTCCCCGTAGACGTATCCGGCGTAGGCCTGCTGGACGGCCTCGTACGGCAGGCCGGCATCGGCCAGGGCCGCGCGGGCGGCGCGTTCGGCCATGACCGGGTAGCTTTCACCGGCTCCGGGTTTGCGGAACGGGATCATGCCGACCCCGGCCACGTGCACCTTGCGGACCGTGTCAGTCATGCGCGTTCCCGAGCAGTTGCGACCGGACCTCGTTCTTGAGGACCTTGCCCACCTTCGAGCGGGGGAGGTCGGGCCATACCTCGACCTGCTTGGGAGCCTTGACGCTCCCGATCCGGGCCTTGACGAAGTCGCGCAGGCCGGTGCCCGTGACACTCGCCGCGCTCGCTCCGGCGTGGAGCTGGACGATGGCGGTCACGCGTTCGCCCCATGTGTCGTCGGGGAGCCCGACGACCGCGCAGTCCTGGACGGCGGGGTGCTCCATGACCGCCTGTTCGACTTCGGCGGAGTAGACGTTGAATCCGCCGCTGATGATCATGTCCTTGGCGCGGTCGACGATGAACAGGTAGTCGTCGGCGTCGAGATAGCCGATGTCCCCGGTGTGGTGCCATCCGTGCCGGGACGCCTCCTCGGTGGCCGAGGGGTCCTTGTAGTAGCCCGCCATCACCAGTGAGCCGCGGACCACTATCTCGCCGCGTTCGCCGGGCGGCAGCAGCCGCCCCTCGCCGTCCATGATGGCGACGGTGACCAGCGGCGAGGGTCGGCCGGCGGAGGTGAAGCGCTCCACGGCGAGCGAGCCGTCGGGGTGGACGTGGTCCTCCGGGGCCATCGTCGAGATCATCATGGGGGCCTCGGACTGGCCGAAGAGCTGGGCCATGACCGGGCCGATCCGTTCGATGGCCTCCTCCAGCCGGGCCGCCGACATGGGGGCGGCGCCGTACCAGAGGCAGCGCAGCGAGGTGAGGTCCGTGGCGGGCAGGTCCGCGTGGCCGAGGAGCATGTAGATGAGCGTCGGCGGCAGGAAGGTGTGCGTGACCCGATGCCGTTCGACCAGCGCGAGGAACTCGGTGAGGTCCGGCGTCGGCATGATGACGATCTCGCCGCCCAGCGTCATGACGGGGAAGCACAGCACCCCGGCGGCGTGCGTCAGCGGGGCGAGCGCCAGGTAGACCGGGCGGGTGCCGAACGGGTAACTCATCAGCGTCAGCGCCGACATGGTCTCGATGTTCCGGTCGGTCAGCATCACGCCCTTGGGCCGGCCCGTGGTGCCGCCCGTGCCGACGAGCATGACGGTGTCGTCGGCCGGTGCGGCTTCCCACGGGTCGGCCGGCAGGTCGTCCAGCCATGCGTCCAGGGAGGTCGCGAAGGACGGGGATCCGTCGAGGCAGACCAGTGTGGTCAGCTTCGGCAGGTCGGGAAGGATCTTGGCGACCAGGGGGGCGTACGCCTCCTGGAAGATCAGGCAGACGCAGTCGAAGAGGTCCAGCGACTCGCGGTTCTCGGCGGCCTCGTTGCGCGGGTTGACGGGGCACCAGACCGCGCCGGCCCGGGAGATGCCGAAGACACAGGAGAAGGCGGTCGGATCGTTGGCGGAGAGCACCGCCACCTTGTCCCCGGGCCGTACGCCCGACCGGTCCAGGGCGCGGGCCACCCGCCAGGAGAGTTCCTGGACCTCGCCGTAGGTGAGGGTGTGTCCCCGCGTGGTGAGGCAGGGGGCGTCGGGCCCCAGGGACGCGCCCTTGTCGAGATAGTCGGTCAGACGCACGGCGTCATCCTCGTTCTTCCGGGTTCCGGGTGTCGCAAGGTTCTCGGGGGTGTCGGGCTCTGCCCGGGACTCAGCTGTGGACGGTGAGGACCGGGTCGAGGACGAGCCCGAAGGCCTTGAGCTGGCCGAGCAGTTCGCGGTGGCCGAACGCCTGGCACGCCGAGGCCAGGCCGACGCGCCGGGGCGGCTGCTGGAGCAGGCTGTGGGCGGCGTACGCCTGGAGCAGTCCGGTCTGCTTGTAGTTGCTGTGGCCGTGGATCACGCAGTGGGCGCGTCCCAGCGGGCCCGAGGCGTGGACGGAGTCGATGGAGGTGTTGACGCGCGGGTTCTCCCGGGGCGGCATGCCGGCCTGCACCGAGGCGGCCACCTCCGCGAGGGCGGCGTCCTGCTCCTCGGCGGGGAGGGTCTTGATCTGCGACTCGACCATCTTGACCGTCTCCACCACGCCCTGCATGACGCCCCGGTCCATGACGCCGCCGAGGGCCTTGCAGGTGGCCACCCTGGGGTCGTTCTTGAACCACACGGGGTGGAGCGTGCCGCCCCACGGCAGGGCTAGTGCCGTCTCGTGCTGTCCGGGAACGGCGACGTCGGCGGCGGTCAGCGGGTCCCACCTGCGGTACTGGTTCTCCTCCAGGTAGTGCCAGTCGGCCTTGAGGATGGTGAAGATCGTCTGGGTCGACGCGTAGGTGGGGAAGCCCTTCCACAGCACCAGGACGTCGAGGGTGTCCAGGCCGGGGGTCTCCAGGCAGATGTTGGCCGCGATCTCGCCGGTGGTGTACATCTGCGCGACGCCGGGGGACAGCAGCAGGCCCTTCTCGGCGTACGCGTCGCCCCACCGTGCCTGGGCGTCGAGGGCCCAGTCCTGCTCGCCCGTGGTGTCGAGGTAGTGGCAGCCGGCCGCGAGGGCGGCCTCCACGACCTCCGGCCCGTACTTGATGAACGGGCCGACCATGTTGCTCACCACCTTGGCGCCGCGGAAGAGCTCGGTCAGCGGTCCGACCGCGTGCTCGACCTCGACCACCTCGTGGTCCACGGTGTCGATCCCGGGGACCTTGTCGAGGACTTCCTGGATACGGGCCTTGTCGCGTCCGGCGGCGATGAAGGGGATGTTGTACTCGCGGAGGTACTCGCAGACCAGGCGGCCGGTGTAGCCGGAGGCACCGTAGACGACGACGGGCTTGCTGTTGCTCATGGTCGGTCGGCCTTTCATGGGTGGAGGGGTGGGCGGAAGGATGGGCGGAGGGGTGGGTGGAGTCCCGTCACATGCCCATGCCGCCGTCGACCGGCAGGCCGGCCCCGGTGATGAAGCGGGCGCCGTCGGAGGCGAGGAAGACCACGGCGTCGGCCATGTCGGTGACTTCGCCGAGCCGGCCGAGCGGGGTCAGCCCGATCACGCTGCCGACCGCCGCCTCCGCGCTGGGGAAGAGCCCCAGCGTCTCCATGTCGGCCGCCAGCCGGGCGCCCATCTCGGTCGGGACCAGACCGGGATACACACAGTTCACGCGCACGCCGTAGCCGAGCTTGCCCGACTCCAGCGCGGCCACCCGGGTCAGCCGGTCCACCGCCGACTTCGTGGCGGAGTAGCCGGCGATGCCGGGGAAGGCGATGGTCGCCGCGACCGACGCGATGTTGACGACCGCGCCGCCGGCGCCTGCCGGACCGCCCGGGCGCATCGCGCGGAACGCGTGCTTGATGCCGAGTGCCGTGCCCAGGACGTTCACGTCGAGCATCCGGCGGACGTCGGACGGGTCGAGGTCGGCGACCAGGCCGGAGATCTCGACCCCGGCGTTGTTGACGACGATGTCCAGGCCGCCGAGTTCGGCGACCGTCTGTGCGACCGCTGATTCCCAGCTCGCGTCCTCGGTGACGTCGAGGGAGACGAACCCGGCACTGGCGCCGGACTCCCTCAGCGCGTCGGCGGTCGCCTTGCCCGCCTCCTCCTGGATGTCGCCGATGACGACGGCGGCACCGGCGCGGGCCAGCGCCTCGGCCATCCCCGCGCCCAGTCCTCGGGCCCCGCCCGTCACCAGCGCCTTGCGCCCGGTCAGGTCGTACACGCTCATGGAACCTCTCCTCGTCGAGATGGCTGAGTGGCGTCAGCGTCGGCCATTTCTGGACAGTCGTCAAGACTTTCTTGGACGCTCGTCAAGATTTTGCTGGACGAGTGTCAAGGGAATCGGTGCGTGACCGTCCAGGCCGCGCTAACGTGGGGACGGAGCCCGCGCGGGGCGGGGTCAGGTGGAGAGGTTGACGGGAATGCAGCTGTGACGCAGACCGTGCGCAAGGACAGCAAGGACAGCAAGGACAGCAAGGACAGCAAGGACAGCAAGGACAGCAAGGACGCGGACCGGATCTCCCGGCGGCAGGTCGACAAGTTCGCCGAGCGGCGGGCCCAGCTGGCCGCGTCCGCGCTGCGGACCCTGTCCGAGCTGGGCTACGCCCGCACGAGCCTGCGCGAGATCGCGCAGAACTCCGAGTTCTCCCACGGCGTGCTGCACTACTACTTCCGCGACAAGGTCGAGCTGATCACCTACTGCGTGCGGCAGTACAAGGCGGAGTGCGTCACCCGCTACGACGGGATCGTCGCCACCGCCGACTCGGCTCAGGCGCTCAAGGAGGGCTTCGCCGAGGCGATGGCCGGGACGCTGCGTGACGACGCGGCGATGCACCGGCTCTGGTACGACCTGCGCAACCAGAGCCTGTTCGAGGAGTCGTTCCGTGACGACGTCCTCGACATCGACCAGAGCCTGGAACGCATGATCTGGCGCATCGTCAGCCAGTACGCGGACCTGGCCGGTTCACCCGTAGCCGTGTCATCTCCGGTCGCTTACGCGCTTTTTGACGGATTGTTCCAGCAGGCGCTGCTGAGGCATCTGAGCGGTGGAGAGAGTGCCGCCGCCGACCTGACGGCGAGCGTGGCGCAGCTTCTGGATCAGCTGGTCACCCCTGTCTGACCAGGCGTTGGGCGGGTGGGAGACGCTCGGAGCCCAGCGGCCGTCGGGACCCGCAGCCCGCCTCCCGGTCCGGCGTGGAAAGGGGTCCCCCTGCGGCTCCTCTCGGGGCCGCAGGGGGACATCCGGTCAGGAAGTGAAGGGCGTGGAGCCGTCCTCCGCGGCGATGCGCCACAGGTGGTCGGCGGTGCCGGTGTCGTCCCACTGCAGGGCCTGGGCCCCGGACGACGTGGACATGTTCTGGATGCCGAGGACCATGCCGCTGTTCTTGTTGACGATCTTGGCGTAGCCGCCGCCGGCGTCGACGATCGACCACAGATGGTCGGCGGTCAGCGTGTCACCCCACTGGAGCGCGGTGGCGCCGGCGGTCTTGGAGGCGTCCTTGATGCCGAGGACCTGTCCGCTGTTGGTGTTGAAGATCTTGTAGTAGCCGTTCTCGGCGGGGACGACCTTCCACCAGTGGTTGTCGCCGCTCGCGGCGGTCTGCTGCTGGACGGCGCCTCCGGCGGCGATGGAGGAGCCGGCGATGCCGAGTTCCAGGTTGCTGTTCTTGTTGGTGATCTTGACCCGGGGTGTCTCGGGGTACCAGGACTCCAGCTCGGTGACGCCGACGAACTTGCCCGTCTGCGGGGTGAAGACCACCCGGAACTGGGACGTGGTGATCGTCGGGAAGGTCACCTCGTTGGGGTTGTTCGCGACCGGTGTCGCCGGGCTCCTCGTCTGACTGGGCACGTTCACCCAGGCTCCGTCCTTGAGGTACTGCACGGTGTAGCTCGCCGGGACGCGGATGTTCGCGCCGTCGTCGTAGGTGTAGAACTTCACCTCGTTGATCTTGCGTGGCGCCCCGAAGTCGACGCCGAGGTGGTCGGTGGCGTTGGGTGAACCGGAGTTGGTCCAGCGGTTGTCGGGGATCTTGTCGTAGCGGATCCAGCCGTCGGTGGCCCGCAGCGGGGCGTCGAAGGTGGTGGGCTTGCAGGTCTGGCCGCTGTGGCAGTGCGGGCCGTTGGAGACGGTGTTGGTGTAGGAGGCGAAGGCCTTCGGGTACGGCTGGGTGTTCGTGCGGCCCAGCCAGTCCTGCTCGGCGGTCAGCGGGTTGGCGGCCACGTTCATCAGGCGGGCGGGCTGCGCCGGGGTGACGGGCGCGGCCACGTTCACGGTCGTGCCGGTGCCGATCGTCGAGGACTGGTGGATACGAACGCCGTCCTGGAAGATCTGCAGGCCGCTGCCCTTGCCGTAGTGCGAGCCGTCCCGGTCCCAGCGGATCGAGTAGGTGTGCCCGTGGTACGGCAGGCTCTCCACCGCGAACCAGTCCCACCCGGACGGCACCAGCGGCTTCAGCACCAGCGTGTTGTTCGCCTGCGGCTTGATGCCCAGGAGGCCGCTGAGCACCAGGTCGTTGAAGCTGGAGTGGTTGTAGTGCTCGCTGAAGTTGAAGCCGTCGTAGATCCACTCGCCGGTGTCGCCGTTGGCCGCCTCGGCGACGTACGGCTTGCCGTCCTTGTGCTGGAGGTCGGCGAACTGGGCCAGCATCGTCTGGTAGTCGGCCTTGGTGACGAAGCTCTGCGCGGGGTAGTCCTGCAGCAGGTTCGCCAGGCCGGTGAGGATCTGGCTTGTCTGGTACGGCCAGCTCGGGCCGTTCCAGTGGCAGCAGTTGGCGTCGTCGCGCTTCTGCTCGGCGGGTATCGCCTCGTAGTTGAAGTACGGGTTGGCGGTGATCCGGTCCAGCTCGGCGAAGCCTGTTCCCTTGGTGAACTTCAGCGTGTTGGCGCCGGCCTTCATGGGGACCTGCACGGTGACGGACTTCGACTCCGAGAACTGGCCCCAGCTGCCGCCCGCGGCGTAGCTCACGGTGACGGGGTTGGCCGTGTCCCCGTTCACGACGACCTTGTGCGTCGACGTACCGGAGGTGGCGTTGGCGTAGTGGACCGTCACCGGGTAGGTGCCGGCCCCGGGCGCGTCCACGGTGAAGGTGACCGCGCTGTCGTCGAAGTCGATCTGCCCGACGTACTTGCCGTTCGACGCCGTCGAGGAGTCATGGGTGTTCGCGTGGACGACGACGGCCTGCTCGGCCTCGAAATCGTGCACCCGCTCCAGGGTCGTCGGCCCGAACGGCGCCTTGAACCGCTTGGCGTCGGTCAGGTACTTCCACGCCGACGAGTACTGCGCGTCAGGGAGGTTGAACGCCCAGGGGGCGTAGCCCATCGCCTCGCGCCAGGTCGTACGGGTCTGCTTCAGCGTGCCGTTGGTGCTGTCCGTGTTGTAGACCTGCATGAAGAAGTTCCGCTGCGGGTCCCACAGCGAGTTCTGTACGGCGGCCTTCAGCTGCGCGGCCTTGCCGTCGTACTCGTTCGCGGTCGCCGTGTCGCCGTTCATCGTGGCGATCTTGCTGATGGCCTGGGCGGCGGCGAACATGTACGCGTTGATCGTGGGCCGGTAACCGCGGCCGCCGCTGAACCAGTTGCTGCTGTGCATCGACGTCTCGGTGTACTCCGTGGCGTCGGAGAGCGGGGTCTGGTGGAACAGGTCGCTGGAGGACTGCGTGCCGTTGACCGTGACGTCGGTGTCGAAGTTGGAGTCCCAGCGCTTGTAGAGGGCGATCAGGTGGGGGAGCGCGGACTTGATCTGCGCCGCGTCACCGGTCACGAGATAGCGCTGGTACGCGGCGCTCGTGATCCACTCACTGAAGTTGCGCGCACCCGAGTTGCCCGCGCCGCGCAGCCAGAAGTCCAGGTAGTCGCCCGCGTAGTCGCGGTTGTGCAGCCAGCGCCCGTCCAGCAGGTGGTAGCCGGTCGCGTCCGGCAGCGCGGTGTACGGGTTCCCGGCGTAGCCGATCGGCACGTCGTACTCGGTCGACACGTACCCCGTGCCCGGGACGGTGTAGCGCAGCGCCCGCTTGAACGTGCTCCACCGGTAGTAGTAGACCTCGTCGATGTCGTTGTCGGGGGTGTCCAGGAACGGGATGTTGTCCTTGTACCACTGGCGCTCGTCGAGCTGGTTGGCGGCGAGGATCGCGTCCTTGTCCAGTGCCACGGCATTGGGGTCGTCGGCGGCCAGCGCCGGGCTCGCTCCCGGGCCGGCCGACAGCAGGCCGACGGACAACACCGAGGCGCACAGGACGGCCAGTGTGCGGCGCCTGGGTCTGAGGGGGTGACGCATAGAGGTGTCCTCCATTGGGCACTCATGCGATGGTTCGAATGTTCGATATGACGAACATTGTTCGAAATGCTGCGAGACGGTAGCTACGCGCCGAAACCGAAGTCAAGAGTCTGGACGGAGCTGATCCAAAACGCTGCAGGAGACCGGCGACCGTGCCCCTGCGATCGATCGACAGATGGAACGCACAGCTGCCGACGGGCGTCGTACGGAGGCGGGCAGGTTGGCTGGCCACAGGCGCTCCCGCGAGTGACGTCAGGGTCGTTTCGCGGCACGTCGCGAAACGGTCCCCGCCGGATCGACGTCGTGCTCAGCCACTGGCTAGTTTGCGCCCTTAACGACATCCACGCGTCTGCTCAGACTGCCACTCAGGACGGGGTGGGGAGGGCTCGGGTGGCGGCACGGAATCGACGCCGATCGGTCGCACAGAAGCGCCGCCAGGAGCGAGTCAAGGTGGGCTTGATCGGCGGTGTGGGCTGCCTCGTCCTGCTCGTCGTGTTCTGGCAGGTGATCTGGCCGTACCTCGTCGGTGGCCTCGTCCTCGTCGGGGGTGCCGGCGGCGGATGGTGGTTGTGGCGTACGAACCGGTTGGTCAAGGGACGTGATCACCAATGGCGGCGGGAGGACGCCCTCAAGGCCGGCCGACGATCCCTCGCCGAGGTGGACACGATGTCGGGAAACGAGTTCGAGGACTTCGTCGTGGAGCTGTGCCGACGTGATGGATGCACCGAAGTTCGCCGGGTGGGCGGCTCGCACGACGATGGCGCGGATGTGTTGGGGTGTCTGCCGGACGGCCGCAGCATGGTGATTCAGTGCAAGCGTTACTCACCGAAGAGCAGGATCCCAAGCCATCAGGTCCGCGACCTTCTCGGTGCGCGGGTCCACTTCAAGGTCGATGTCGCGATCTTCGTCACGACCACGTACTTCACCGGGCCGTCTGAACGGACCGCAGTACAGAACGGCGTTATCGCGGTCCACCGCGACCACCTCGGTTTATGGAACAACGGCGTCCCACTCCTGTCGCTCAGCGAGCTGAACGGGAAGGGGCAGGGCGATCGTAGGCACCGCGCTCGCTGGAAGGAGACGTACGAGTAGGCCGCATTCCATGGCATCGTCGAGTGAGGGTGTGCCCCGAACTGGGTCACCGGACTCCGCGAGGAGTCGCGTCGCGAGGTCGTCGGCCCACTCCACGGCCCAGGTGCGCAGGGCGGTGATGGTGGCGTCGTCGAGGCCGTAGGCGGTGAAGGGCATCGTCGTCGGTCCACATGGCGCCGGTGAGGTTCGCCTGGAGATCCTCACGCTCGAAGCGGCCGTTGGGCGTGGCGTCGGCCGAACTTCTCGAGTTCGGCGATCGTCCAGCGGTGGGAAGCAGCGAGCACGTCGATCATGGAGCCAATGTCACTGTCTGTTGTCCACCGCGGATGCGGCAACGCACACCGGCGGGATGCTGGTTGTCGGCCCCGGAAGTTGTTCGGGGGGTGTGTGACGCGACGGATGTTTACGTAGACCGACGTGCTCAGGTGTACAGACCGCTGTAGGGGTGTGACGACTATGGTCTCAGCGGGGTAGCCCCAGCTCACCCGCGCGCAGCCCGGCCTGGAAGCGGGAGTTGGCCTCTAGCTTGACCATCAGCTCGGCCACGCGCCGCCGGTAGGTGCGTAGCGAAAGGCCGAGCTGTTTGGCGGCTGATTCGTCGGTGAGTCCCGAACCGAGGGCTTTGAGGATCACGCGGCCGTCGGCATCGAGGTGGGGGATGTTCTTCCGCAGATACGTGGCGGGACCGACGGCGGTGTCCCAGATCGCTTGGAACAGCGAGTGGACGCCGTCGACCAGGATCTGCGACGTCGTCACGGTGTACTCGCGGCCGGTAGGGGTCTCTGCGCCGGCGAGGATCATCACCCGCCGGTCGATGATGATGGTCTCGTGCGGCAGTCGCGAGCCGCTGATCCGGACGAGAGCTCCTTTGTTCTGCACCAGCCGCAGATGCGCGCGGGCCTCCTCGTCGGCGAGCGCGACCGGGCTGAGCAGCTTGCGAGGGGTGAAGTCCGGGGAGTGCGCAGCGCGCATCCGGTTGCGGATCGCGGCCCTGGCCTGTGGCTGCGAGAAGGTCTTGAGGTCTCGGGCGGCGCACAGGAACTCGGCCCGCGCGGACTCGAAGAGATGGCCGGCGCGCTCGATCAGCTCTGAGTCCCCTCGGACGGAGAACACCTGCTCGTTCCGCATACCTCAAGTCTGGCAGCAAGCTGCCACAAGCTCGCAGGGACTCGTGGCCGTGGACACCATGAGCCTTATGACGATCAAGACCTTCTCCCTCGGCGGGGACCTGACCATCAACCGGCTCGGCTTCGGCGCGATGCGCCTGGCAGCAAACGCCTTTGACGGTCCGCCACGAGATCCTGAGAACGGCATCGCGGTGCTCAGGCGCTCCGTGGAACTGGGCGTGAACCACATCGACACGGCCGACTTCTACCGCAGGGGTACGGTGCGGGCCAACGAACTTATCCGTAGGGCGCTGTCCCCGTACCGTGACGATCTGGTGATCGCGACGAAGGTCGGGCCACTGCCCACGCCGGACGGTGTGCCCAGTGGGCAGGCGACGCCTGATCAGCTGCGCGGCTTGGTCGAGGCGGACCTGCGCTCTCTTGGGCTGGACCGGCTAGACCTGGTCTATCTGCGGGTGGGCGGGATGACCAGGCCAGGCGGCGAGGCGATCACCGAACGCTTCGCGGTTCTGGCCGAGCTCCGCGCGGAGGGGCTGATCCGGCACCTGGGCGTCAGCAACGTCGACGCCTTCCAGCTCGCCGAGGCCCGGGAGGTCGCGCCTGTCGCGGCGGTGCAGAACCGTCACACTGGTGACATGGGGCTGCTGGCGGAATGCGAGGAAGCGGGTATCGCTTACGTGCCGTACTTTCCGCTCGGCGGTGGTGTCGGTCCGCTGGACACCGAACGGCTGGACAAGGTGGCAGTTCGCCTGGGCGCGACCGCCACGCAGGTGCACATCGCCTCGCTGCTGGCGACCTCGCCCTCGCTGCTGGCGATTCCGGGCACCGGTTCACTCGACCACCTGGAAGAGAACCTCGCCGCGAACGATCTCAGTCTCAGCGACCAGGACCTGTCTGACCTGCGAGGTTGACTGGGCGGCTCCGTGAATCGGCTTGCCTGCCATGCTTTATGTGGAATCGAGCGGGTCTAGTCCGCAGGCATGGCCCCGATCCCTTGGGGCAAGTTCCCCACTGTCGAAGAGCATCAACTGGCCCGCGCGGACACCGTCGCTGCCTGGATCAGGGACATGCTGGACCGGTCAACTCGTCGGCCGTCAAGGGCTTCGCCTCGGACTGAGACGGGTCTGGCGAACGCAACCATCCAACAGCGCCTGGTCGCGGTCCGATCCTTCTACGAGTACCTGGTGGAGGACGGCCTGCGCGAACAGAACCCCGTCCGCCGTGGGTAGGCAGGCCGTGCCGGCCGCAGACCCCGCCAGGGTCTCGTACGGCATATCGAGCAAGCTCCCTGGATTCCCAACGAGGATGTCTGGCAGCGGATCCTGGCCGCCTGCGAAGCGGAATCGCTGCACAATCGGCTGATGGTCACGCTCGCCTACGACGATGGTCTGCGCCGCGAAGAGCTCGTCCAGCTCGATGTCGAGGACTTCGAGCCCGCCCACCGGCTGATCCATCTGCGGGCAGAGACCACCAAGTCCCAAAGGGCCCGGGAGGTAGCCTTCGGTACCATCTCGTCGCAGCTGTTCGTGGCCCACCTCCGCGAACGTCGCACGCTCTTCGGTCACATCGACGGGCCGCTGTTCCGGCGACGTCCAACCGCAACTGCCGCGCCCCGCTGGGCACTTCCAGCTGGTCCAAGACCGTCGAAGCCATTGCCCGCAGCGCCGGGGCCGCCCGGCTGTCCACGCACACCTTCCGGCATCTGCGGCTGACCGACCTGGCTCGCGCCGACTGGACCATCGACCAGATCGCTCAGTACGCCAGGCCACTGCGATCCGGCGACCACCATGCGCTACATCCACCTGTCCGGCCGTGAACTGGCCGCCCGCTTCCACCGCGCGACCACCGCCATTCACGCCGACCGCGAACAACTGCTCACCTCACTGCTGGAGGAGCAATGCACCCGACCGACCCCGGCCAAACCTCCGCTGGAGGGATGACACGCGAGGTCCTGTTCGACCTGATGTGCCCGGTCGACGAGGCAGTACGGGCATGGCCCCGCAAAACAGGCCGCGCCGCGCGCAACCGAGTCCTCGACGCGGCCCACCGGAGGAAGGCTGTCGCCTCCGCTTGACCGGCCTATGCGTCACCCCGGTACACCGGAAGGTCACTGAACGCCAGCAGCGCCTGAACCTGCCCGACCACATGTCTCCGCTCTTCACTGAGCTGATCGACAATGACACTGCAGCCAGCCCAGCTGCTCCCACACACTGAAACCATGTCCCGGACGGCGGCTGCCTGGTTGCCGGTCTCGATCCAGTCATCAACCAGCAGCACCCTGTCATCCGGGCCCAACGCAGACCGCTGAAGTCGAAGGGAGTGCCGTTGTTGCCGATAATCCGGCCCCGACAGGCGCTCTACCTTCTCGCCGGGAAACAGCCCTTCGCTCTTACGAACCGGGACGAAGCCAACCCCAAGCTCCACCGCACCGGCGGCACCGAGCAGGAACCCCCGCGACTCGACACCGCAGACCGCAGTGATCCCGGCATCCCGGAACGGCTCAACGAGCGCCTTCACGACCGCATTCAGGGCCTCAGCGTCTCGGAAGATCGCCCACACATCGGCATGGCCGCCAATCCATGCGAAGTGCTCCAGAGCAAGGTCACGCGCGGATTTGGTCACGGACCGGAGTCTTCCCAGGGACCGGTCAGAGATCAACCGAGTATCAGCGACCGCCTGCGCTGCAGACCAAACCCAGCCATCCCCACGACAGAAAGGTCACGCTCCTGTCTCGTTTCTCAATAACTTGCCCGTTGCCACCGCCCGCCCGATATCCACGACCGATACCGAGCTGCACCGGTTGAAGAAGGCAGCCGAGGGCTACAAGACCGAGGACCGGCTGCGGGTGCGCGCACTTGGCGGAGCTACTTCGCTGAGCAGGGCATGCCCGGCACGAGTGTGGGAGCGAAGAGGATCGCCGCCCATGACTCTCCCCACGCGCTCCCCAGCACCGTCCATAATCCCCAGATTCGACAGAGGCTTTGTCAGGGCCTGTTGGGGGACTGCCACCGACCGGAGGAGGGCCCTTGCCCCGACAGTCGACGGCCTTCCAGAGCTGTCTCGACCAGCACAAGATTCCTCGGCTCACCTCCTGGCGAACCCTTGGCAGCTGATCGGTCCCCAGCGACGCTCTAATCCTGGCTTCAGGTTGATCGGGGACAATGAGCGGAAAAAGCATCGACTGGAAGGGGGGCGGGCCGGCGTGCGGATCATGATCGCGGATGATGAAGCGGCCATCCGTGAGTCGCTGGAGCGGGTGCTCCAGGTCGAGGGTTACGACACCAGCACCGTCGCCAACGGTCTCGCCGTGCTCGACGGGGTCGGTGGGGCCGACGGTGACACGCTGGATCTGCTGATCCTCGACGTGATGATGCCCCGCCTCGGCGGGTTGGAGACCTGCCGGCGGCTGCGGGCCGCGGGTCGGGATCTGCCGGTGCTGATGCTGACCGCCCGTGACCAGGTCTCCGACCGGGTCACGGGGCTGGACGCGGGCGCCGACGACTACCTGCCCAAGCCGTTCGCCACCGAGGAGTTGCTGGCCCGGGTGCGGGCCCTGCTGCGCCGGCGCACGCCGACCGACGAGGAGTCGCAGATCCTGTCGTTCGCCGACGTCCGGCTCGATCCCGACAGGTTCGAGGCGTGGCGGGGCGGGCGGCCGCTGCGCCTGACCCGGACCGAGTTCTCCCTCCTGCAGGTCCTCATGCGCAACGCGACCCGGGTCTTGACCCGCGACGCGCTGTTCGAGGCGATCTGGGGCTTCGACATGAGCGCCACCGCCAACAACCTCCAGGTATACGTGAGTTACCTGCGCCGCAAGATGGAGGCCGACGGTGAGCCGCGATTGATCTACACGCTGCGCGGCCTGGGATACACGTTGCGGGAGACTCCTCCGTGAGCGGGCCCGCCGGCCGGGAACCACGCCGGCTGACCCGTTGGTGGCGCCGGCGGTCCCTGCGGACCAGGCTGACGGTGATCGCGGCGACGGCCATCGCGGTCAGCGTGTTCGTGGCCTTCCAGGTGGCCAGCGAGCTACTGGACTGGGAGCTGCGGGACACCGCCGAGAATCAGCTACGCGCCGACTCCCGCGTCCTGGCGACGAACGCGCAGCGCGCCGGTCTGGCGCAGGTCCAGTTACCGCCGTATCCCGGATCCGGTCGGCTGATGCGGGTCATCCTGCCCGACGGCACGACCCGGACGCCGGCCGGCCAACCCGCGCTGCCCCCCGTCAGCGAGCACGCCGGGCGCGTGGCGCAGGGCCTGTCGGCCGACCTGATGGAGTCGAAGGACAGCGACGACGAGGGCTACCTCATCTACACGCTGCGGGCGGGCGACGGCGCGGTCCAGGTGGCCCGCGTCGCCGACGACAGCCCGATCAACCGGTTCGGGTTGGGCATGCTGGTGATCGGGCTGCTCTGCGTGGCCGGCGGCGCCCTGGTGGGGCGGACCGTGGCGCGGACCGGGCTGGCGCCGATCGACCGGCTGACCGCCGCCGCGGTACGTGTCGCGCACACCCGGGATCTCGACGCCGACATCCCGGACGAGGGCGGTGGGGAGATCCGGCGCCTGATCCAGTCGATCAACGACATGCTCGCCGCGCTCCGGGACTCCCGGCGGGCCCAGCGGCTGCTCGCCGAGGACGCCGCCCACGAGCTCAAGACCCCGCTCACCAGCCTGCGCCTCAACGTCGAGCTGCTGATCCGGCTCGATCGGCGCGGCACCCTGGACAGCGCACTGCCGGCGGAGAGCCGGACCCGGCTGCTCAACGATCTCGGCGCCCAGGTGGCCGAGTTGAGCACCCTTGCCGCCGAGCTGACCGACCTGGCACGCGGTGACGTCAGCGACGAGAACACCGAGCTGCTCGACCTCGCCGACGTGGTGGGGGCCGCCGCGACCCGGGCGCGTTCCCGCGTGCCCGACATCGAGGTCGCGCTCGACGTGACCTCCGTGTGGGTGAGCGGGCGTCCCGCCGCGCTCCAGCGGGCGGTGCTCAACCTCATCGACAACGCCGGCAAGTGGTCCCCCGCGGACCAGCCGGTCCAGGTCCGGCTCCGTGCCGAGAGCGCGTCGGCGGTGCTCGAGGTCGACGACGCCGGGCCGGGCATCGACGCCGCCGACGTACCGCGGGTGTTCGACCGGTTCTACCGTGCCGACAGCGCCCGGGCGTTGCCGGGATCCGGTCTGGGGCTGTCGATCGTGCAGCGGGTCGTCGACGCCCACGGCGGCCGGGCCACCGTCGCCCGCTCCGCACGCGGTGGCGCGCTGCTTCGGGTCGACCTTCCGGCCGCGGCCCCGCCCGCCCCGATCGCGCGGCTCACCGCCGGGGAGGACACCGCGATGCGCTGACCCGCCCCGGCGGCGCGGCGCAGGACAAGAAACGGCGGGGGCCCTCGGGCAGGGCCCCGCACGGCTCACCGTCGGGGCAGGACACCGCGATGCGCCGACCCCGGCCCCGGCGGCGCGGGGCAGGAGCAAAGGGCGGCGACCGTCGGGCCCATGAAAAGACCCGGGACGGGCCTGGGTCCCCGTCCCGGATCTCGTCCGTGCCGCCGCGCTCACCGTTGCAGCGCAGGCTCCTCCTCGTCGGCGAGCGGCTGTTGACCGTCCGGCAGCTCCGCCGCCGGCCGGGACAGCCGGCTCGGCCACCACATCCGCCGGCCGATCAGCAGGGTGAGGGCGGGCACCAGGACCGACCGCACCAGCAGAGCGTCGAGCAGCACGCCGAAGGCGACCAGGAATCCGACCTCGATCAGCATCACCAGCGGAAGTGTGGCGAGGACCGCGAACGTGGCCGCCAGGACCAGGCCGGCCGAGGTGATGACGCCACCGGTGGCGGAGAGGGCTTTGAGCATGCCCTCTCTGGTGCCGAGGCGCACGGTCTCCTCCCGGGCCCGGCTGGCCAGGAAGATGTTGTAGTCGACGCCGAGCGCCACCAGGAACAGGAATGCCAGCAGCGGCACCGAATAGTCGACGCCCTTGAACCCGAGGATCGTGTCGAAGACGAACACGCTGCCGCCGAAGGCCGCGGCGAATGAGACGATCACGGTGGCCATCAGAACCAGCGGGGCCAGGATCGCGCGCAGCAGCAGCCCGAGGACGATCAGGACGACGGCGAGCACCAGCGGGATCACCAGCTTCTCGTCGCGCCTGGTGGTCACCTCGGTGTCGAGGTTCTCCGCACTCGGCCCGCCGACGATCGCCTCCGCCCCGCTCACCGCGTGCACGGCGGTGCGCACCCGCTTGATCGTGTCGTACTCCGCGACGGTGTCCGGCGCGTCCTTCGGGAACACGGAGATGTTGGCCCAGCCACCGCTGGTCTGCTCCGGGACGGCCAGGGCCACACCGCGAGTGTCCTTGACGATGTCGAGCACCCGCCCCTGGTGCGCCGGTCGCGTGAAGATCGTCATCGGCTGGCCGCCGAGTTCCGGGAAGTGCTGGCGGAGAACGGTGAAGCCGGTGACCGACTCCGGCGCGGACACGAACTGGTCCTGCTCCCGCAGGGCGCCGGTGTTGCCCGCCAGCCCGAGGGCGAGCACGCCGAGGACTCCGAGCGAGCCGAGCGCCGCCACCCACCGGCGGCGGCTGATGGCGGCGCCGAGCCGTCCCCACAACCCCGGCTTCTCCTCCATGGCCGTGCTGAACCGCGGGATGGCCGGCCAGAAGATCCGCCTGCCGAGCACCACGAGCACCGCCGGGAACAGCGTCAGCATGGCCACCAGCGCGCACAGGATGCCGGCCGCACCGATCGGGCCCAACCCACTGGTGCTGTTCAGGTCGGCGACGAGCAGGCAGAGCAGGCCGGCGACCACGGTGGCCGCGGACGCGACGATGGCCGGCGCCGCGCCGCGCAGCGCGTGCACCATCGCGACCCGGACGTTCTCATGGTGGTGCAGCGCCTCCCGATATCGAGCGATGAGCAACAGCGCGTAGTCCGTGCCGACGCCGAACACCAGGATCGTCAGCAGCGCCGAGTTCTGGTCGTTGACCACGATGCCGAAGCCCTTGACGAGCAGGTAGACGGTCCCCATCGAGGTCAGTGCGGCCGCGCCCACGACCACCAGCGGGATGATCCACAACACCGGGCTGCGGTAGGTGAGGATGAGCAGGAGCGTGACGACGACGATGGTGGTGAGGAGGACCTGCACGTCGATGCCGTCGAAGACGGCATCCATGTCGCCGTCGATCGCGCCCGGGCCGGTCACGTCGAGTTCCAGGCCGGAGGGGCGGTCCTTCGCGGCGTCACGCAACGGGCCGACGATGTCCTCCGGTGCGCCGTAGGCCGTGCTCACCTCGAGGGTGAACATCATCGCCTTGCGGTCGGTGGAGGGGCTCGTCGGTGAGCCCTCGTCGTCCTCGCCGGCCGCCGCCGTCGCCTTCGGCGGGTACCGCTTGGCAAGGGTGTCGTAGTGGCGCTCGACCGTCGCGCGGTCGGCGTCGGTCATGCCGCCGGCGCGGTGGTACACGAAGACGAACGTGTTGTCGTCACCGCCGGGGAGACTGTCCTCCAGCACCGCCACCTTGGTGGACTCGGCGCTGGCCGGCAGGGTGTCCGCGGCGCTGTCGGTGGTGACCGAACTCAACTTTCCGCTCAGCGGCACCATGCCCGCCGCCAGCACCAGCCATAAGCCGATCACCAACCACGGCACCCACCGGCCTGCCAACCGACCGGCCGGCGCTTCCCCGGACGGCGCTGCGTCGACTGCCATCAATAGCCTCCTACATACGAGTTACATCGCTTGTCCGATGGCCTACTTCCTAACGAGCGAAGCTGAGACGACTGTTAGAGCCTGTGAAGTAACCGGCGTCCGTTGTAGATGGTGATGTTGATCATCGATGCCTTGTGGGTGGGTGCGTCGCGGTGAATCGTCCGCGCCGCTATCCGTCGGACACCTCGGATACCGTTGCAGAGAGGATCGATCATGCCCTCGGACCGCGACATGTTGTGGCGTCGCTGCGCGTACCTGGGTCGCGTCCTGCTACCGCTGCTGGACCAGGAGCTGTGGCGTCGGGACAGCCGCCGGGAGAGGCTGCGGTCCTGGGGCATCGACACGGCGGTGGGGGAACGACTCGGTGAGGTCATCGCGGCCTTGGCCGCCCACGCTGTCGCGGTGGACGCTGCCTTGTCCGCAGCAGAGTTGGAGACCCTGCCTCTCAGCGCCGTGGCTGACGCGGCGACCGGCAAGCAGGATTTCGAACTACTCGCCGGGCTCCCAGACACCTTCGCCGACGACCGCGACGAAATTGCGGTCAAAGTCGTCCGCCTGTACGCCTACAAGGGCGGCCAGACCAGTCTCCAGTTGGTTCGGCTGAGCACGGAAGTGCGCCGTACGCTGAACGTCCTTGCAGCCCGCGAGCCAGTGCGCTCTCCCACGTGCGGAGACATCTTCCGCAAGGCGGACGAGGCCAACCTGGCGCAGTAAGCACGGCGATCCCGACTCCGGGCCGTTGGCGCCGGCAACACAGCCTGACGGACGATCTACCGCTCAGACTGGAGGGCAACCTGATTGCTCAGAGCCAGTCTCGCCGCTTGAAGATGACGTACAAACTGGTACATACGATCCCCATCAGGCCGATGGCGAAGGGGTATCCGAAGCTCCAGTCCAACTCGGGCATGTGCGTGAAGTTCATGCCGTAGATCGTCCCGACCAGCGTCGGGGCGAACAGGATCGCCGCCCACGACGAGATCTTCTTGATCTCCTCGTTCTGTTCGAACCCCGCCTCCGCCAGGGCGCGCATCTCCGCGTTCTGTTGCTGGGTGACGAGGGTGGCGTTGACCGTGAGGATCTCGGTGAGGGCCTGGCGGAAGCCGTCGACGCGTTCGCTGGTGTGGGTGACGTGGTCGGCGACGTCGCGGAGGTAGCGCTGGAGTTCCTCGTCCGTCTCGTACTTGGTGAAGCCGGCCATCAGGCCGTGCAGCATGCCGACCAGCGGGCGCGTGGCCCGCTGGAACTCGACCATCTCGCGCGAGAGTTCGTAGATGCGGCGGGAGACCTCCGGGTCGCCGCGGAAGACCTCCGTCTCGATCTCGTCGACATCGTTCTGCACACCGGCCACGACGGGCGCGTACCCGTCGACCACCGCGTCGAGAATGGCGTAGAGGACCGCCTCGGGGCCCAGCTTCAGCAGTTCCGGGGTCTCCTCCATCCGGCGGCGCACGGCGGAGAGATCGGGCGCCGCCTCGTGCCGGACCGTGATGACGAAGTCCGGCCCCACGAAGACGTGCAGCTCGCCGAAGTCGACCTCCTCCTGCGCGTCGAGGTAGCGCGCGGCGCGCAGTACGACGAAGAGCGTGTCGCCGTAACGCTCCAGCTTGGGGCGTTGATGCGCCTCCATCGCGTCCTCGACCGCCAGCGGATGCAGGTCGAACTCGGCTGCCAGGGAGAGCAGTTCAGCCTCGGTCGGGCGGGCCAGTCCGATCCACGCCATGCCGGCCGGAGCCTGGCGGAGTTCACGGAATGTGTCCGCGAGCGTGGCCGGGGAGGAGACGCGTACACCGTCCTGGTACACGGCCGCCTCCACCACACTGGCCGCCCGCTCGGCCGTCGTCGGTGGCTTCGCCGCCGGGCTCGGGGGCGTCGGCCCCGCGGGGGGCGTGGGCGAAGGCGGCAGCGCCCGGCGCCACACGGACTTTCGGCCGCCCTTGGAGGTTGAGCCGGTGCCGGTGCCGGTGCCGGTGCCGGTGCCGGTGCCGGTGTTCTTCGCGGCCGGGCGGGCGCGTCGATCGGCCATCGCGGATGCCTCCCGAGGACGAGATGCGCGGACTCGTAGGACTTGTGATCACCAAGCAGCATACGGGGCCGACGGTATCGGCAGGATATACGGGGCAAACGCGACGGGAATCGGTGAGGGGTGGGGCGCGTCGCCAGGGAGGCCATGGCGACACCAGGGGATGGGATGAAGGGACGGGATGACAGGGACGGGATGAGAAGGACGGGATGAGAGGGGACTGGCCCCGTCCTCTAGGACAGACCCTGTCCGCGATGCCCGCTAGCGTGCACCGTATGACGAACAAGGCCTCCCAGCCCGCCGCCCCCCTGCTCGGCACCAGCGCTCTCAACCGCGCGACCCTGGCCCGTCAACTCCTCCTGAACCGGGTGGAGATGACCGCCCACGACGCCGTCGAGCACCTCCTCGGCCTCCAGGCGCAGAACGTCCAGCCGCCCTACTACGCGCTCGCGGCCCGGCTGGACGGGTTCGCGCCCGAGTGGCTGTCGGCGCTGATGGCCGATCGGCGGGTCGTCCGCATCGTCAGCATGCGGTCCACGATCCACACGCACACCGCCGAGGACTGCCTCACCCTGCGGCCGTTGGTGCAGCCGGCCCGGGAGCGGGAGCTGAACCTGTTCCGCAAGGGGCTGGTCGGCGTCGATCTCGACCGGCTGGAGGCCATCTCCCGCGAACTCGTCGAGGTCGAGCCCCGCACGCTGAAGCAGTTGCGTGAGGCCTTGGCCGTGGAGTGGCCCGACGCCGACCCGTTCGCCCTCGGTCTCGCCGCGCGCTGTCGGCTGCCGCTGGTCCAGGTCACCCCGCGCGGCCTGTGGGGGAGGAGCGGCCAGGTCGCCCTGACCACCGCCGAGCACTGGCTCGGCCGGCCGGCCGAGGAGGCCCCGCCGGCCGAGGCCGTGGTCCGGCGCTATCTCGCCGCCTTCGGGCCCGCTTCCGTGAAGGACATGCAGGCCTGGGCCGGACTGACGCGGCTGCGCGAGGCGTTCGAGCGGCTGCGCCCGGAGCTGGTCACCTTCCGGGACGAGCGCGGCACCGAACTCTTCGACCTCCCCGACGCGCCCCGCCCGGACCCGGAGACCCCGGCACCGCCCCGGCTGCTCCCCGAGTTCGACAATCTGCTGCTCTCGCACGCCGACCGTTCCCGGGTGGTCCCGCCCGACCTCAAGGGCCGTTCCTGGCAGGGGAACCAGGCCTACCGCACCTTCCTCGTCGACGGGTTCCTGGCCGGCATCTGGAAGCTCGACGCCGACGTCGTCACCCTCGAACCCTTCGGGTCCCTCACCGCTCGGCAGCGGACGGAGCTGGTGGAGGAGGCGGGCCGCCTGCTCGGCACCCTGCACGGCGGCCGCTCGTACGACATCCGCTTCGGCACGGTGGCGGCCACCGGCCAGTGACCGTAGAGACCATCGGCGCCGCGCCGCCGCCGCACAGTGGAGAGGGGGCGCCCCGAACCGCTCGTGGCAGGTTCGCGGCGCCCCCTGGTATCACCTGAGGATGTGCCTCAGGAGTCCGTGGGCCGGCTTCTCCCCGTCAGGTCAGGAGTTGACCTGCGCGGCGACCGCGCTGGAGAAGGTCGTCAGCCGGGTGTAGATACCGGGGTACTGCGCGTCGGCGCAGCCGTAACCCCAGGAGGTGATGCCTGCCAGGACGCCCCCGATGACCAGGGGACCGCCGCTGTCGCCCTGGCAGGTGTCCACGCCGCCGGACGCGTTCCCGGCGCACACCATGTCGCTCGCGATGAACTCGGAGCCGTAGGAGCTGGAGCTGCCGCAGACCGAGTTGGCGACGATCGGCACGGTCGCGGTGCGCAGCTGGTTGGAGGAGGAGCCGCCCGAGGACGTCGTGCCCCAGCCGAGGATGCGGGCGGTGGTGCCGGCCGCGTAGACGCCGGTCTGCGACGACGTGACGTAGGGCAGCGCGGTGTACGGCATCGACGTCGACAGCGTCAGCACGGCCACGTCGGAGCCGGTCTCGGCGGACGAGTAGTTCGGGTGGATCCAGATACGGCTGACCTGGCTGACCGTACCGTTGGTGCCGTTGCGGTAGGTGCGGCCGCCGACCACGCGGGTGCTGGAGGTCGTTCTGCCCTCGACACAGTGGGCCGCGGTGATCACCTTCGTCGGGGAGACCAGGGTGCCACCACAGAACTGGCTCTGCGAGGCGTTGGTGATCTGCATGACGTACGGGTACGCGCTCGCGGTGGTGGTGGTGCCACCCACGATGGGCTGGGGAGCGGCGACGGCGCCGGGGGCGGCCAGAAGAGCGGCCGCGGAGGCGGCGGCGGTCGCGGCGGCGGCGACGAGCGTCTTCTTGGCACGGTTGAACCCGAACATGGTTCTCCTCATGGGGGATTGCCGGTGGGGGACGCGCGGGTGGGGGGAGTGCACAGAGCCTGCGGTGCCGCCCCCGCTCGGGGGAGCCGAGCGGGGGCGGCGGGCCGGTCTGTGTGCCCTGGCGTGCGGCACGTCACAAAAACTAAGAGCGGGAGTGATCTCCTCCCAAGGGGGGATCCCCCTAAGGGAGTTGGGGAGGGAAAACCCTCGATGACCCGGGCCGGGGTTTGAGCCTAGGCTGGAGCCGCAAGGTCGCTGCCCGCACGGATGCCACGGATGCCTCCGACCGCGACAGACGAGGAGCGGACGGGAACGCGACGACAGGGCCCAGCCCCCGTTTGGGGGCTCGTCAGCCGGTCCCGGGGAGGTCAGTTCGTACGGTGTCCCGCCGCCAGACGCACGATGTCCACACGCGACCGGATACCCAGCTTCCGGTAGACGCGCGTGAGCGTCGCCTCGACCGTCTTCACGCTGATGTACAGCCGACCGGCGATCTCCCGGTTGGTCGCGCCCTCCATGACCAGCTCCGCGACCTGGCGTTCCGTCGCCGCGAGCACGGCGAGGGCGTCCAGCGCCGACGGGGCGATCGCGGGCTGCGGCGGGGGCGCCGGCGCGACGGACAGCTCCTCCACCTGGCGCAGCCACGGCAGGGCACGGCACCGGCGGAACAGCCGGGACGCCTCGTCGTACGCGCCCGGCGCGGGCGTCCCCCCGGGCCGGGCGGGACCGAGGCCCTGCGGGACGGCGCGCAGCCCCGCCAGGGCGTACGCGGCCCGCGCCTCCTCCAGGCCGTAGCCCAACTTGGCGAGCCGGTCCTGAGCCGACGTCAACTGCCGTACGGCGGCGTCCTGTTCACCCCGTGCCGCCCGCACCAGGGCCTCGGCGCGGTCGAGGACGGCGAGCACGCTCTCCCGGCCGAGCCGCAACGCCTGCTGCCGGGTGACGTCGATGACGTCCTGCGCCTCCGCCAACTCGCCCACCCGCACCAGGGCTTCGGCGAGGTCGCCGTGCCACCGGCCGCGCGCCGGGTCGTTGATCCCGAGCCCGTCCTCCAACTCCCGCACGCGCCGCAGGGACTGGACCGTTCCCGGCGCGTCCCCGGCCACCAACTGGGCGTGCCCGAGGGCGCCCAGGGCGCGGGAGAGGTACATCAGGTCGCCGTCCTGCTCCGCGCGGTCGGCGGCCTCGCGGGCGAGCGCCCGGGCCCGCTCCACGTCGCCGCCCGCGGCCTCCGCGAGCGAGGTGAGCATGGCGGACGCGCCCTCGCCGATGCCGGAGTCCCGGGCCAGGACATAACCCTCGCGAGCGAGGTCGAGGGCCCGGCCGCAGTGTCCGGAGCGCAGCTCGGTCTCGGCGAGGAAGCGCACGTAGTGCACCTCGCTCTCGACCATGCCGCGCCGGCGGACCTCCCGCAGCAGCGAGGTGATCGTGGCGCGGGCCTCGCCGAGCTGGTCGCTCATCATCAGCCAGCGGAAGCGGGTCGCGCCCGCACCGTTGTGGTGGCAGGCGAGCTGCGGGTCCTGCGGCTCCTTCAGCGCGCGCTTGATCGTCATCGGGGCGTCGGGGTGGCCCATCAGGATCTCGGCCTGCGCCTGGAAGGCGAGCGCGAGGAGTTCGGTGCGCCGGTCCTCGGCGCGGCCGGCCAGTTCCGCCGCGCGCGCGGCCTCCTCCCGGCTCTGTGCGAAGTCGCCCTCCAGGACCAGCGCCCGCCAGGCCAGCTGGTAGCGGACCAGCCCGAGCAGCCGCGGGTCGTCGCCCGCGTCGGCGAGGACCTGCGGGTAGACGGCGTCGACCTCGGCGAGCGACTGCCCGGCCGCGTCGATCACCACCATCCAGGCGCGGACCCGCTCGGCGGGCTCGGTGGCCCGGCTCAGCACCTCACGGGCGATGTCCCGGCCGAGGTCGTTCTCCCCGGCCGTCAGCGCGTCCTCGGCGGCCTGCAACCGGCGCTCGTCCGGACCCGGTGTCGCGTCCGCCGGGGTGTGCCGGGCCGAGAGCAGCCCCAGCTCGGCGGCGACCGACGGCGCGCCCCGGTCCCGGGCCACGGCGGCGGCCTCGCCGAGCCGTGCGGCGACCTGTGGATCGGTGCCCTGGGTGGCCAGCGCCAGGTGCCGGGCCCGCTCGATGGGGTCGACGGCGGCGGTGGACAGCGCGGCGTGGGCGGCCCGTCGCTCCTGCGCGGTGGCCTCGGCGTACAGCGCGGCCGAGACCAGGGGATGCGCGAACCGCACACCGGGCCCCTCCCGCTCCGGCGCGAGCAGGCCCAGCTCGACGGCCCGCGCGGTCTCCGCCTCGGCGTTCTCCCGCCCGGCGGCGCGCAGCAGCGCCACCGTGGGCCGGGCACCGGCGCTGGCGACCAGCAGGGTGTGGCGGGCCTCGGCGGAGAGCATGTCCAGCCGGTTCAGGACCAGGGTCCGCAGCGAGGTCGGCACGGGCAGCGGCTCGCCCGGACGCGGCGGGGTCGAACTGTCGGCGAGGGCGCGGCCCAGCTCCAGCGCGAACAGCGGGTTGCCGCCGCTGGTGCGGTGGATGTCCCGCACGGTCGAGCGCGGCAGACCGGTGTAGCCGCGGTTCTCCAGCAGCTCGGCGACGTGCGTACGGGACAGCGGGGCGACCCGGAGGGCGAGGGTGTCGGGCGGGGACGCGCGTAGATACCTGTCCTGCTCGTGACCGTGCGGGTCCGTCGAAGTACGGACGGCGCACAGCATGCGCACCGGCATCTCGCCGAGCCGCCGCGCGGCGAACCCGAGCAGCTCCACACTGGCCGGATCCAGCCACTGCAGGTCGTCGGCGACGATCAGCACCGGGCCCTTGGCGGCCAGCGCCCGCAGCGTCGACAGCACGGCCAGCCGCAGGGCCAGCCCGTCACGCTGGAGCGTGGACTCGCCACGGCCGGTGAGCGCGGACTCCAGCGCGGTGCGCTGCGGCGCCGGCAGCTGGTCGGACACCTCGTCCATGACCAGCCCGAGCAGGTCGGTCAGGGCGAGGAACGGCAGATGGGACTCGGACTCGGTGGCCGAGCAGCGCAGCACCGTCCGTGCAGATTCGTCGTATTCGGCGGCCAGGGCGCGCAGGACGGTCGATTTTCCGATGCCCGCGGAGCCGTGCACCAGCACGCTGCCGCCGCGCGAAAGCTGTTCGCGCGCGCCGGCGAACAGCTCCTCCCTGCCTATGACCAGGTCGGGGCGGGGTCTCCCAGGCTCCTTGAACTCCCGTCGCACGGGCCACCGCTCCCCTCGAGTGTCGTGTCCGGGCCAATATTAGGCGTCCGGTCTTTGAATTTCGGAACGCGGCCCGGTGTGGGAAATAACAGGAAGGGTACGGCATAGGGAAATTCACATGCCGGTTACATGAATGCCCCCGAGGGCCCCGCGCCCCGGAGGGCGCGCCCCCTAAGGGGCGCGGGGAACTGCGCGAGCAACCACAACGGACCCGCGGCCCGAACAGGACAGGCACCCTACGGCGCGACCCGGCCGAACGCGGCCGAACCCAGCGGAGCGCTACGGCAGCAACCCCGCCCGCCGAGCCGCCACCACCGCTTCCCACCGGCCGTGCGCGTCGAGCTTCCGCATGGCCGACCGCAGATACGCCTTCACCGTCTCGGGCCGCAGCCCCAGCCGCTCCGCGGCGACCGCGTTGGTCGCACCCGTCGCGACACAGGCCAGCACATCCGTCTCACGAGGAGTGAGCGCGATCCGGGGCGCACCCTCCGTCCCGGTGTTCTCCCCGCCCGCCACGCCGGCGAGGCGCCCGCACACCCGCAGCAGCTCCGCCCGCAGCTCCGGATCGTCGACGCGGGGGGCGAGCGCGCGCAGCGCCCCGTGCGCTTCCCGGACCTCCTCCCACGCCCCGGCCGAGTCCCCCGCGGGCGGCGCGGTCGCGGCCAGCAGGCCGCGCGCCTCGTCGCGCACCACCAGGGACTGCTCCAGATCCCGCGCCGCGTCCAGCGCGGCGGAGACCGTGCGGTCGCCCAGCGGCTGGGCCGTGCGCAGGGCGCCGTACAGCACCCCGCGCACCTGACGCCGTACGACGACGGGGACCGCGAGGACGGAGCGGATGCCCTCGGCGGCGACCGCGGCGTCGTACTCGTGGCTGATCCGGCGCGACGCGGAGTAGTCGGTCACCCTGCAGGGGCGGGCGAGGGCCACCGCCTTGCCGCCGAGGCCGTTCCCGGAGTGCACGGCGAGACCCTGGAGCGAGGTGGTCCGGTTGCCCTGCAGTTCGCTGATGCGCAGTTGCCCGGGCCCGGGCTCGACCAGCCCCGCGAAGGCCAGCGGCAGCCCGGTGGCCTGCCGCAGCCGATGCAGCGCGGCGCGCAGGTCCGCCCGGCCCGACAGGGCCGTCCCGACGGAATCCGAGGGATCCAGTGCCACGAACTCGCCCCTTCCGCGCGGCGCACCCCCGTTCGGGGGTGGCGAGACGTGTATCACGCATTACACGATGCCAGGCAACGGTCCGGCAATGAGGAGGACACATGTCGGCGAGGACGAGCGCCACGGAGGAGTTCCGGGCGGCCCGGGACTTCCTGCTGGCCCACCGCGAGGACTACGCCACGGCCTACAAGGGTTTCGACTGGCCCCGTCCCGAGTACTTCAACTGGGCGCTCGACTGGTTCGACGTGATCGCACGTGGGAACGACCGCACGGCCCTGCACATCGTGGAGGAGGACGGCAGCGAGACCCGGCTGTCCTTCGCCGAGATGTCCGAACGCTCCTCGCGCGTCGCCAACTGGCTGCGGGACCGGGGTGTCCGCGCCGACGACCGCATCCTCGTGATGCTCGGCAACCAGGCCGAGTTGTGGGAGACCGCGCTCGCCGCGATGAAGCTGCGCGCCGTCGTCATCCCCGCGACCCCGCTGCTCGGCCCCGCCGATCTGCGGGACCGGGTGGAGCGCGGCCGGGTCCGGCATGTGATCGTACGGGCCGAGGAGACGTCCAAGTTCGAGGAGGTGCCCGGCCGTTACACCCGCACCACGGTCGGCGGCACGGTCGACGGCTGGCGTCCCTACGAGCAGGCCTACGCCGCCCCCGCCCGCTTCGAGCCGAACGGCGCGACCAACGCCTCCGACCCGCTGATGCTGTACTTCACCTCCGGCACCACCGCCCGGCCCAAACTGGTCGAGCACACCCATGTGTCGTATCCCATCGGCCACTTGGCCACGATGTACTGGATCGGTCTGCGCCCCGGCGACGTCCACCTCAACATCTCCTCGCCCGGCTGGGCCAAGCACGCCTGGTCCAACCTCTTCGCGCCGTGGAACGCGGAGGCGACCGTCTTCCTCCACAACTACACCCGCTTCGACGCGAGTCGGCTGCTCGCGGAGATGGACCGCGCGCGCGTCACCACCTTCTGCGCCCCGCCCACCGTGTGGCGGATGCTCGTCCAGGCCGACCTGACCCGGCTCGGGACCCCGCCACGCGAGGTCGTCGCCGCCGGGGAGCCCCTGAACCCCGAGGTCATCGAGCAGGTCCGCCGCGCCTGGGGCGTCACCGTCCGGGACGGCTTCGGCCAGACCGAGACCGCCGTGCAGGTCGCCAACAGCCCCGGCCAGGAGCTGAAGACCGGCTCCATGGGCCGGCCCGGCCCCGGCTACAAGGTCGTCCTCCTCGACCCCGTCACGGGCGCCCCCGACGCCGACGAGGGCGAGATCGCCCTCGACCTCTCCAACCGCCCCGTCGGCCTCATGACCGGCTACCACGGAGACCCCGACCGTACGGCGGAGGCCATGGCCGGCGGCTACTACCGCACCGGCGACATCGGCTCCCGGGACCCGGACGGCTACCTCACCTACGTGGGCCGCGCGGACGACGTGTTCAAGGCCAGCGACTACAAGATCAGCCCGTTCGAGCTGGAGAGCGCCCTGCTGGAGCACGACGCGGTCGCCGAGGCGGCCGTGGTGCCCGCGCCGGACGAGGTACGGCTCGCCGTACCGAAGGCGTACATCGTGCTCGCGGCCGGCTGGGAGCCGGGCCCGGACACCGCGAAGGTGCTCTTCGAGCACTCCCGGACCGTCCTCGCCCCCTACAAGCGCCTGCGCCGCCTGGAGTTCGGTGACCTCCCGAAGACGGTCTCCGGCAAGATCCGCCGCATCGAGCTGCGCGAGGCCACGGCCGCGGGCTCCGACGCGGAGTACCGCGAGGAGGACTTCCGGTGACGATCGACTCGTACACCCACGGGACCAGCGCGACCCCGCTGCTCGGTGACACCATCGGCGCCAACCTCGACCGGGCCGTCGCCGCCTGGCCGGACCGTGAGGCGCTCGTCGACGTGCCGTCCGGGCGTCGCTGGACCTACGCGCGCTTCGCCGCGGACGTCGACGCGTTGGCGTACGCGCTGCTCGCGAGCGGCGTCGCCAAGGGCGACCGGGTGGGCATCTGGGCGGTCAACTGCCCCGAGTGGGTGCTCGTGCAGTACGCCACCGCCCGCATCGGCGCGATCATGGTGAACATCAACCCGGCCTACCGCACCCACGAGGTCGAGTACGTCCTCCAGCAGGCCGGGATCTCGTTCCTGTTCGCGTCCCTCCGCCACAAGACGAGCGACTACCGGGCGATGGTCGAGCAAGTGCGGTCCCGCTGCCCGCGGTTGAGGGAGACCGTCTACTTCGGCGACCCCGGCTGGGACGCGCTGCTCGCGCGCGGGACGCCGGTGCCGTACGAGGACCTGTCCTGCGACGACCCGATCAACATCCAGTACACCTCGGGCACCACGGGCTTCCCCAAGGGGGCGACCCTCTCCCACCACAATATCCTCAACAACGGTTATTTCGTCGGGGAGTTGCTCGGCTACGACGAGCAGGACCGGATCTGTGTGCCCGTGCCCTTCTACCACTGTTTCGGCATGGTGATGGGCAACCTGGCGGCCACCTCGCACGGCGCGTGCGTCGTCATCCCGGCGCCCTCCTTCGACCCGAAGGCCACCCTGGAGGCCGTCCAGCGGGAGCGCTGCACCTCCCTGTACGGCGTACCGACCATGTTCATCGCGGAGTTGAACCTTCCCGACTTCGCCGCGTACGACCTCTCCTCCCTGCGCACCGGCATCATGGCGGGCTCGCCCTGCCCGGTGGAGGTGATGAAGCGGGTGGTCGCCGAGATGCACATGACGGAGGTCTCGATCTGCTACGGCATGACCGAGACCTCGCCCGTCTCCACCCAGACCCGGCGCGACGACGACCTGGCACACCGCACCGGCACGGTCGGACGCGTCCTGCCGCACATCGAGGTGAAGATCGTCGACCCGGCGACCGGGGTGACACAACCGCGTGGCAGCGCAGGGGAGTTGTGCACCCGCGGCTACAGCGTGATGCTCGGCTACTGGGAGGAACCGGAGAAGACCGCCGAGGCCGTCGACGCGGGGCGGTGGATGCACACCGGGGATCTGGCGACGATGCGCGAGGACGGTTACGTCGAGATCGTCGGCCGGATCAAGGACATGATCATCCGGGGTGGCGAGAACATCTACCCGCGCGAGATCGAGGAGTTCCTGTACGGCCACCCGAAGATCGCCGACGTCCAGGTGGTGGGCGTGCCGCACGAGCGGTACGGCGAGGAGGTGCTCGCCTGCGTCATCCCGCGCGAGAGCGCGGAGCCGCCCACGCTCGAGGAGCTACGGGCCTACTGCGACGGGCGGTTGGCGCACTACAAGATCCCCAGCGCGCTGCGCATCCTGGACGCCTTCCCGATGACGGTGTCGGGGAAGGTGCGGAAGATCGAGCTGCGGGAGCGTTACGCCGCCGGGTAGCCGGCGCGTCCCATCCGGCGGGTTGGTCGCTCAGGCTCGCGCGCCGGTGGCGATGAGGTCCGTCGCCGCGCGGTTCACCGGCTGTGGGGTGCCCGTGAGATCCAGGACGAACAGGGAGACGCCCAGGCCGTCGGCGCGGTCGCGGGCGTCGTTCGCGTACCCGGCGAGGGAGAAGTAGACGCAGTCGGTGGACTCCGTCATGGCGGTCAGCCACAGGCACTCGACGTCGCGCAGCGAGGCCGGGCGCACCGAGGGGTCCACCTGGGCCAGGACACCCCGCGCGGCGAGCCCGATCCCCGAGGGCTGGCGCTGGTCGGCGCGGCGGATGTCGTGGTAGCCCAGCCAGCGCAGATAGAGGGCGACGGCGGTGACCGCGTCGCGGGCCGTGCGGATGGTGACGGGCCGGAAGGTCGCCCGGGGCGCGGTGGACGCCCCGGCCGTGCCCACGGCGCCGCCCGGGGCCAACGGCCGTAGGGCGCCGGCCACCGGCACGCGCAGCACGGTCCCGCAGGAGCAGCCCAGCTCCGGGTGGGGCCACTGGTCGGCGCGACCGCAGCTTCCGCAGCGGACGGTGATCCAGTCCTCGTCCCAGGTGCGATGGGTGACCGAGGTGGGGGCGGCGCGGTGGTTCAGGGCCGGGGCGACCGGGGTGCCGCACGCGCAGGGGTAGGCCGGGGCGGCGTACTGGTGCTCCCGCCCGCAGTCCGGGCACCGCACCGCCATGCTCTCGCTCATGCTCCCCACCCCACCGCCGTGCCCCGTCGAGAACGCCTCCTCATCGTCCTCCAGGCAGGGCTGCTCCGGCAGGGAAACACCCCGACACGGCCCGGTGGATTCCACGGGCCACGCCCTTGACGCTCCTGGGACCGACCCCTACATTGCTTCCAGATAGCAGAAAACACTTTCCGCAATATGGAATAAGAGCGGCTGCGGAAAGCACACTGACGAGATCACGGAAGTGCTCACCGCGGGGCGCGACGGTGGCGCGAGTCCGGCAGCTGAAGCAGGAGTACGCAATGGCTCGTATGACCGCTGCCCGCGCGGCAGTCGAGATCCTCAAGCGCGAAGGAGTCCGTGACGCGTTCGGGGTCCCCGGCGCCGCGATCAACCCCTTCTACGCGGCCCTGAAAGCCGCCGGCGGGATCCAGCACACCCTCGCCCGGCACGTCGAGGGCGCGTCGCACATGGCCGAGGGGTACACCCGCACCCGTGCCGGGAACATCGGAGTCTGCGTCGGCACCTCCGGGCCCGCCGGCACCGACATGATCACCGGGCTCTACTCGGCCATCGGTGACTCCGTGCCGATCCTCTGCGTCACGGGTCAGGCGCCCACGGCCGTCATCCACAAGGAGGACTTCCAGGCGGTCGACATCGCCTCCATCGCGGGGCCCGTCACCAAGATGGCCGTCACCGTCCTGGAGGCCGCGCAGGTGCCCGGCGTCTTCCAGAAGGCCTTCCACCTGATGCGCTCCGGCCGTCCCGGGCCCGTCCTCATCGACCTGCCCGTCGACGTCCAGCTCACCGAGATCGAGTTCGACCCGGACACGTACGAGCCGCTCCCGGTCTACAAGCCGGCCGCCACCCGCGCCCAGATCGAGAAGGCGATCGGGATGCTGAACGCGTCGCAGCGGCCGCTGATCGTCGCCGGCGGCGGGATCATCAACGCCGACGCCTGCGAACTGCTCGTCGAATTCGCCGAGTTGACCGGTGTGCCGGTGGTCCCCACCCTCATGGGCTGGGGCGCCCTGCCCGACGAGCACGAGCTGAACGCCGGCATGGTCGGCCTCCAGACCTCGCACCGCTACGGCAACGCAACCTTCCTGGAGTCCGACTTCGTCCTCGGCATCGGCAACCGCTGGGCCAACCGGCACACCGGGAAACTGGACGTCTACACGGCCGGACGCACCTTCGTCCACGTCGACGTCGAGCCCACCCAGATCGGCCGGATCTTCGCCCCCGACTACGGCATCGCCTCCGACGCCAAGGCCGCGCTGGAGCTGTTCGTCGCCGTGGCAAGGGAGTTGAAGGCCGCGGGCCGACTGCCCGACCGCTCGGCCTGGGCGGCCGACGCGCAGGACCGCAGGGCCCGGCTGCAACGCCGTACGCACTTCGACGACATCCCCATCAAACCGCAGCGCGTCTACGAGGAGATGAACAAGGCCTTCGGCCCCGAGGCCCGGTACGTCTCCACCATCGGCCTCTCCCAGATCGCCGGCGCCCAGCTGCTGCACGTGCACCGCCCCCGCCACTGGATCAACTGCGGTCAGGCGGGCCCTCTGGGCTGGACCGTGCCGGCCGCGCTCGGCGTCGCCAAGGCGGACCCCGAGGCGTCCGTCGTCGCCCTCTCCGGCGACTACGACTTCCAGTTCATGATCGAGGAGTTGGCCGTCGGGGCGCAGCACCGCATCCCCTACGTCCACGTCCTGGTCAACAACTCCTATCTGGGCCTCATCCGGCAGGCCCAGCGCGCCTTCGAGATCGACTTCCAGGTCAACCTGGAGTTCGAGAACGTCAACTCGCCCGAGCTGGGCGTCTACGGTGTCGACCACGTCAAGGTCGCCGAGGGCCTCGGCTGCAAGGCGATCCGGGTGACCGACCCGGCCGACCTGGCCGACGCCTTCGAACAGGCCAAGAAGCTCGCGGCGGAGTACCGGGTGCCGGTCGTCGTCGAGGCGATCCTGGAGCGGGTCACCAACATCTCGATGTCCACGACGAACGACATCGGCAACGTGGTCGAGTTCGAGGAGATCGCGACGGAGCCGGGACACGCGCCGACGTCGATCAGGCCGTTGCGGGTCTGACGGACGCGGGACGTGAGGAGCCGGCGGTGGCGCGTGGTCCATCGCCGGCTCCACCGGCGTCAGGGGGGCGGCTCATCCGAGGGCACGGGAAAGGGAAGGCCCTGCTCCAGCGCGACCTCGCGTGATGCGAGCCGCTTTGTCGCGCTGGAGCAAGGCCTCCCCTGTTTCCCCGGTTCACCCCCGATCCCCGGGCCCCCGTTTCCCCCGTTCCTGTGCTCCCTTGCTTCCCCGTTGTTTCCCCCGTGCCCCTGTTTCCCCCGTGGGGCTGTTCCCCCGTCGAGGCCCGCCGCCCCCGTGCCGGCGGACCTCGTGTGACGAGAATGTGCCCTGCCCCAGGGGTAGTTGAAGCCCCCATGCAGGGTTTCAGAGGTTGATTTGAGGGTTCCGTAGACGCTCTACGCAGCCTTGCGTAGGCAGAGAGCCGTGACGGCTGCCGGTGATCGGCTTGTCGGACGCCTTTTCCGGCGCGGACGCGCGGGTCGGCGACCGACGGGTCGGACCGCGGCGGCCGCGCGGCACCGGTTCCGTGTCCCTCACGTCGAGACGCGGGCCGGGGCCTTCACCACCGCACTGGCGCGCGACGCCGCCGCGGTCCGTGCCCTGCCCGCGGGTGACCGACGCTCAACCCCTCATCCGGGTCGGTCGGAAACGGTCGCGGGCGGTGCGTCCGGTGGCTGATGGGTGTCCACCAGGGACCGGACGCCGATCGGGGATGGAAGAGGATGGAAGAAGTCGATCGCCGGGGTGGAGAGGACGGCACACCCGTCGGCGACGGCCCGAGCTTCACCCACCGTCGAGAGTCGTACGAACCTCGCGAGGGGCCCGCCGACGTCCCTGAGGAAGTCGGCGTACCCGGGACGGCGGTTCCGGCCCGCGGCGGCACCTGGGCGCGACAGGACAGATGTCGGCGCCGCCGCGGACCGGAGGTTCGGTGGGGTGTCTCCTCAGACCTGGGCGCCGGAGAGGCGTTCCACGGCCCGCAGCAGGGCCGAGTGGTCGAGGCCGCCGTCGCCCTGGGCGCGCAGCGAGGCGACCAGCTGGGCCACCACGGCGCCGACCGGCAGGGCGGCACCCACGGTGCGGGCGGCGTCGGTGACGATGCCCATGTCCTTGTGGTGCAGGTCGACGCGGAAGCCCGGCTCGAAGTGCCGGTTCAGGAAGTTGTCCTTCTTGCGGGTCAGCACGGTCGACCCCGCGAGCCCGCCGTTCAGGACGTCGAGGGCCGCCTTCAGGTCGACGCCCGACTTCTCCAGGAAGACCACGGCCTCGGCGCACGCCTGGATGTTCACGGCCACGATCAGCTGGTTCGCGGCCTTCACGGTCTGCCCGGCGCCGTGCGGACCGCACAGCACGATCGTCCTGCCGAGCGCCTCGAAGAGCGGCTCGGCCTCGTCGAAGTCGGACTGCTCGCCTCCGACCATGACGGACAGCACGGCCTCGACGGCGCCCGCCTCACCACCGGAGACCGGGGCGTCGAGCACCCGGATGCCCATCTCCTTCGCGGCCTTCGCCAGGTCGACGGAGGTCTGCGGCGTGATGGACGACATGTCGATCAGCAGGGCGCCGGGCCGGGCGTTGGCCAGGATGCCGTCGGGGCCGTACGCGACGGCCTCGACCTGCGGGGAGGCGGGCACCATCGTGATGACGACGTCGGCGTCGCGCACGGCCGCGGCGACGGAGGCCGCAGCGGTCCCGCCGGCGGCGGTCAGCCGGTCCAGCTTGTCCTGCTCCAGCGTGAAGCCCGTGACGTCGTAACCCGCCTTGATCAGGTTCTCGGACATGGGGGAGCCCATGATGCCGAGGCCTATCCACGCGACCTTGGGGAGATTGCTCATGGTGAGGGTGCCTCTCTGACTGCTCTGCTACGGCGGTGGGGTGGGCGCCCGGCGGCGGGGCGACGTGTTCGGCGGCGCGGCGGCGCTCAGCGCGCGGTGCGGGCGTCGCGGGGGAGCCAGTCGAAGGCCTCGGCGCTCGGCCGGTCGCCCGGCTTGTACTCCAGGCCGACCAGACCCTCGTAACCGGCCTTGCCCAACTGGTCGAGGAGGTCCTCCAACGGGACGGTGCCGGTGCCGGGAGCGCCGCGGCCGGGGTTGTCGGCGATCTGCACGTGTCCCGTGCTGCCGACGTGGTCGGCGATCACCCGCGGCAGGTCCTCGCCGTTCATGGACAGGTGGTAGAGGTCCATCAGGAAGCGCGCGTTGCCGAGGCCCGAGGCCTCGTTGACCCGGTCGACGACGCCGACGGCGGCCGGTGCGGACACCAGCGGGTAGAGCGGTGACTCCACCTCGTTCAGGGCCTCGACCAGCAGGACCGCGCCGATCCTGTCGGCGGCCCGCGCGGCCAGGACCAGGTTGTCCAGGGCGAGCGCGTCCTGCTCGGCCGGGTCCACGCCGGCGACGCGGTTGCCGTAGAGGGCGTTGAGCGCCGTGCAGCCGAGGGACTCGGCGAACTCCGCTACGACGTCGACGTTGGCGCGGAAGCGCTCCGACTCCGCACCCGGGATCGACAACGCGCCCCGGTCCGGCCCCGGCAGCACTCCCGAGTAGAAGTTCAGCCCGGTCAGCCGGACGCCCGCGGCCTCGAACGAGCCCCGCAGGGCGTCGAGTTCGGATTGAGGGGGAGTGGGGGAGTCGACCCAGGGCCACCACAGCTCGGCCGCGGTGAAGCCGGCCGCGGCGGCGGCCGCGGGGCGCTCCAGGAGCGGGAGTTCCGTGAAGAGGATCGACAGGTTGACGGTGTAGCGCTGCTCCGTGAATCCCATGGGGCCTCGGACGCTCCCTTCCGTGCACTCTCCGGATAATATTTCGTTTATTCCGTATGGTGGAAACTATTTTCTGCTTAATGGAAGACTGCCGCCGCCGGTCGGAGCTTGTCAAGAGGGCTCGGTGGAAAACGGCGCCGCGCGTTAGGTTGTGCCCGTGCGATTGAGAGTGGAGTTCACGACCGAGCCCTTCGATCTCGACGAGGCCCCGGCGCACGCGCTCGTGGCGCGGGAGGTCGTCGAGGCGGCCGACCTGGACGCGGTCGACGTCGGCCCGTTCGGCAACACGGCGGAAGGGGGAGCCGACGCCGTGCTCACGGCCGTGGACGCACTGCTGCGCCGGACCCTGGAGTCCGGCGCCACTCGGATCTCGCTCCAGGTCAATGTGATCGGGGAGGGCGGCGAGTGACCGGCGCCGGCGCCGGCACCGGCGACGAGCGCTTCGTCGCGGCCGTCAAGCCGCTCGTCGACGCCATGGGCGGACTCATGCTGCCGCCCGGCGAGGCCGGCCCCGACGACGTCGTCCTGTCCTGGGAGGGCGCCGACGTCGTCGCCGTGCGGCTGCCGCAGCTCGCCGAGTCGCTGGATCACATCCTCGCCGCGATGGAGCGCCAGAAGGGCAAGCCGCTCGCCGACCTCGACCGCAAGGCCAAGCAGGAGGTCGTACGCGTCCTGGAGGCGCGCGGGGCCTTCTCCGTGCGCCACGGCGTGGAGACCGTCGCGACCGCCCTCGGCGTCAGTCGCTTCACCGTCTACAACTACCTCAACCGCGAGAAAGAGGCCTGAGGGGCGGTTCCGTCCCGCCGGGTGGGCGCGGTCGCGGCAGCTTTGCCGTAACCGCGATTTTTCAACAAACTGTTGACGTGGTGTCGTCGCGGGGCGTTAGCTTGCCGTAGCCAGTCCAGCACCACGGCGACGGAGGCTCCCGTGACTTCGCGTTCCTCGACACCGGGCCTCGCCCGTTTCAACGCCCTGGAGGAGCACGCGGCCGCCGCCGCGCTCCACGAGGCGTGCGCCTCGGCGGAATGGGGCCGCAGACTGCTCGCCGGCCGCCCCTACACCGCCGTCGAGGACCTCTTGACCGCCAGCGACGCCGCCATGGCCGAGCTGGGCGAGGCGGACCTCGCGGAGGCGATGGCCGGGCACCCGCCGATCGGTCGCCCGAAGCCGGGCGACCCCACCTCGGCCCGTGAGCAGCGCGGCATGGCCGGCGCCTCCGACGCGCTCAAGGCCGAGATGCTCGAACTGAACCTGGCCTACCAGGAGAAGTTCGGCCATGTCTTCCTGATCTGCGCCACCGGCCGGACCGGCGAGCAGATGCGCGACGCCGTCCGGGACCGGATCGGCAACGCGCCGGAGCGGGAACGCGAGATCGTCCGCACCGAACTGGGCAAGATCAACCGCATCCGCCTGGCCCGGCTCGTCGACGTCGAAGAGGAAGCCCGCTCATGAGCACCAGCACGACCGCCTCGGTGTCCACGCACATCCTGGACACCTCCGTCGGCCGCCCCGCCGCGGGCGTCACTGTCCGCGTCGCCGCCCGCTCCGGACGGGAGGCCGAGTGGCAGGCAGTCGGCGGCTCGGCGACCGACGCCGACGGCCGCTGCAAGGACCTCCCGGCCCTGCCGGAGGGCACCACCCACGTACGCCTCGACTTCGAGGTCGAGCCGTACCTCGCACAGACCGCCGCACAGCCCGTGCGGAAGCAAGCCGATGCGCAGCAGGACGCCCCCGCGAACCGGGACAGCGGTGCCGTGTTCTTCCCCGAGGTCGTCATCACCTTCACGGTGACGCCCGGCGAGCACTACCACGTACCGCTGCTGCTCAACCCGTTCGGCTACTCCGTTTATCGAGGGAGCTAGCTATGCCCATCCTTGGACCGAACCAGTACGGCAAGGCCGAGAACCGCGTCGTACGCATCACGCGGGACGGCGCCACCCACCACATCAAGGACCTCAACGTCTCGGTGTCGCTGAGCGGCGACATGGACGAGGTCCACCTCTCGGGCTCGAACGCGAACGTCCTGCCGACGGACACCACCAAGAACACGGTGTACGCCTTCGCCAAGGAGCACGGCATCGACTCCGCCGAGCAGTTCGGCATCCACCTCGCCCGGCACTTCGTGACCTCCCAGCCGGCCATCCACCGGGCCCGCATCCGTATCGAGCAGTACGCGTGGGAGCGCATCGAGCACGGCGGCGAGGGCGCGCACTCCTTCGTCCGCGCGGGCCAGGAGACCCGGCTGACCCAGGTCACCTACGACGGGTCGGCGTGGGAGGTCGTCTCCGGCCTCAAGGACCTCACGGTCATGAACTCGACCGACTCCGAGTTCTGGGGCTACGTCAAGGACAAGTACACGACCCTGCCCGAGGCGCACGACCGCATCCTCGCCACCGACGTCTCCGGCCGCTGGCGCTTCAACTGGACCGACGACGAGCAGCCGGCCCCCGACTGGGAGGCGTCCTACGAGCAGGTGAAGCAGCACCTCCTCCGGGCCTTCGCCGAGACGTACTCGCTCTCGCTCCAGCAGACCCTCTACCAGATGGGCGCGCGGATCATCGACAACCGCGAGGAGATAGACGAGGTCCGCTTCTCCCTCCCCAACAAGCACCACTTCCTGGTGGACTTGGCCCCGTTCGGCCTGAAGAACGACAATGAGGTCTATTTCGCCGCCGACCGGCCCTACGGCCTCATCGAGGCCACCGTCCTGCGGGACGGGTGCGAGGCGAGGATCCCGGCCGACCTCACCAACCTCTGAGAGATCTCGAGCGACTTCCGAAGGACGAACGAACCATGGCAGCAACCCAGCGCATCGTCATCGAGAACGCGGCGATCGCGACCGTGGACGCGCGGGACACCGAGTACACGTCCGGTCATGTGGTCGTGGCGGACAACGTCATCGAGTCGGTCGGCGAGGGCCGCGCCCCCGAGGGCCTGACGGACGTCGTACGCCGGATCGACGCCACCGGCCACCTGGTCACCCCCGGCCTGGTCAACACCCACCACCACTTCTACCAGTGGATCACCCGGGGCCTGGCCACCGACCACAACCTCTTCGACTGGCTCGTCGCGCTCTACCCGACCTGGGCGCGCATCGACGAGCGCATGACGTACGCGGCCGCCCAGGGCTCGCTCGCCATGATGGCCCGCGGCGGGGTGACCACGGCCATGGACCACCACTACGTCTTCCCCCGGGGCTCCGGCGACCTGTCGGGCTCGATCATCCGGGCAGCACGCGAGACGGGCGTCCGCTTCACGCTCGCCCGTGGCTCGATGGACCGCAGCGAGAAGGACGGCGGCCTCCCGCCGGACTTCGCGGTCGAGACCCTGGAGGGCGCGCTCGCCGCCACCGAGGAGACGGTGAACCGGCACCACGACGCCTCCTTCGGCGCGATGACCCAGGTCGCCGTCGCCCCCTGCTCGCCGTTCTCGGTCTCCACCGAACTGCTGCGTGAGGGAGCCGAGTTGGCCCGTCGCCTCGGGGTGCGGCTGCACACCCACGGCTCGGAGACGGTGGAGGAGGAGAAGTTCTGCCACGAGCTGTTCGGCATGGGCCCGACCGACTACTTCGAGTCCACGGGCTGGCTCGGCGAGGACGTGTGGATGGCCCACTGCGTCCATATGAACGACTCCGACATCGACGCCTTCGCCCGGACGGGGACGGGTGTCGCCCACTGCCCCTCCTCCAACGCCCGGCTGGCGGCCGGTATCGCCCGTGTCCCCGACATGCTGGCGGCCGGCGTCCCGGTCGGCCTCGGCGTCGACGGCACCGCGTCCAACGAGTCCGGCGAACTCCACACCGAGCTCCGCAACGCGCTCCTCGTCAACCGCCTCGGCGCCCACCGCGAAGCCGCGCTCACCGCCCGCCAGGCCCTCCGGCTCGGCACCTTCGGCGGCGCCCAAGTCCTGGGCAGGGCAACGGAGATCGGCTCCCTGGAGCCCGGCAAGCTCGCCGACCTCGTCCTCTGGAAGCTGGACACCCTCGCGCACGCGTCGATCGCCGACCCGGTGGCCGCCCTGGTCCTCGGCGCGGCGGCCCCGGTGACGGCGTCGTTCGTGAACGGCCGGCAGATCGTGGAGAACGACCGCCTGCTGCACGTCGACGAGGACGAGATCGCCCGCTCGACGAGGCAGGAGGCGCGGCGGCTGGCACGGATCGCCGCCGAGGCCTGACCCGCTGGACTCTGGTCGAGGGGGACGGCCCTCGACCAGAGCCGTGGACCTCGGCGAGGTCCACGGCAGCCGTCTCCGGGGCGCGCACGAGCGTGCGCGCCCCGGAACGGTGCCTGGTTCGGCGGAGACCCGTCAGGAGAGCGCTGTGAGCCGGTCCCGGACCTGGGTCGCGACCGTGTACGTGTCCCCGGTCGGCTCGGTCGCGAGCGTCCCTGGGTTGCGCGCCCAGCGGTCCTCCAGGGCGAACCAGTCGATCTTCGCCGGGGCCCGGCCCGCCGCCAGCGCGGTCCTCAGCTCCGCGAAGTACGTCGACCAGCGCAACCGGTACAGTCCGCCGACCAGTCCCGCCCACTCCCGGTTGGCGTAGTCCCGTAGCCCCGCGTCCGCGCCCTCCCGCGTCCCCCACACGGTCAGCAGCGACAGGTTGTCGTACGCCAGCTGGTCACGCTCGGCCGCGTCCGCGCCCCAGGAACGGGCCTGGGTTACCCAACGGCCCAGCAGATGACGGGAGTCGGTGGCCACCAGCGCGTCCAGCAGATCCATCAGCGACAGCCAGTCCCCGCTCGACCTCGCGAACGCCGTCGCGTCCCCGGCGTCGTACGCCGCCTTGATCTTCGGCAGCATCACACGGCTGCGGTTGGCGAGGGCCTGGCGGGCCACGTCGAGGAGATCCCGGCGGTACGCCGCCGAGACGCGCAGCTCGGGTCGTACCTTCAGCAGTTCGGTCAGCGCGGGTTCGAAGTCCGCCGCGCTGTAGCGGAGTTGCTTGGGCGACCAGCGGCCGGCCCGTACGACGTTCAACGCCGGCCGGGCGCCGAACAGACCGTCCGCGCCCTCGCTCCAGGAGTCGGCGCGGGTGGTGCCGTACGCGGTGCGGCGCAGGACGTCCCAGGCCGCCTCGGCGTGCGGATCGCGGGCGCCGTACCGGGCGCGCGCCCACTCGGCGAACCAGCTCTTCAGATCCAACTCGCCCTCCCGCCAGGCTAGTTCGGAGAACAGCGCGAAGGCGGCCGGGTTGTTGTCCGCCGCCTCCGGCATCAGGGCGATCCCGCGCAGCCTGCTGCCGTCCTTGGTGCGCCACTTCTCGTACAGCGCGGCCCAGTCGGGGGTGTTCGCGCCGAGCGCGGTGTGCCCGCCGAAGTTCCAGATCGAACCGAAGGCGTACGGGGTGTCGCCCCAGTCGGCCTCGCGGTCGGTGACGGTGGGGAACCGGTCGGACAGACCGTCGACGACGAGCATGCGTTCCTTGTCGACGGCGTCGACGATCGCGCGCGGCGGATTGTGCTGCCAGCCGAGGATCACCCAGGTGGCCCCCGCGTGAGCCCGCTGGAGCGCCCTCTCGACGCCCTTCGCCGCGTCGGCCACGGGCACGTCCCCCGGGTCGCCGCCCTCGTGCAGCAGATCCATCTTGTACAGCGTCGACGGACCGAACATCTCGTCCTGGACCCGGTAGAAGGCCGCCGCCACCCGGGCGAACTCGTCTCCGCGCGGATCCAGCCAGTCGGGGCGCGCGAAACCCATCCACTCGCCCTGCGGCACGGTCCGCGCCCCCGGGACCCGCTCCGCGAAGCCCGGTGGGACGGTCCCGAAGTAGCCCGGGAACACCGGTGTCATCCCCAGCTCACGCGCCCGGTCGGCGATCCGGCGGCCGAGCACGGCCCGCGCGTCCAGGAGCTGCCGGGAGACGGGGGAGGGGAAGGCGGACAGGTTCTGCAGCAGCCACCACGGCTGGTGGGCGGGGCCCGGCACCCACGCCCGCAGCTCCTCCTCCCCGTACCCGAACTCCTGGAACACCCGGTGGTACAGCGCGTCCGCGCCCGCGTAGACGAGGACCTCGTTGTAGCCGTGCAGCGCCAGCACGTCCAGCTCGCGCTCCCAGTACGACCAGTCCAGGTACGCGCCCGTGTAGCCGTCGTTGGTGTCGTTGAGGGCGAAGCGGTGCACGACGTTCGCCCGCCGGCTCACCGTCCCGTCGAGGCCGGGGAGCTCGCGCGGCAGGAGCTCCGTCTGCTCGCCCGCCCAGTTGATCTCGGCGTACGCGACATGCCGCAAGTACCAGTTCAGGCCGGTGAGTTGCGTGGCCGGAGTGTCACCGGCGACGGTGATGCGCCCGGTGCTCCCCGAGACACGGAAGGTGTCCTTCTCCTTGGCCTCCGTGAAGGTGATCTGCCGCCAGTGGTCCGGCAGCAGCCTTCTGGCCGCCACCGAGGCCGTGCGCTGTGCCTTGTCGGTGCGGGGCGCGTCGTCCGACGGGATGGCACGGGCCGAGGTGCAGGCGGCCGCGGAGCCGGCGGCGAGCGCGGTGAGCAGGGCACGGCGAGCGAGCGGCATGGTGTCTCCGGGGATGCGGTGGGGGTACGCAGGGGGAGGAATACCCGCCGACACCCCACTTGCGCGCGGACACACGGCCACACGGGGGAGAACCTGACGTGAACGGCTCCTTCCTACGTCAATATGAGTAGATTTCCTGGGTCATGCACCCTTCGGGAACCACTCCCCGCATCCGACACGTTGTCGGGAAACAGGGATTTATCCGAATGATCGCTTCGCATCCGGTGGGGGCCGGTACCGACGGAGAGGAACCGGTAAGTCCGGTTGTGACCGTTCGCGGAGCCGGGGGACAGAACGGGGACACCCATGGTGCATCGACACCATCGCGAGACCTACTACGTCGTCAACGAGGGCCGGATCCTGGAGTTCGAGAAGGGGGCGGCGGTCGCGCGCGTACCGAGCGCGACCGAGCAGCAGATGGCCTTCCGCTTCTCCCGTTTCGGCGAGAAGGGAGTCCAGCTCGACGAGGAACTGCTCGGCAAGCTGGCCGTGGCCATGACCACGGGCACCGGCGGCGCCGACCCCGACTCGGGGGAGCCCGGGGCGTCGGTCCCGGCGGGGTTCACGTATCTCGGTCAGTTCGTCGACCACGACCTGACCCTGGACCGCACCCAGGTGGGACTGGGCGAACCGGTCCCGGTCGAGGACCTGGTGCAGGGGCGCAGCCCCGCCCTCGACCTGGACTCGCTCTACGGCATGGGCCCGCGCCACGCGGGCAGTGCCCGCTTCTACGAGTCCGACGGCCGCCTGAGGACGGGCACGACGCTCGGGGTGGGCTTCCCGCCCGAGTCGACGTCCAACATCGACCACGCGGGCTTCGACCTGCCGAGGGCCGGCGAGGCGGCCGGCGGCACCCGGGCCGACAAGCGGGCCCCGCTCATCCCGGACGCGCGCAACGACGAGAACCTCGCGGTCGGCCAGCTCCACCTGGCGTTCATCCGCTTCCACAACCGCGTCGTCGACCTCCTTGCCGAGCGCGGAGTGCCCGAGCACCGGCTGTTCCAGGCGGCCCGGGACATCGTGGTGAAGCACTACCAGTGGGTGCTGCGCACCGACTTCCTGCCGCGCATCGTCGACCCGGACATCGTCGAGCGGGTCTTCACCCGGGGGCGCAAGCACTTCGAGCGGCCCGGGTACGTCCGCCCCGGCGACTTCCCGACGATGCCCATCGAGTTCTCGGTGGCCGCCTACCGCCTCGGCCACAGCATGGTGCGCGGGGCCTACCAGTGGAACAGCGTGTTCCGCGCGGGCGGCCCGGGCCCGATCGCCTCGCTCGGTCTGCTGTTCCGCTTCAGCGGCACGGCGGGCAACCTCACACCGGGCCCGGACGACCTGAGCGACCTCGACGACCCGAACTCCGGGGAGAACCTGCGGCTGCCGAGCAACTGGATCGTCGACTTCCGTCGGCTGTTCGACTTCGGCGAGATCGGCCGTGACGACCTGGTCGTGCCCGAGGGCGAGTTCAACGTGGCCAAGCGGCTCGACACGCTCCTCGTCGACCCGTTGTCCACGCTGCCCACCGGCACCTTCGACGGCCGTGGCCGCCCGGCCCCGCCGCCGATCCAGCGCAACCTCGCGTTCCGCAACCTGGTGCGGGCCTCGATGGTGGAGCTGGCCACCGGGCCGCAACTGGCCGCCCAGATGGGCTTCAAGCCGCTGACGGAGGACCAGATCCTGCGCGGCAACGGCGGAGCCGCACTGGAGGGGCTCACCGACGCCGAGCGCGCCCAGCTGGTGGAGCACACCCCGCTGTGGTTCTACGTGCTGCGCGAGGCCGAGGTGAACGAAGCACGCCCCGGCAGCCTCACCGGGGTCGGCGGCACCCTCGTCGCTGAGGTTTTCCACCGGGCGATGGAGGGCAGCCGGAGGTCGATCGTGAAGCACCCGGGCTGGCGCCCGAGCCTCCCGTCCCACCGGAAGGGCAGGTTCACCATGGCGGACCTGCTGCTCTTCGCCTTCGAGAACGACCCGGAGCTGCTGAACCCGCTGGGCTGAGCGGCCACCGGCCGTGAGTCCCCGGCGCCGCGAACCGCGAGCGAGAGCCCACGGTCCGCGACGCCGGGGACCACGAGGCTTGCTCAGGCGGAGGGGTCGACCCCTCCGCGCCCAGTCCACCGGTAGAGCTACGTCCAGTTCGGCTACGCCCAGGTCGCCTACGCCGGTTCGGCTACGCCCGTCTCGGTGACGCCAGCAGATACCGCTCGCGCGTGCGTGGGTCCGTGTGCTCGCTCACCTGCCAGCCCGTCTCTTCCAGCGTCGCCCCGCAGGCCCGCAGCGCCTCCGCGTCGGGCTCCCGTACGGCGACGGCCTCGGGCTGGGGCGTGGCCCGCACGCGGTAACCCCCGCCCGGCCGCGTCGCGGCCCGCGTACCCGCCGAGTCAGCGGTGTCCGCCGAGTCCACCGTGTCCGTCGACTCCGCACCCGCGGGTCGGTGGCCCGCGGCCTCCAGGGCCAGCGCTGCGGCCTGCACCAGATGCGTACGCTCCCAGCCGCACGGGCGGTCCGTGGCGCCGTCGGTGTTGGTCATCCGGCGCAGTTCCAGAAGTCCCTGCCAGGCGCTTTGGACCTCACGGGTGCGGGCCGGTCCGGTGACGGCGCCCTCCTCGCCGCCGACCCGGGCGGCGAAGACACCGCCGGTCCCGGTGGTGGTGTCCCTCCCGGCTGTCTCCCGTGGGGCCGTCTCCGCGACAGCGACACCAGCGACCGCGGCAGGTGCCGGTGCCGGTGCCGTCTCCCGTATGCGGTGCCCGGCCGGGGTGAGGAAGTGGTCGTGCGGCGGGCGCGGATGCCGGAAGGCCAGCCCCCGCTTCACCAGGGCCGCGAGCTGGTACTCCGTGCCCGTCAGGCGCCCGGTCACGGGCTCGGCGGCGTCGATGATCCGCCGCTGCGCGGCGGTCGGCGGTCGTGTCACGGCACCCTCCCTCACCTCGACCGGCCGTGGCCCCCGCCCGAACCGGTTGTGGTCCGACCCTTCTGAAGGCTACGAGGGGGGTCTGACATTCCACCCCGCGACGACCGGCCGCCCGTGCTCCGTGCCGAGCCGGCAGACCGTGCCCGTGGCCAGCTGGAACAGCGCCCCGTCGGAGGCGGGCAGCCCCAGGTAGCGGGCGGTGAGGACGCGCAGGAAGTGCCCGTGGGCGACCAGCAGCACGGGTCCCTCGGCGTACTCCATCGCCGTGCGCGTCTTCGCCAGCATCCGGTCGGCACGCGCTCCGACCTCCTCCGGGCTCTCCCCGGGATGCTCCGGCGGCCCGGGAGCGACCCCGTTGGTGAACAGGAACCAGTCCGGCCGGGTGCGATGGATCTCGACGGTCGTGATCCCCTCGTACCCGCCGTAGTCCCACTCGACGAGGTCCGCGTCGACGCGTGCCCCGGTGAGCCCGGCCAGTTCGGCCGTCTCCTGGGCACGCTTCAGCGGGCTGACGAACACGGCGCCGACGCGGAACGAGTCGAGCAGCGGCGCGAGACCGCGTGCCTGCGCACGGCCGTTCTCCGTCAAAGGGAGGTCGGTCCAGCTGGTGTGCTGCCCGGACACCGACCACTCGGTCTCACCGTGCCGCACGAGAAGAAGATCACCCATGACTCACAGGGTACGAGCCCACCGCTCCAACTCTCTGAACTCCTCCTCCCGCAGACCCCTGCGTGGATCGATCCGCATGAGCAGCGCGGCGGTGTCGTGGTGCTCGGCCACATGTCGTACGTCGAGGTCGGTGATCATGTCGTCCACCCAGACGAACGGCCGTCCCGCCGCCCACTCCAGGACCTGCCGGGTCTTCCAGTACAGCCCGTCGGGGTCCTCGGTGAAGAGGCCGGTGAACTCGATGACCGGAAGATCGCGGGGCAGTCCGATCACGGGGCCGATCATCTCGTTGGCCTCGTGCATCCAGGTCGTCGCCCACGCCAACTCGTACGGCAGCGCGAGCAGTCGTTCGCCGTGCGCCGGATTGAGCCGGATCCGCAGGCCCCGGCGCAGCCGCCGGGAGCCCGGTTTCTGCCGGGCGGACCAGTTGGCGGGGCGCATCCGGTGGGTCACATAGCCATCAGGACGCCACCACCGGGCGCCGAAGGGGTTGAGGGGGCCGTCCACGTCGAGGAGGAGCAGCGGGCGCTCAGTCATGGGGAAGGGCTACCCATCCCCGGTGGGCGCCGATGCCCGTACCCCGTGTACGCCGACGCCCCGGTCCACGTACGCGACGGTGCCGTACCGCCGTCGCCGGCCACCGGTACCGGTCGTCGACGACCGGTACCGGCCGTCGGCTACTGCCGGTACCCGCTCAGGAAGCGGCCGATCCGGCTGATCGCCGCGTCCAGGTCGTCGGCGTGGGGGAGGGTGAGGATGCGGAAGTGGTCGGGGGTCGGCCAGTTGAAGCCGGTCCCCTGGACGACCTGGATCTTCTCGCGGAGGAGGAGGTCCAGGACGAACTTCTCGTCGTCGTGGATCCGGTGGACCTTGGGGTCGAGCCGGGGGAAGGCGTACAGGGCGCCCTTCGGCTTCACGCAGGAGACACCGGGGATCTCGTTGAGCTTCTCCCACACCACGTTGCGCTGCTCGTGGAGGCGCCCGCCCGGCGTGGTGAGGTCGGTGATCGACTGGCGGCCCCCGAGCGCGGCCTGGATGGCGTACTGGGCGGGCGCGTTGGCGCACAGCCGCATGGAGGCCAGCATCGTCAGGCCCTCCAGGTAGTTGCGGGCGTGCTGCTTGGGGCCGGTGACGACCAGCCAGCCGGAGCGGAAGCCCGCGACGCGGTACGTCTTGGAGAGCCCGCAGAAGGTGAGGACGACCAGGTCGGGGGCGAGCGCGGCGGCCGAGTGGTGCACGGCGTCGTCGTACAGGATCTGGTCGTAGATCTCGTCGGCGAAGACCATCAGTCCGTGGCGGCGGGCGAGGTCGAGGATGCCCTCGATGATCTCCTTGGGGTAGACCGCGCCGGTGGGGTTGTTCGGGTTGATGATGACGACGGCCTTGGTGCGGTCGGTGATCTTCGACGCCATGTCGTCGAGGTCCGGGTACCAGTCGGCCTGTTCGTCGCAGAGGTAGTGGACCGCCTTGCCGCCGGCGAGGGTGGTCACCGCCGTCCAGAGGGGGAAGTCGGGGGCGGGGATCAGGATCTCGTCGCCGTCCTCGATCAACGCCTGTACGGCCATGGAGACCAGCTCGGAGACGCCGTTGCCCAGGAAGACGTCGTCCACGTCGACGTCCAGGCCGCGCTCCTGGTAGCGCTGGGCGACCGCGCGGCGGGCCGAGAGGATGCCGCGCGAGTCCGTGTAGCCGTGGGCCTGCGGGAGCATCCGGATCATGTCCTGGATGATCTCCTCCGGCGCCTCGAAGCCGAAGAGCGCGGGGTTGCCGGTGTTGAGGCGCAGGACGCTGTGGCCCGCCTCCTCCAACGCGTTGGCGTGCTCGATCACGGGGCCGCGGATCTCGTAACAGACCTCGCTGAGCTTGCTCGACTGCCGGAACTCCATGCGCCCTCGCCCTCCGGTTCGTGATGCCGCTGGTTCGCTTGGTTTTACCAAGTAGGCGCTTGGAAAGTCCAACGACATGTCTAGACTGCGTCCCATGTCACCTCGCCGAAGCTACGACCAGTACTGTTCCGCCGCGCGGGCGCTCGACCTCGTCGGTGACCGCTGGACCCTGCTGATCGTGCGCGAACTGCTGGCCGGGCCGCGCCGCTACACGGATCTGCACGCGGACCTGCCGGGCGTCAGCACGGATGTGCTGGCGTCGCGGCTGAAGGACATGGAGCGGGACGGTCTGTCGACGCGACGCCGGCTGCCGCCGCCGGGGGCGGCGTACGTGTACGAACTCACCGACCGGGGGCGCCAGTTGCTGCCGGTGCTGCAGGCGCTGGGGGCGTGGGGGGAGTCGGCGCTCGGGGAGCGCCGGGCCACGGACGCGGTACGGGCGCACTGGTTCGCGTTGCCGCTGCTGCGGGCGTTGCGCGGTGCGGGCGCCGGGCTCGTCGAAGTCCGGCTGGAGGAGGGGGCGTTCCATGTGTGGGCGGGCGCGGAGGAGGGGCCGGTGTACGGGGACGGGCCCGCGCCCGGGGAGGCGGACGTACGACTGACCCTCGACGCGGACACCTGCGGTGCGCTCGGCCGGGGGGAGTTGGGGCTGCGGGAGGCCGTTCGGGCGGGGCGGGTCGAGGTGGACGGGGAGGGGGCGCTCGCGAAGGAGTTGCGGGAGGGGTAGGGGTGGGGGCCGTTTGAGCGCCGTCGCCCGGTTCGGGTGGGTGGGGCTTATCGCGCAGTTACCCCCCCCCCAGAAAATCACGGGCTGCGCCCCCGTGCTTTTAAGGCCCCCA
>NZ_JAQYWT010000356.1:0-140855 GCF_036322545.1 Streptomyces sp. SP18BB07
CGGCCCTCGGCTCCGCCCTTGACTCCGGCCCTTGGCTCCGGCCCTCGGCTCCGCCCTTGACTCCGGCCCTTGGCTCCGGCCCTCGGCTCCGCCCTTGACTCCGGCCCTTGGCTCCGGCCCTCGGCTCCGCCCTTGACTCCGACGCTTGGCTCCGGCCCTCGGCTCCGCCCTTGACTCCGACGCTTGGCTCCGGCCCTCGGCTCCGCCCTTGACTCCGACGCTTGGCTCCGGCCCTCGGCTCCGCCCCTGACTCCGACGCTCGACTCCGCCCCTGACTCCGGCCCCCGGCTCCGCTGCTGCCCGCCGGCCCTTGGCTCGGCTGCTGTCCGCCGGCCTTCTGCCGAGTCCTTGCTCTGCCGAGCCCTGTGCCGACCTGCGCTCTGCCGACCTGCGCTCCGCCGACCTGCACTCTGTCGAGCCCGCCCTCTGTCGAGCCCGCCCTGTGCCGAGCCCGCCCTCCGCCGAGCCCTGACCCCCGCCGCGCTGTCCCTGCCGAGACCTCTCTCCGCCGGGCCCTGCCTCTGCCGACCCCGCACTCTGCCGAGCCCTGACCCCGCCGCGCTGTCCCTTTGTCGAGCCCGCACCCCGCCGATCCCTCCTCTGTCGGCTCATACGCTGCGGAGTCCGTACTCTGCCGATCCCCCACTCCGCCGCAGCGGCGCTCAGCCACGGCGGTGGAGGTCGGCGGTGCCGAGACGGCCGGATGCGCGGGACCCTTTTCGGCTCGCCTGCCCGGAGGGCTACGTGCGGCGTAGGGCCAGGACCGCGTTGTGGCCGCCGAAGCCGAAGGAGTTGGTGAGGGCGAGGTCGCCGTCGGATGGGAGGGGGCGCGGGGCGGCGGTGACGAGGTCGAGGGTGATGGCGCGGTCCTGGTCGGCGCAGCCGATGGTCGGCGGGATGAGCCCGTGGTGGAGCGTGAGCGCGGTGGCAAGGGCCTCCACCGCCCCGGCCGCCCCCTGTAGATGCCCGAGGTGCCCCTTGAGCGCCGTCACCGGCACCCGCCGCCCCGACAGCACCGCCGTCAGCGCGTTCGCCTCCGCGAGGTCGCCGTCGACCGTGGCGGTGGCGTGCGCGTTGACGTGAACCACGTCCGAGGGCCCCGCCGCCGCGTCCTCCAGCGCCCGCCGCAGCGCGAGCGCCACCCCCGAGCCCGACGGATCGGGCGCCGCCATGTGATGCGCGTCGGCGGACAGCCCCCACCCCGCCGCCTCGCAGTAGACCCGGGCCCCACGAGCCCGGGCGTGGTCCTCCGCCTCCAGCAGCAGGAACGCCGCCCCCTCGCCGTTCACGAACCCGTCCCGGTCCTTCGCGAACGGCCGGGACGGACTCGCCCCACCCTCGTCCAGCCCGTGCCGCGACAACGCCCGCATCGCCGCGAAGGACGCCATGATCGCCGGGGTCACCACCGCCTCGGCCCCGCCCGCGAGCGCCACGTCCACCCGCCCGTACCGGATCCGGTCGACCGCCTGCCCGATCGCCTCGGTCCCGGAGGCACACGCACTGGTGACGGTCCGGGCCTCCCCGGTGATACCGAGGTCCAACGAGATCTGCGACGCCGCCTGCGAGGGCACGCACATCGGCGTCGTGAGCGGGGAGACACCGCGTGGCCCCCGGTCCCGTAACTGCCGGTCGCCGGCGACGAGCACCGAAGCGTCACCGAGGATCGCCCCGGCGGACACCCCGACCCGCCCCGCGTCGAGGCCGCTGTCCGCCGTACCGCCAGGAGGGAAGCCCCCGTCCCGCCACGCCTCCCGCGCCGCCAGTACGGCGAACCGCGCGGCCCGGTTCATGCGCCGGGCGCGGGGCCGAGGGAGCAGCTCGGCGGGATCCACCGGCACCGTCCCCGCGACCCGCACGGGTAACTCCGCGAACTCCTCCCCGTCCAGCTCCCGTATCCCGCAACGCCCTTCCAACAGGCCCTGCCACAACTCACCCACGCCCACCCCGAGCGGGGTGACGGCCCCCAGCCCCGTGACGACCACCCGACGCCCCACCGAATACGACACACGCCCTCCCCGACCTGCCCAGCCCCGCCCGATCTCCTGCCCCAGAGATGGTTCCCGCTTCAACTGCTTACTGCACCCCCACGACCGCGACAGGCGAGGCGTCACATGAGGGTTCGCACGGGGCACCCACGAGGGGCGGGGCGCGAGGCATCGCACGAGGACTGCGGTGAGGCGTCATACGAGGCGGCACGCGAGGGGCGTCGTAGGAGGGCGCGCAGGAGAGGGCGCATGAGGGGTGTCGTAGGAGGGTGCCCCACAAGCCCATCCCGCGCGGCACCCCCGGGGCCTCACGGCCTCACGGCTCACGAACTTCCGGACCACGACCCCGGGGCCCACGACCCCAAGGCCCACGCCCCCACCCCGCGACCCACACCCCGGCGCCCCCCTGCGGCGGCGGCTGATGTCGGCATCCCGCCACTGCCACTGCCACCCCCTCCGCCGCCGGGAGCCGTCAACCCGACGACCACCCGGCGCTCGTACGCGCACGTCGACCGCCCACCACGCGCCCGTCGAGCGCGCCGCGCGCCCCCGCGCTCCGCTCAGAGCACCTTCGCCCGCACCAACGCCGAGAGGACGAGCGTGCCCGGCAGGAGGGGGAGCCAGACGGTGAGTACGCGGTAGCCGATGACCGTGGTGGTGGCGAGGGTCGCCGGCGCGCCGAAGGCGACCAGGGTGAAGACGAGCGCCGCGTCCATCGGACCGAGGCCGCCCGGCGCGGGCACGGCCCCGGCGGCCGTACTGGCGACGAGGTAGGCGAAGAGCATCTGCGGCCAGGAGACGGGCAGCCCGAGCGAGGAGCCGACCGAGGCGAGTACGGCCCCCTGGCACAGCGGGAAGGCCGCGGCCCCGCCCCACAGGGCGAGCGCGCGAACGGGACGGCTGTGCACGATCCGCGTGTCCGTGAGGGCGGAACGCAGCCCTCCGATCAACGGACGCCGCAACGGCCGTACGGTCGTGATCAGTGTGACCACGGCGGCGAGGCTGACGCCGGTGATCGCACCGACCAGGGCGAGCGTCTCGCCCTTCGGGAGGAGTTCGGTCAGGCGGAGCGTGCCCGGGAAGGCGACGACGAAGGCGACGATCACCAGGGTCTTGGCCACGGGTTTGACCGCGGAGTACAGGGCGAGCGACGACGTGGCCCGGGCGAGGGGGATGCCCCGGCGGCGCAGGAAGCGCAGGACGACGGCGTGGGCGCCTATGTTGCCCGGCAGCGCGTGACCCGCCGCCCCGGCCGCGAACTGTGTCGCCAGCAGCTGGCCCGGCGGCAGCCGTTCCGGCACAGCCCCCTGCCGTACGCACGCGGAGGCCACCGAGCACAAGGCGGTGAAGAACACCCCGGCCAGCAGCCATCGCAGATCGGCCGAGGCCAGCCGGACCGCCCCGCCGTGCACGGTCCGCCAGTCGAACGCCGCCCAGGCGCCGAGCAGCACCAACGGCAACAGCGCGAGGGCCAACCGCAGCCGTCGGCCATTGGCGGCCGTCCGGGCGGGCAGCAGCGCCCGGACCCTGCGGGGGAGAAGCGCGACGAGCCCGGTGGGCTGGGCGGGGGAGGGGTCGCAGGTGGGATCGCACGACGGGGCGGTGGGCGCCGTCGCGTTCGTGGGGTTCTCGGGGTTCGTGGGAACCGCGCGGTCGTCAGCCGTGGGTGTGGCGTGACTCGAAACCCGGGTGAGGTCCACGGGGCGGGCCGGGCTGGGTATCAGGGTGAGGGGGTCGGGGACCGGGGGCGGGGTGGGCCCCGAGGGGGGCGGCGCGTCGAGCGGGAGCGGGAACAAAGGGCACGTCGTCCTTCCGCGTCGCGTCGGTACGGCGGGGGACCGCACCGACGGAGGCAGGGCAAGTCAAGAACGAAGGGAACCCCAGGACCGTTCCCACCCCAAATGACTCCCCGGTATGCACCGCCCGAACTCCTGCCACCGCCAGAACGACGACACCGCTTCCCAGCAGCGACTCCGCCGCCGAGACCGGCCGGAACCCCACCACCCCACATGAGACACAAGTCACTCCCTGACCCCCCGTCGCAGGGCCCCGCGCTCGCCTTCGGCGACCGCCCGCCGGCCTCGGCCCATCCAATCCCCCTCCATTGTGATGTGCGTCACTCAAGGTCTAGGGTTGTAGCGCCTGGCAGGCGGCCCGTGGGTGCGTCCGGTGGTGGGGTGCGGCGGGTCGTGCACAGGTGAGGGAAGTGAGCCCGTTGTCCGTCTCCTGGGACGACATCGGCGGTCTCGTCGATGCCCATGAACGTTTCCTCACGGGCGCGCACGTCGACTCCGACGTCCGCGACCCGGTGCTCGACTCCTGGAAGCGCTGCCGTTCCGCCGGCCTCGAACCCCACCGGCTGCTGATCCCCTTCGTGCCCGATCTCGCCATGGAGGACCCCTTCCTGCGGGCAGCCGACCCGGTGCTCACCCAGCTCACCACCTCCCTCGCGAACGTCAGCATGACCGTCGTGCTTTGCGACGGACAGGCCCGCATGGTCCAGCGGCACGGCGGCGACCGACAGCTCCTCACCCGTCTCGACGAGGTGAACTTCGCCCCCGGCTTCTGCGCCTCCGAGGCCGCCGCGGGCACCAACGGCGTGGGCACCGCCCTCGCCGAGCGGCAACCCGTCCTCGTCCTCGGCCGGGAGCACTTCGCCGACTGCCTCTCCCCGTTCGCCTGCGCGGGCGCCCCCGTCCGCAACCCGCTCAGCGGCCGCGTCGAGGCCGTCCTCGACCTCACCTGCCTGCGCGACGACGGCGACCCCGCCATGCTGCGGCTCGTCCGAGAGGCCGCCCACGACATCGAGGCCGCCCTCCTGGAGCAGGCCACGGAACGCGAGCGGGCACTCCTGGCCGCCTACCGCCGGGCCGCCCGCGCCGCCGCAGGCCCGGGCCCGGGCCCGGTTCCAGTGACAGGTGCGGGTGCGGGCGCGGTTTCCGGCGGAGCAGCAGTCACAGGCACGGACATCTGGCCCCGCCAACCCGAGCGCCCACCCTCGGCGTGGGGCGGCGACGGCCGGTACGCCGAGCCCCTCGGGCGCGTCGACCTGGCCCTCCTCCGGGAGAAGGCCGAGGAACTCATCGCCTCGCCCCACCGCACCCTCGACGAGGTCACCCTCTCCGGCAACCGCGTCGCCACCCTCCTGCGCCGCCCGATCATGAGCGAGTCGGGCGAGACCGGCGTCGTCGTCGAGGCCCGCGTCCTGGGCGGCCCCCACCTCCGCCACACGCAACTGACCACGCCCCCCGAAGCCCCGCCGGAACCACCACGCCCCCATCGCGTCGCGACCGGGACGGCACCCTTGCCCCCCGCGCCTCCTCTGCCCACTAGCCCACAGCCGCCCCCTCGCCCCAACCCCTCCCCAACCCCCCGCCCCACCACCGCCCCTCCACCCCCGACCGTCCTCCTCCGCCCCCGCGCCCCCACACCCCTCCACCCCCGCCCGACGCGAACAGCACTGCCCACACCACCGCCCACATCACCAACGACCCCACCGCCGACCCCACCGCCGACCCCACAAGCACCCTCGCGCCCCACCCCCACTTCCACCCCCACCCCCACCACCCCCACCCTCGACCCCGCCCCCGACTCCTGGCTGCTCCTCGTCGGTGAACCCGGGGTCGGCCGGCTCGCCGTACTCGCGCGTCGCCGGCTGGAGCTGCTGCACGACGCCGGAGTCCGCATCGGCACCACGCTCGACGTCACCCGTACCGCGGAGGAACTGGCCGACGTGGCCGTCCCCCGCTTCGCCGACTTCGCGGCCGTGGACCTGCCCGTCTCCGTCCTGCTGGGCGACGAGCCGGAGCCCCTCGGCCCCGGCACCCGGCTGCGCAGGGTCGCGCTGAGCGCCGTACACGAGGAGTCGCACCTGTACGAGGTCGGCGACCCGGTGCGCTATGTCCCCTCCACCCCGCAGGCCCGCAGCTGGGAGACCGGCCGCTCGGTGCTGGAACCCGTCCTCGCGGAGGCGGGCGGCTGGCTCGCCCAGGACCCGGCCCGGCTGGAGCGCGCCCTCGCCGCCGGCATCCACTCCCTGATCACCGTGCCGCTGCGCGCCCGCGGCGCGACCCTCGGCGTCGTCAGCTTCTACCGCTCCGAGCAGCCCGCCCCGTTCGAGGACGACGACCTGTCGCTGGCCCAGGAACTGGTCGGCCGCGCGGCGATCTGCATCGACAACGCCCGCCGCTACACCCGCGAGCACAACACCGCCCTCGCCCTGCAACGCAGCCTGCTGCCGCGCGGACGCCCCGACCAGAGCGCGGTCGAGGTCGCCTACCGCTACCTCCCGGCCCAGGCGGGCGTCGGCGGCGACTGGTTCGACGTCGTCCCGCTCTCCGGAGCCCGCGTCGCCCTCGTCGTCGGTGACGTCGTCGGCCACGGCCTGCACGCCGCCGCGACCATGGGCCGACTGCGCACCGCCGTCCACAACTTCTGCGCCCTCGACCTCGCCCCGGACGAACTGCTCACCCACCTCGACGACCTCGTCGGCCGCCTCGACCGGGGCGAGGGCTGGGCGGTGGAGAACACCCACGAGGACTCCGGCATCGTCGGCGCGACCTGTCTGTACGCCGTCTACGACCCGGTGTCCCGGCGCTGCACCCTCGCCCGCGCCGGGCACCCGCTGCCGGCGGTCGTCGCCCCGGACGGGACGGTGGACTTCGTCGACCTGCCCTCGGGGCCCCCGCTGGGCCTCGGCGGCATGCCCTTCGAGACTGCCGAACTCGAACTGGCCGAGGGCAGTCAGCTGGTCCTCTACACCGACGGCCTGGTCGAGGACCGGCACCGCGACATCGACACCGGCCTCGACCGGCTCCGTACCGTCCTGGCCCGCTCCGACCGCGCCCCCGAGGACACCTGCGAGGCGGTTCTCGACGCCCTGCTCCCGGCCCGACCCTGCGACGACGTCGCCCTCCTCGTCGCCCGCACGAACACGCTGGGGCCGGAACGGGTCGCCCAGTGGGACCTGCCCAGCGACCCGGCGGTCGTCTCCCGTGCCAGGGAGGCCGTCACCGGGCAGCTCGCGGCCTGGGGCCTGGACGAACTGGCCTTCACCACCGAGCTGGTGGCCAGCGAACTCGTCACCAACGCCATCCGCCACGCCACCGGCCCGGTCCAGCTCCGGCTGCTGCGCGACCGCGCCCTGATCTGCGAGGTCTACGACGGCAGCGGCACCTCACCCCGGCTGCGCCGCGCCCGCACGGAGGACGAGGGCGGCCGGGGCCTCTTCCTCGTGGCCCAGCTCACCGAACGCTGGGGCACGCGCTACACCCCCGACGGCAAGACCATCTGGACCGAACAGCCCCTGCCCCGGCCGTGATGCAGCGCCTCAGTCGTCCGGGACGCCCGCCCCGCTCAGCGCGGGCACGGTGCTCTCCACCCGTGCCGGCGACCGCGCGCCCAGCCGGAACTGTTCGAGCTTGTCGACGATGGTCCGCCCGACCGGCCGGTGCCCCCAGACACATGCCCTGGTGGGTGCTGGGCTCCCAGGTGGACTCGTCGACGACGATCGGGTTCCAGCCCACCTCCCACTCGAAGCCCGACGGCGTACGGGCGTAGTACGACACCTCCCTGTCGTTGGTGTGCCGGCCGACGGACAGGGCCATGTCGAAGCCGAGTTCGCACACCCGCTGATAGCTGCGGGCGACGTGTCGAGGCTCGCCACCTGCACGTTCAGGTGCTGGACCCGGGTGCGGACGGGGTCGATGGGCAGCCCCCGCACGGCGGCGATCGCGATCGAGTGGTGGCGCTCGTTCACCCGGTAGGCCTGACGGCAGCCGCGATGCAGAAACTCGCGGGGCTGGACGAGCCGGACTTCAGGCACCTCCTCGACGACACGCTCCACGAGGACGGCACCACGGCCCGAGCCGCCCGCTACTGCGCCGCCCCGCGCATGCGACCGGAGATCCTCTTCCGCCTCTCCCGCCCCCTGCACGTCCAAGGCATCACCGTCCGGGACGTCTTCGGGGCGACGGAGGCGGTGCCCCCGGCCCTGGAGACCCTCAACAGCCGCATCCGCGACTGGAAGATCACCCTCCCCGACACGATCGCCGACCACACAAACTCGGCGCGCCTGGTCCACGGCTCCTGGACCCCGCAGTCGGAGGTACGGAACCCTCCGCGATCACCGCCGACCTCTTTCTGGCCGGAGGCTACGACCGTGACCGGGATCGGCGGCCGGGATCGGCGGCCGGGACCGGTGGCCGGGACCGGTGGCCGGTGGGCCGATGCCCGGGGTCGAAGGAGCGGAGTCCCTGGTGACGGGATGGGTAGGGGAGGCGGGGCGAGTAAACTCCCGCCGCGAAAGCCCAGTTCACCCCACCCCCGACGAGGCCACCGGATGACGCACCGCACCCCCACCCACCCGGCACTCAGGTGACCCGCAACCGACTGAACTCGGGCCCCACCCCCTGCCGGGTAACGGTCTGCCGAGACTGCTGCTGCGGCACCCCCAAACTCCCCGGCGTCGACCACGAGTCCCAGACCGCCCGCCTCCAGTCCCTCGTCCCCACCCGCATCTCCACGTGCCTGGACGCCTGCGACCAGGCCAACGTGATCGTCGTCCAACCCTCCGCCGCGGGCCGAGCCGCAGGCGCCCGCCCCGTCTGGCTGGGCCTGGTCAACGACCCCGACGCCACCGAGGACATAGCCACCTGGGTCCAATCCGGCGGCCCAGGCATCGCCCCCATGCCCCCCATCCTCGACCTCTACCTCTTCACCCCACCGGCCCGCCGCACGTCCCCCTGACGCCCGGCCGCACAGCACGGCGATGTCCTCGGGATCCGAGGTGAGGATCGTGACCGGGCTCGGGGCGGCCAGGGCGGTGGCGCCGAACATGGCATCGACGGCGTACGTGTGCCCATGCAGGCCGGCGTCGGAGAGGAGGGCGGCGGCACGGCGTGCGATGGGTTCGGTGACCGGTTCGACGAGGGTGGCCGCAGAGGTGATCACTCGAAGGTCGTCGCCGCGGGCGAGGCCAAGCCGGCCAGTGACCGCACGATCGCGCAGAGGCTGGATCTCCTCGGCCACCGCGGCAGCCACGTAGGCGGAGAGACCGGAAGGTCCGCTACGGGCTCTGGCGGCTTCGGCGATGTCGCGAGGCATGGTGATCGAGGACTTGCCAGTAGGCTCCGGCACCGCAATGCCACGAGGGCCCAAACTGTCCGAACGGCACCATTCATGAGTGAGTTTCAGCGACGACAGACCGTTGCTCGATTGCCCACAGCTGATACGGCCACCCGCACATACGCGAAGACCTCGTTCTCGCCGAAAATCTGACGGCGGGATCTCCGGACATCTCACACAAGGTCCCCCCGGCAGGATGCGAACCTGCACGTGGCAGATGCGGCGGGATGAGTCCACGAACGGTCCACGGCTGGCAGAGCACCGTTTCAGGGATTCGATACGCCTGCTGTCTTTGCGCCGTCCTTACGCTACTCAGCGGCTTCCGGTCGGCGCGGATTGACTCCACGACCCAGCCTTGCGATGCACGGTCATTCACCGCCGTTGATGTCAGGATTCGATGTCGACTGTTGACCTCAACTGCGCTTCAGGTTTTACGTTCCTGGCATGACGATCAAGGAGTACTCGCAGGATCAGCTTGCCGCCCAGCCCATCGGCTACTGGAGTGGGGTCGCAAACGAGATCATCGTCGGCAGCATACGTGCCGCCCTCGCCGAGGAAGGGCTCACGCAACCGCACTGGTGGATCCTCAACCATGTTGCCGGCGCCCCCGGACAGTGGACCCGTGCCTCCCTGACCGTCAAGCTCTCCCCCTTTGACCGCCAGGACACCGCATTCGAGGCGGTCTACGCCGACCTTGCCTCCCGCGGCTGGATTGCGGAGCTTGGCGGCGGCCTCACCCTCACCGAGGCTGGCGAAGAGGGACGACAGCGTGCGAGGGACCGCAACCTCAAGGTCCACGAGCAGATGCACAACGGCGTGGAGACGGCCGACTATGTGACCACCTTGAACGTGCTCCGCCGGATGATCACCAACCTTGGAGGCGACAGCGACCTTCCGTAACTGCCCACCGGCCGGGGCCGTCCGCAGGTCAAGAAACCGCGGACGGCCCAGGGACGCCCAGCCCTCGACGCGCCCCGTCTTGGACCTCAACCGTGGTTCCCCCGCTGCTCCCCGCTGCTCCCCGCTGCTCCTCGCTGCTCCCCGCTCTCGATCTGGTGCGGTTGTGGTGCGGCTCCCTGAACGAGCTGCGTACAGGTGCGCTCGTCAGAGAAGGCGCCACTCCCAGCACCATGGCTCCCAGCGGCCGACTGGCGCCTCCATTGTCCCGGCCGCGCGCTTGACGATCACTCGTTGACCTCGGCGGTGCACTTGGTCTCCGGGCATGAGCAGCAGAGGACGGTCCAGCTCGTAAATGGCGTCTGGATCGAAACGCAGCTCGTTCACCAGCAATACCCTGTCCACCAGGGCCGGTTCCCCTTGCAGCAGCATGCACCCATGATGCGATGGCCTCGGTGTATGCCCCCGTCCGGCGTCGTCGATGTCAGCCGTTGATGTCAGCCGTTGATGTCAGCCGTCCATCAGATCCGGGTAGGGGCAGAACTCCAGCTCGGCGGTCGGACGGTCGGACGTCGGGCGGTCGGCCCAGTTCCACCAGACCTTCCCAAAAGGTCACCCGGACGTCGCTATCCGTGGTGAGGAGTAGAGGAACTGGCCCTTGCCCAAGGGTTGTTCCTTGGCCTTTCCAGACCACAGGAGTACGCCGTGGCGTCGCTCCCAGAAGAAGATGTAAACGCCCTTGACGATCCGCTCCGGTACAAAGAAGAGCCCCCAACCGATGGCCCAGGGACCCCAGAGCAGACCGAAAATCAGGGACGGCAGCGCGACAACGACAACGAAGGGTGCGGCGAAGCTGCGGCGCATGGACTCACGCGGGGCGGGGAGCATCGCCTCGGGATTGGCCAGGGGGACTGCGCTCTCGAAATCGAGCTTCTCGCCGCCCAGCCAGTGCGACCGGGAAGAAACCGCCAGCAGGCCGAAGAGCGCGCTGACTCCCAAAATACTCAAAAGGGGAAGTACCTTGCCGCTTTCGGCCTGCTGTAGCCCACGCACGCCGAAGACCACAGGCGCAGTGACGGCCATGGCGACCCCCACCTCAACGATCGTCGCCAATTGATGGTGAACGTAGCGCACCACGGCTTTCCCCTCCGCATGCGCCTGCCGGGACGGGCGCAGGATTCACTATGTACGCCGCGCGACCCTCGGTAAACCGCCCGCCCCTCTCGGCCCGATACCGATGCGCGCCGTTGGCCGCCAGTTCGCACGGCATTGGCGGAACCGTGACTTCAACGTCAGGATCCAAGACGCCCGGGTGACTTCCGGGCCTCGCGATTCAAGCCGAGACGCATATGATCACCGCCGCCTGTGAATGGCTGACCATCAAGGGGACCGATGCTTCTCGCCCTCCTTGACGAGTTCGGCACGCCCAAGGACGGCCGGTTGTTCGCCAACGACGGCGGGGGAGTGGTCGCCTCGACAACGTACTGGCGTGTCTGGGACGAAGCTTGGCACTTGGCACTTGGCACTTGGCGCTCACGCCGGAGCAGGTGGCGTCACCACTGCTGAGTCGGTACGCCAAGTGCCTCGACGGTCGCCAACCGCAGGATCGCCGAACTCCTCGGCGGCGACGACGGCCAGGAGACCGGCACCCGGACGAGACCAGATCTCGACCTACCTGCGTTGGACCCACCGGCATGACGACACCCGGACTCTGGTCCGGGTGTCTTGGGGTTCGCGGACGGCAGCTGTGGATGAGTTGCTCGCACTCGCGCCCTTCACCTGTGGATACGGCGCCTGTAGTAGTGCACGGTTACCGCGCCGAGCAGCGGCCCCCAGGCTGCCATGGGCAGATAGCAGGCGGCCAGGAGCCAGTTGCCCCACGGCGTGATGTCCATTTCAGCGTGCAGGGTCGTCCAGACGAGAAGCACGCCGTAGACGCTGCAGGCGACTGCGCCGAATGCGGCCGGCACAACCGCGGCGAGGACCGGGACCGGACGGCCTCCGAGGTACGGCAGCCAACGCGGCCACACCTCACCCCACGGACGCACCAGCCCGAGTGTCAGCCAGGCCAAGCCCTCCTGGGCCAGCGACAGCAGGGGCAGCACCAGCAGGCCCCAGCCGGGTATGAGCATCGCGTCGTACTCGGACTGTCCCAGGCCGAGCGGTATGCCCAGCACCGCGGCGAGACGCCACAACGCCGACGGCAAAGATGCCCAAACAACCGCTGCGGCCGCGTATCTCGCCCAGCCCGGGACACCGGGTACCGTCCGGCCCGGAGCGCGGCCGGGTAAGCGCCCCTTGTTCGCGGGGCCGTTGGCGGAGAGGGAAGCAATGGTGGGCATGCGGCACGCTCCTCGATCAGCCATGTAGTGCGGTGCCCTTGATGCTTCCGCGGTCCCCTACCGCTTTCGTCCGGCCAGGGTATGCACTGCGTCCACCACAGGACGTAACCGCAGCGTCGCCGCATCAGCCTTGGGACGTATAGCTGGGCGCCGTCGCCCCCTGCTGCGCGGACCCGCGTTCCCTACTCCCACCTGCGAAGCCGTACCTCGGCGCTCTCTCGGCTCGACCTGCGGTTTTCTGTTCCGCAGCCAGTCGACGCATAGCCGACAGCCCCCGACATACGGCAGCCCCCAGCGGCACACGCCTGCACATACGCGAAGACCCCGTCCTCAGCGAAAGCGCTGATGGCGGGGTCTTTGGGCACCTAATCCAAGGTGCCCCCGGCAGGATTCGAACCTGCGCACACGGCTCCGGAGGCCGCTTGAGTCTCGGAGAAAGCTGCTGGTCAGATCGGTATGAGTCCATGACTGGCTGCGGTCCGTCCACGGATAGTCCATAGTGTTGTGACCATCACTGCGCGTGCAGGTCTCCGGGCCCCTGCCACTGCGGGAGCGTCATGGCGAACCCATACTCCTTGGCGACCTGTTCAAGCTCGGCGGTCCACGGCTTGCCAGTGAGCACCTCATTGAAGGCCAGCATCGCGATGTGCAGGATCCACAGGCCGTACGGCTGGCACGCCACGATCTCCTCATGGATCGGTGCCTGACTGACGTGGATCGCCTCCCCATCGTCCTTGAAGAACATCTGCACGCCGGTGGGGGTCGGGTGGGTGAAGCGGGACTCGACGGTGTAAAAGCTCCATTCCTTCGTGAGGCCGTAACCCTTAACTAGGTTGTCGATCTTCACCAACTTCTCGTTGGGGTCCGACGCGATGGTCTCGTTGACCGTCTTCACGGTCTGCGCCATGATCTCGTAGGCGTCCCTGTAGCGGTCCTTCGTCCCGTCCGCCTTGAGGGCCTTGGCGAGTTGGATCTGGTCGCCCCGCAGCTTGCGGTTGTAGATGTCGCCTATCCGATCGCCCTGGTCCACGCACCACCGAAGGGTGATGGCGTACTCCAGAGCACTCCGGCGGTTGGGGGACGCAGCGCCGCACGCGCCGGCATGGTGCAGCGTGAGGACCGCACGCACTTGGTGCGCCACGTTGAAGAAGAGTCCCCAGCCGATTACAGAGGCGCGGTCAACGGGGTCGATGTACTGGTGAAGGTTGCCGGTGATCAAGTTTTCGAGACGCATCAGGCCGTCTCTCGGGTCTGGTTCAGCCACTGACCCAGCATCGTCGGAGCGTCCTCGTCTGCGCTACGGGATTTCTCAACGTCAGCTCCGCACGCACGCGATGCTTTTGTGACACACCGACACCGTCACGGCTGCGTGATGTTACTGGTGTTTACGAAGAGGCCCGCGAAGATCGCAAGGCACGTTGCAACTACAAGCCCAGCCGATGGATGGTCCGGCTGGACCGTGAAGAGCTTCCACGTTGCGATCACCCCGACGGCGACTGGTGCCAAAACCATGAGAACGAAGAGCTCACGGTTCTTGAAGTATGTCGGGTTCATTACCAATCCGAGTAGGACACCTCCGAGGGCGGTCATGCCCCCGCTGAGGTCTGGTCCCTCAATGTGAGTATCAACTGCCAGGAATGCCAGCAGCACCATGACCGCTCCGTAGACCAGGATGAGGACGGTAGTCATCAGGGTCGCAGCCCAATCCGTTTGCTCTGACTTCGTGGGTCTTGTCGGCATGTGATCATTCCATGACCTCGACGGTAATTGCGCCATTCTTACTGCTCCGTTCAGGAGCGATCTTGAAAACCGTCGTGGCGCGAGTCACCGTGGGTTCAAATCCCACACCCACCGCCAGGTGAAAAGGCCCCTGACCAGGTCATATGGTCGGGGGCCGTTGTGCTGTTCGGTGTCTGCCAACTACCGTGATTCCCCGTGAGTTCCCGCACGATCGGGCACGGGTGGGGCACGGAGCCTACTGATCCGAAGCTCATCGATATGCCCGCGAACCGGTACCGACTGCTGGTTCCATTGGAGTATGTCGACGCCTCCGCCCCCGAGCGATGAGCAAGCATTGCTCCAGTACCAAGCGGTAGCCACCCGCCGCGCTGGCTTTGACACGATGATGTGGCAAGTGCCCGGTCTGGGGCTGACGGCTCAGGCGTTCCTCATGACGATCGCCCTCAGCCCAGATACAGGGCAACTGGCGCGGGTCACGTCTGGGGTGCTGTCGATGGTGGTGTCCTTCCTGTCCGTGCAGCTCTTGGCGAAGCACCGACACCACGAACTGGCTGACAGTATCTGGTTGCAGGAGTTCGAGAAGGTGAGAGGTCTGCCTGAGGTCCATGCTCCAGGAGCAGAGCGCTGCCAGGCTGCGGGCATACAGCCCAAGGGCTTGGTCAAGCTTCGTTCCCATCGAGTGTGGACCGTGGGGTTGGCTGTGTTCGGAGTCGTCGGCCTTGGTGCGGCTGTCGCCGCCCTGGTGCGGCCCTGAATCACGACTGAGCAGGCGCGCGACGCTCTCAGCTTGGGAAGCTGCGGTCTCTTGGGGCGGGTTCGGTGGTTGACCTGGGTGAACGGCTACGGCGTGTCCTCGTCGGACTTGGCTGCCTTCCCCGCGGTTCCCCGCTGTTCCCCGCTCGATCTGGTGCGCTTGTGGTGCGCGTCTGCTGCGGCGCCCTGGCCGTGTTGGCGCGCTGGCCTCCGTGGCCGAGGTGGCTTCTCCTGCTGCGGAGCTCCCACAAGGGTTCTGCTTGAATCGGCCCATGACTTCCGTTGGGGCGCCGGGCGAGACACAAGAGATAAAGGAGCTCGCGGTCTGGTTCGGCGGGGCGTCCGTGGCGTGCTGGTTTTGCTGCCCCTTCTGGATACTCGTCTGCTTCTTCACACTGCCCGTCGCCCTTGTCGGCCTTGCGCGGGCCTACGTTGAGTACCAGGCGTCAGCGCATGGCGGGGCGAGCAGGTCGCGAGCGGTGATGGGTGGTGTGCTGTCCCTCCTGGGAGGAACAGCGGCGATCGCTTACATGATCTTTCTAGCCACTCACCCGGACCTTCCCGTCCAGGGGTAGTGGCTCCGCCGATCATGCCGCGTTTTCTTGCCCACACGCTTTCCAACTGTGGTGGTGGGGTGGCGGGCGTCGTTCGAGGGCGTTCACCTGGGTTCATGGGCGACTAGCTGCCGACGCGGAGACGCTTCCGGGTCTCGCCTGAACGGCCGTGAACGGGGCTGAATGAGACGGAAACTGAGACGGGCAGGCTAGCAACTAGGCCCCGGACCTTCTCTCAGCCTGGTCGGCCGCGCCCATCATGTGCCCCATGATGATCCGCGTGTACTCCCACAGGGCCGCCAGCAAGTCCGTTACGCCGTGAGGCCGACCATCGGGAGAGACGGCCTGGACCTGAGCCGTGATGTTGTACTGTCCCTTGATTGACTTGATGCGGCCTTTGGTCCGATATCGGAGTAGCACGGCGCCATCTTCAAACGGGCCAACTATCACCTCCGCGTCGGGTGGCACGCTAGCGGCAGCCCCTTCCTCGGTTTCGAACTCGACTCTTGGTGTGTGCTGGATGCTCTGTGGTGCGAGATCGGGCTTGACCTGAAGGTGGTGTTTGGTGCTGTTGTCTAGGTCGCGCAGGATTAACAGCAGGTCCCCATCAAGAGTGCCGCCGTGCTCGGGTCGCTGGAACGGCTGGACCTGCTCCAGAGCCTCGCGGCACCAGTCGGGCAAGCAAGACAGCGCCCTTTGGCGGCTCTTCCACTCCTTGAGGGTGCCGCAGATGGGGAACACGAGCCCCTTGAGCTGCTTCTCGTCCGTCACACCAGACTGCCGCGCGATGGCCACGATCAGGTTGTCTAGGGCCGCCCTCAGGTGATTGACGGCCTCACCGAATCGGAAGCCCCAGTCGGCAAGTGATGGAGATTGAGATACCTGGAGCCGCAGCTCCCAGCTGAGTCGATCCTCCGCGATGCTGGCTCGGACGCCATAAGGGGTGCTAACGCCCCACGCCTGCATGTCGGCCGACAGCGCTGCTCCAAGCTGATGGGCTCGCGCCAGACGACTAACTTGATCGCCGAAGTCCACTTTATGGCCTAACTCCCGTTACCTGGCGCTACCTTACTGTCGTGCCTTGGACTGGAGCTAGCAGTTTTGCGCGCAGTGCGGCGGAGTGGAGTTGCAGCCCTGGCCGTACCGTTGGTCAGTCCCCGCTGGTCCCCGCGGCTCCCCGCAGGATCTGGCACGTGAATGGCACGGTCTCTTCGCCTCGATGGCCCTTTAGCGGAACTGGGGCCCCGGAGTGTCTGAGTCTCAGCCGACGATAGTCAGCCACGACGGCGGGTGCGTCGACCGAGCACGCACGCGTGAGCCTCGCTGCACCCCCACCGGCCTCGGCTACGCTGCCATGCCGTCGACCAGAGCAAGTTGCGCCGGCGGAAGCGTGGCGGAGACCTTGGGTGAGGACCTCTTCGTCCGAAGCAACTTGGGTGGGCGCTCGGCCTTGGGCTGGTTTGCCTCTCACCTGCGCTGATGGTCTGCCGATGTTCGCGGTCGTCCGCGTGTTCGTCGGTGTTGTCACGCAGTTAGAGCACGCGCCTGGTGTTGCTCCCGCTGCGCGAGACCAGCGTCAGCTCAGTTCTCCGGGCTTCGGCATAACCCACCCAGTGTCGCAGATCAACTCGGGGAGCCCAGGCCACAGGGGGGTGGGGGTGGTCACCCGTGGGTGCCGACTGTCAGCGTTGGTCGACCTCGCACGGCCCAGGGACGGCCCAGGATCCGAGCGCGCCCCCCCTTCGAGCGCCGACGCGGACAAGTACGGCAGAGGACCGCCTTTTACGAAAATCGAGACAGCTGCGCAGGTTGGGTGTTCAATCTCGTCGCATGGGGCCGCACTGGAGCCCGCGAAGAACGTGCAAGGCGAGGAGAGATCAATGATTCTACGCGAGTTCCTCTACGTAGACACCGATAAGGTGCGTGCCCTTCTCGCTCAACTCGATGGCGGAATCGTGGAAGAATCGCGCGAAACGGAACGCAAAGAGAAGAGAACCACCATCGGCCCGCGCTCCGCAGCTCAGCATCTACAGGGAACCGGCAGCGAGAGCTACACAAACAAATCCCTCGGCGACGCGCTCTTCCCTACCTTGGAAGAAGCATTGGAATCCGAACTTCTACTGAATGACATCTCAGAGGAAGCATCAGATGCCGATGCCTGGGAATCAGGTAGCTTGAAGACTAAATACCCCCCGGGGTCACTCGTCCGAATCACAGCCCCAGGGTCCCTATTCGACACCAGGTATGCGGCCGCAGCGTTCGCTGCCTTCGGCCACGTGAATGTTGGACTTAAGGGCATCGGCGCCTCGCCATCAAACGAGCCGCAGCGGACAGGCAAGGGGAAACAGAGCCAGCAGCGCCCCAGGCCAGCAAAAAGGGGGGAGGGTAGCGCCGACCAATTGGAGGATGCAATCCCGGACTTCCCAGAGGTCGGCGGAACGGACGGGAACACTCTCCGGTCTTTCGTGCAGATCTCAAAGGGGGTATTCACCCCGGGCTTGCACATGAACATGACCCCAGCCAAGGGCGCCCTAATTAGCGCGCGCCTCCAAGAGGGGCGCCAGTATCTCGACACAGAGGCAGAGATTCTTTTCGCCCGCTACGGCACAGAGCGACATGATTGGACACTGGTCGGCAGCATCGGAAGCTACGGAACCGAAGAAACCGAACTGCCAGATATGAATTTCTACAATCCCGGCGGAAATATTAATCGTGGCCTATTCGCCGAGGCCATGAACGCACAAATGCGCAACCTCGGCAGGATCGGTTTTATCGACCTGCCCCAGCATCCGGGCTTTTCCCTTATCCCGTTCGCCGTCTACAGGGGTATTCCTCGCAGTACCGAATTGGTGCAGGTGCAGCCGTAGGTCGGTGGAGTCTCAACGACTGAGTCCAGCCATTGTTCGACGTGTGCGCCCCTCGATGCGAACTACGGGCCGGACGGTCGCTGAGGTCTCCTCAGCTGGTCAAGCGGTCATCGTGCGCCGGTGACGGTCGGCTGTGGTCGCGGTGGTCGCTGTACTTCGCTGCTGTACTGCCGGGGCCGGGTGCTGCAACGATAGCTACACGGCATGGTGCCTTAGCGCGTCCGCCATGGCTGAGTGATTGGCCAGCAGTTCCGACAGGGTGCTTTCTGCTATGGCATGACCCCCGTCCCGCTGTTGTTGCACTACAACGTGCAGTTCCGCCTGTTGCGCGAGGAGGCGCCGGAGGTCTGCTCGTGAGGGTCCACGACGGAACGAATCATGATGTTCAATCTCCACGCCGAGCATCACGGCGGGGCTTCTCTCTCGATACCTCTGATAGCGGGGGTGCCGAGTTGATCGTCTCCCCTCTGCCCGGTTGCATCCGTCGCACAGCCACCCGCGGAAGAGCTCAGGCTCGGTGTTGTGGTCGTGATCGCGTACCAGCTTTACTTGAGAGTGTCGCCGACCACAAATGGCGCATCGCAAGCCTTGCCAGCGCAAAATCTCAAACGTCACGGCCTGGAAGCGAGCAGCATGACTGCCCCAGTTAGGGGCCGTCGCGTAGTATCGGGCGTTCTCGACGGTCTGGCCGTCAACCTTCCAGCCCCAGCAAGCTGGTTGGTTCAGATCGGGTTTCTTCTTGGCCGCCATGCTTTCAGGCTAGTGCCGTGAGCAACTGAGCCGCTTTGGGCTGGTGCACTCTGCCGGCGCTTCACCTCCACCTCAACCCACCACCCTCCCCAGCTCCCATCCCGTCTGCCGTCGACCCACACACCGTGGAGCGGGCGTGGTTCAGGGCGTCAAGGTGGAGCGCGCCACTGTACGAACGACCTTGACGCCCTGGGCCGCGACTGCTCGGCTCTGCCTGGGTCGACGGCAGACGGGATGGGAGTTCCCCGCGCACACCACAAACGGCCGGCACTCGCGAACGGCGCCCCCGCCATCTCGGAGCCTGAGCGCCCCCGCCGGAGGCATGTCTTTGACCCGCGGGTGACCCCTCGCCTCTGCCCGCATGCACGTAGCGCGCCGCCGGGCGCGGCCAGCCGGGGCGCAGACAGGAGGCAGGCCGCGCCGCAGAGGCGGCGCGCGCCCGCGCCGTGCGCGGGCTCTTGAACCAGTAGAGAAAGTTTGAATCATGCTCCCGCTGCCCTGTGGTGTAGAACCCTGACCATGGGGAGTGAGCGGCGGGAGCGGATGCAGGCGCTTGGTGCGCGTCTTCGTGTTCTTCGGACAGAGGCCGGGTTGACGGGGGCTGTGCTGGCGCAGCGTGCCGGTGTGGGCCAGCCGACTGTGTCCAAGGTCGAGACCGGGCGCATGGTGCCGAGCGGTGAGGTGCTCGACCGGCTCTTGCGGGCCCTCGGTCTCGATGAGTTGGCGGCTCGTGAGGTCCGGGAGTTGTTGCACGCCGTGGTGGCTGCTTCGGATGCCGGCCAGTCCGCGGACACAACTCCGCTCGTCGGCACCAGCGTTGATGGTGAGGTTCGGTCCGCGCGGCTGGTGCGGTCGTTCCAGTGCGTTGTGTTGCCCGCGTTGCTTCAGACTGCGGAGTACGCCCGGCACGTCTTCGCCAGTGCGCCGAACTCGGCGCCTGATGCCGTCGGTCGGGCCGTGGCTGCCCGCGTTGAGCGGCAGAGTGTGTTGTACGAGCCGGGGCGGGAGTCGGTGTTCGTGCTGACGGAAGCTGTGTTGCGTACTTGGCCGGGGACTCCGGCGCTCATGCTGGCGCAGCTTGACCGGCTGCTGGCTGTCGAGAGTTTGAGCACGGTACGGCTCGGGGTCATCCCCTGGCGCCGTCCCGTGCCGGTGCTGCCTCGCCACGGGTTCACTCTGTGCGACCAGCGGGCCGTGGTCGTCGAGACCTTCGACAGTGAGCGAGTCTCGGCTGATCCCGTCGAACTGGCCGCCTACGAGGAGACGTTCACTCGCTTCGAGGGGGCTGCGATCTTCGGTGACGAAGTGCGCGAGCTGCTGTTGAGAGCGATGGCGCAGTTCCGCGACTTGGGAGACATGCTCACTCGATAGAGGAATAATTCCTCAAGATGCCTGGCTCATCACCTAGTCATGGGAATACTCTGCCGTTGCGCTGTCTAGTCCCCTAGACGTAGAGTGAGGGATCTCCCATGCGAACCAAGTGGTGCCGCGCCTTTCCCGGCCTGGCCGAGGAAGTGGGCCATGCTCGACATTTCGTTGCGGCTTTGCTCGACGGGCAAGGCCCGGTCGACGAGGCGGTCCTGGTCGTCAGTGAGCTTGCGACCAACGCTGTGCGGCACTCGTTGAGCGGCGCGGCCGGCGGCTGGTTCGTCGTGATCGTCAGCCTCGGTGGCGAAAGTGACCTTGTTCGCATCGAGGTAGTCGACCTGGGCGGCGAACGTCAGCCCCACCTGTGCGACGTCGCGGACCACGAAGAGGGCGGCCGTGGGTTGGCGCTCATCGCGGCTTGCGCCAAGGACTGGGGGGTCAAGACCTGGCCCGACGGGCGAACTGTATGGGCAGACCTGGTGCGGGAGGGCGTGTGATCACGTCTGCCTCGGCCGTCGCCTCTGGTGTGGTGGGCGGTGACGGGTGAGCCCTCGGGGTGTGCCCAGTCGACGGTCCCGGTTCTTTGTGGTCGGCGTCGATACGGGACGCCGTCTCCCGCCCATTCCGTCTAGGGCCCTAGACTCCTGGTTATTGCTAGGAGGTGAGGTCATGTCGGACGAGTTGCAGCGGATCATGGCGATCGATGATCCGTATCTGCTCTTGCGCGAGGTCACGACCAGGTTGGCCGATGCGCAGCAAGAGGTGACGGAACTGGCTCGCCTCCGTCGACGCGTGGTGCAGGACCTCCACGCGCAAGGGTTGTCGTATGCGCAGATCGCCGAGAAGGCTGGTCTGAGCCGCGGTCGTATCCACCAGATCCGCCACACCGGCCCGGCGCCCGAAGGTGCCTTCTTCGGTTCAGGTGTCGTCACGGTGGTCACTCCGCTGCGGTCGGATGACGTGAAGAAGCGCACGGTCGTCGCCATGGACGACATGAACTCGGGCAAGCGCCTCGAAGAGCTGGCGAAGTCGTACAGCCTCGATGTCGCCTCCGGCAACGTGCTCGTGAGCGGCGAAGTCAATCTCAACCGCAACGGCCTGGTCGTCGTCTGCGGGCCGGGCATGTCCGAGGACATGCGCAACCTGTACGCCCAGGACCCGGTTCTGAGCTGGCAGCATGCGGAGGGCGAACCCTGGACGCTGCTGGACCGGCGCACCGGCACCGTCCACCGGTCAGGGATGGACGCTGATCCGTCTCGTCCGCATGACGTGGGATACCTCGGCCGGCTGTCCCGCCCGGACGGCAAGGGTTCCGTGCTCGCCATTGCCGGTATCCACACCCAAGGCTCACTCGGTGTCGTCCAGTTGCTCGCCTCGGACCTCAATGCCCTGTGGGGGCAAGTGGGAGAGCGCCGCTTCTCCACACTGGTGGGTGTCGAGTACGACCCTGAGACCAGCGAGCCTCAGTCCGTCGAACTGCTCTGCCCGCTCTACCTGCACGACGAAGGAGCCGAAGCGTGAGAGTCGCGCTCGGCTCTCTGTCCTCCGCCCCCGGTCTGGACAACGAAGACTTCGCAGCTGCCGCACCGGGTGCCGCCGTTCTCCTCGACGGTGCTGGGGTGGCGGGGGCGGAGACGGGGTGTGTGCACGGGGTCGCCTGGTTTTCCGGGACTCTTGGGGCACTCTTGCTGCGTAAGGTCACCGCTCACCCTGACCGAACTCTTGCTGACTGCCTGGCCGACTCGATCGGGGAGGTTCGCTCGCTGCACGGCGACCGCTGCGACCTGACGTATCGAGCCAGCCCGACCAGTACGGTCGTCGCGGTTCGACTTGGCGACGCGGGGCTGGAATATCTCGTTCTCGGCGACTCGTCGCTGCTGCTGGCCGACCGCGACGGGGCTACGTCTGTGGTGACGGACCGGCGATTGGACGAGGTCGGCAAGCGGCTCCGGGGCCACGTCGACGACTTGCCCACCAGCTCACCGGAACACGCTGCCGCGCTCGCTCAGTACCGGAACGCCCTGACAGGGCTACGCAACCGGCCGGGCGGCTTCTGGATCGCCGGCCCCGATCCGCGTGCCGCCGAACATGCCCTGACCGGGACCGTGCGGGTCGACTCCCTCACCTCGGTGACCCTGCTGAGCGACGGCGCCACCCGACTCGTCGACCGCTTCGAACTCGCCGACTGGGCCAAGCTGTTGAGTGTGCTCAACTCCTCCGGCCCCGATGAACTGATCCGCCTGGTGCGGGCAGCGGAGGCCGGAGATCCTGATGGTCGTCGATGGCCGCGCGGTAAGGCCCAGGATGACGCAACGGCCCTTCACTGGGTGCTCACGTAGCAAGCAAGTCTGGATCATGCGATTCAGTAATGCGAATCTGTCGCCAGTTGTATGAGCGACCGATGGGAAGGCTGTGTCAGCAGGCTCTTGTGCTTACCGCATCTCGTTGGACTGCAATCTGCTTCATGACCTTCGTCCCAGGAGGCCAGTACAGGCTGGGAACGTCGTAGCGTGAGAGCCCATCTTGGATGTTCCGCAGCCAGGCACTCGTTTCGGGTCCCACCAGCAATGCTACGAGCTGGCGCTTCTGGTTGAAATCGCCCTTCTGGCCGATGGTGATCTGACCCGAATACGTTCCATCCCCCGCGGGATCCAGAGGCTCGACTACGACCTTGCGTCCGTTTCGATTCGTTCCGAGCCACAACTCGTGCTCGGCCGACAAGTCCCCGGTGACCGCGATCCGTACGGTGGTGCAGCGCTTCACGACTGCCGGACCATTGTTGACCGGCTTGGGGCCGACGAACGCGATGTTGGCATCGTCCTGAAAAACACTCAACACCCATGGATATGCGTCGGACAGCGTGACGCCTGTAGCTGTTGCGACGAGTCCGATGGTGGCAAGGGCGTACCCAATCGGCTTCCCGATGCTGATGGCGATCTGCCGCCACCACGACGGGGCGGTCGTGGTCGTGGGGTCGTCCGATTGGGGATCAGGACTGGGGGTTGGCACACGCTGCTGGGTAGTGCTCACGGAGAACTCCTCTGATCTTGAGGGCCGAGAACTACCCAACCCACACCCGCTTATCACGTCTAGTCACAGTCCTGTTACATACGGTGTATATCCATCGAGGGCCTTGCCTTGGCCATCCCGTATACCCCCCTAGACAGTTGAGGGGTCGTCGGTTTACTGTTGGCGTCAACCCCCCTAGACAGTTCAGGCGGGGCCTACCTCCTGCTGTCTAGGGGGGTATCCAGTTCGAATCGGCGCCGAGAGCGGTGCCGCCAACCTGTGAGGTTCGAAGAAATGCGTGTCATCCCCGTGGACACTTCCGCCGCGACTCTGCTTGTCACCAAGCTGCCCGAGGTCAAGGTGAGGGACCGTCAGACCGGTGAGGTCGCCGTCGACCCGGTGACCAACCAGCGGCTCATGACGCTGGAGCTGGTCTTCATCGCCGCTGGCGGCTCGGACATGATCAAGGTCACCGTTCCCGAGCCGGGCATCGGTGACGGGCTGGTCATGGGCGCCCCGGTCATCCTGTCCGGTCTGTTCGCCCGACCGTGGGAGAGCGAGTTCGGCGGCCGTACCCGGCACGGCATCGCCTACCGGGCGGACGCCGTCATGGTCAACGCTCCGGCGCCGGTCCAGGGCTGATCGCCATGACCGATGCCGTATGGACTCTGGGTCTGGTGCTGCTGACGGTGGCCGCGTTGGTGGTCCTGCGTCGGCGAACGCCGGTCCTGTTCTGGTGGCTCGTCGGATACCCGGCCATCGCCCTGCGCGTGCTCACCACATACCGGGCAACCATGGATGCCTGCGGCCTGACGGTTCCGGCTTCGGCCGTCCGTCGGGCCACGGCCCGGATGATCGGGCGGGAAGCGGCCCCGGTGCCGCCCTGGCGGTCGCTGCCACGCCCGACCGGGTCCGGTCTCGTGATGCGGCTGCGTATGGCGGCCGGGCAGGCACCCGAGGACTTCGCCGCCTCGGCCGACCGGCTACGGCACGCCTGGGGCGCCCACGCCGTGCACATCCGCCCCACCAAGCCGGGACGGCTCGAACTGCGCCTCATCGGCTGGGACGTGCTCTCCGACGTACGCCCCGCCCGCCGCTGGCGGGGGAGCGGACCACTCACCCTCCCGCTGGCGCTCCGCGAAGACGGTCACTGGCACGTACGGGACTTCCGCACCGTGCCACACGAACTGATCCTCGGCGCCACACAGTCCGGCAAGTCCGTGTACCTGCGCAACCTGCTGTGCGGGCTCGCCCGGCAACCCGTCGCCCTGGTCGGCATCGATTGCAAGTGGGGCGTCGAACTGGCGCCGTTCGCGCCCCGCCTGTCCGCCCTCGCCGACACCTCGGACCGCGCGAACGACATCCTTGACGCCCTGCTGGAGGAGATGGAGGCACGGTTCCGGCTCATCGGCCTGTCGAGCGTGGCCGGGCCGGATGCCGTGCTCACCTCCGACGTGTGGGGGCTGCCGGACGACGTGCGGCCGGTGCCGGTCGTGGTTGTCGTCGACGAGGTCGCGGAACTCTTCCTCGCCGCGAGCCGCGACGACGAGAAACGACGCGACGCCATGGTCACCAAGCTCATCCGCCTCGCCCAGCTCGGCCGCGCGGCCGGCATCTACCTGGAGGTCTGCGGGCAGCGCTTCGGCTCCGAACTCGGCAAGGGCGCCACGATGCTCCGCGCCCAGCTCACCGGCCGTGTCTGCCACCGCGTCAACGACGAGACCTCGGCGAACATGGCGCTCGCCGACATCGCTCCCGAAGCGGCATTGGCCGCCACGTCCATCCCGGCCGAACGGCCCGGCGTCGCGGTTGTCGGCGACTCCTCCGGCGGCTGGTGCCGCGTCCGCTCACCCCACCTCACCCTCGACGAAGCGGCGGCCATCTGCCGCGACACCTCGGCCATGGTCCCGGACCTGCCCCGGCTCGCCACCTTCCGCCCCGCCCTCGCCGCGACACCGGTCGAGTCGGCCCCGGCCGCAGCACCCGCCGCGCCCACCACGCGCCCGGTCACCGAGTAGCCCCCTTCCTCCCACGGTCGGCGTGACCACCTCACGCCAAGGTCCCTACCCCTCCCATGCCGAAAGCAGGAAGGAAGACGAGCCGATGCGCGCCCAACTGGCCCGCCTGGACGCCGTGATCATCCAAGCCGTCATCGCGGGCGCCCTGTCCTTCTCCCACCTCCACGACCTCGCCGAAGCGGCCGGACAAGGCGGCTGGAAGGCATGGGCCTACCCGATCAGCGTTGACCTCCTGCTGGTCGCCGCCTGGCGCCGGATGCGCGAAGAACAGCGGGCCGGACAGCCGTCCGAGGGCCCGCGGCTGTGGTTCCTCGTCGCCCTGGCTGCATCCCTCGGTGCCAACGTCGCCACCGCCGGGCTCCTCGACCTGGACCACGTACCCGCGTGGCTCCGCGTCGTGGTCGCGGGCTGGCCGGCCGTTGCCTTCTTCGGCGGCACGCTCCTTGCCCACGCTCCGCACCACCACCAGGAAGCACCAGCGGTCCCGGCCCCGTCGACGACCGGCCCGCACGACCAACCGCGCACCGCAGCCCCCGTCGCCGTCGACATGTCCGACCGGGACGCGCTTCCGGCACCGGCCACTGCCCCCGACTCCGCTCCTGATCCCACCACTGCCGAACCGGTGACCGATCTGGTCCCCGCTCCGGCCCCGGCGCCCGTTCCCGCCGTCGCGCTGCCGCCCGCGCTCGTCGACCGCGTCCGGGCCCTGGCCGACGAGCACCACTCGGCCACCGGCCACCCCGCCGACCCCGACGCCGTACGCGCCCGGCTCGGCCTGCCCCCGTCCATGACCGCGTCCGTCGCCGCCCACCTCTGAGAAGGGAACCCAAGCCATGCACCGGCGCTTCCGCAACGTCCGCCGTATCGGCCCCGTGAACGTCGCCTCGTTCGTCGAACGCGGCAAGAACCGTCACCTGGCCGCCTGCACAGCGCCCCGCTGCGACTTCTCCGCCGAGTACGACTCCCGCGCCGCCGCAGAACTCGCCGCCCGCACCCACCGCTGCCCGGCCTGACAGGAGACCAACCCCATGGACGTACCGCTCTGGCTCGCCCTGCTCTGCGTCGGGGTCCTGGGCGTCAAGCTCATCCGCCCGCCCTGGTGGCTCATCACTGTGCTGCTCCTCGGCGGCTACCTCATCGCCGACAGCCTGCTGGCCCCCGTCATCAACTCCCTCGTCAAGTAACCGAGAAAGGAGATCCGCTCATGTTCCGGCCGAAGATCCCGACCATGCCTCAGCCGACCGGCCTGGTCACCCCGCCCGCAGTCGTCGAGTCGACCACCGTCCCCCCGGCCGTCCCGACTCCGCAACCGGCCCTCGCCGCCACTCCGGCGCCGTCCCGTCCGGCCGTCCAGCTCACCCCCGGCACCGCGCTCGCGCTCGTCGGCGGTGGTACCGCCGTGGTCCTGGTCGTCGGCGCCGTCCTCGTCTCCATGCTCCTCGCCGTCGCCGTCACGGCCACTTCGACCGCCGTCTGCGCCGTCGTCATCCGCTCCCTTCTCACTCGCCGCTGACTCAACGGCTCCACTTGCGTTCAGCCTGCCCACACTGTCTAGCCCCCTGGACGGTGTGGGCGGTGGGCGCGCACAACCCTGATCCCATGGCAGGAGGAACCCGCACATGCGCCCCCCGGCTCCGCTCGGAGCCATCCGCCACCTGGCCACCCTCGCCCGACACGGCGACCTCGGCGCCTACGCTCGACAGATCCAGCGCCTCGGCGGCTGCGAGCGGCCCGTACGGATGGAGGGCCACCGGCTCGACGTCCACGCCGCCACGGGAGAGATCGTCCGGGAGATTGCCGACACCGACCTTCCGGCCGGCCAACTCCTCATCCGCTGCAACAACCGGCGGGCCACTCGCTGCGCCGCCTGCGCCGAGGTGTACCGCAAGGACACCTTCCACCTGGTCACCGCTGGACTGAGCGGCGGAAAGGGCATCGGCCCCGACGTCGCCCAACACCCCCGCGTCTTCGCCACCTTCACCGCCCCCTCCTTCGGCCCCGTCCACAACCGTCCCACCGGCGGCCGGTGCCGCTGCGGCCAGACCCACCCGGAGGACGACCCCGCCCTGGGCACCCCCCTCGACCCTGACCGGTACGACTACCGCGCGGCCGTCCTTTGGAACGCGCACGCTGGCGCACTGTGGGCCCGCTTCACCACCTACCTGCGCCAGCAACTTGCCTCTCGCGCGGGCCTCACCCGCTCGGAACTCCGCCACTGCCTGAAGGTCTCGTACGCGAAGGTCGCCGAGTACCAGCGGCGCGGCGCCGTCCACTTCCACGCCGTGATCCGCCTCGACGGCCCGGAAGGTGCAGAGGACTCCCCACCACCCTGGGCCACGACCGAACTCCTCACCGATGCCATCCGCACGGCGGCCTGCCTCGCCGAAGCCTCCGGCCCGGTCCTCGACGGACGCCCCTACGCCTTCCGCTTCGGCACACAGCTCGACATCCGCCCCATCCGCTCGGCGGACTTCGCGGGCACCTCGGAGCTGTCCAGCCGCGCCGTCGCCGCGTACATCGCGAAGTACGCCACCAAGGGCGCCGAGACGGCCGGCACCCTCGACCGGCCCATCCGCAACCCGATCACGGACCTGATCGGCTCCGGCGTCACCGACCACGCCCGACAGCTGATCCTCACCTGCTGGCAACTCGGCGCCCGTCCCGAACTCGAAGCCCTCCGCCTGCGCAAGTGGGCCCACATGCTCGGCTTCCGCGGCCACTTCTCCACCAAGTCCCGCGCCTACTCCGTCACCCTCGGTGCCCTCCGCCAGGAACGCGCCGACCACAACGAAGCCCTCACCCGCGAACGCGCGGCCGAAGCGGGTCACCCACTGCCTGACCCGAACAGCGTCCTCGTCCTCTCCCACTGGCGCTTCGCCGGGACCGGCCTGACCGCTGCAGAGACCTGGTTCGCCACCTCACGTCGGCCCGACGACGCCCCTGACACGGAAGGAGACTCGGCGTGGACCGCCGACGAGACGAACTGATGACTGTCCCGCAGATCCTCGCCGAGCTGGGCGGAATCTCTCGCCGCACCTTCTACCGCTGGCGCGAGCTGGGACAGGCTCCGGAAGCGATCAAGCTCCCGAACGGTGAACTCCGCTTCTGGCGCAGTGACTTCACTGCGTGGCTTCACGGACTCGGGGAGGCGGCGTGAAGTCGCATGACGTGAAGGTGTGGAGCATCCGTAAGCGGCCGTACAGGACGCCGTCATACGACGTGCGATGGAAGGTCAGCGATGTCCCGCCATTCTCCGAGACCTTCCGGACGAAGGCGCTCGCCGACAACTTCCGCGCGAAGCTTCTCCGGGCTGCTCAGAAGGGGGAGGCGTTCGACACGGAAACCGGGCTGCCAGACTCCATGGCACCTGCCAAGGAGTCCCGCACCTGGTACGACTTCGCGCGGGCATACGTCGCCATGAAGTGGCCGCACGCCGCTCCGAACTCCCGCGACAGTCTGAACGAGACCATGACCCTCGTCACGACTGAACTCCTGGGTGATCGGCCTGGGCGCCCGGCCGACGACATCTTGCGGCGTGCTCTGCGTGGCTGGGCCTTCGTTGTCCAGGCCAGGGACGAGGACGAGCCCCCGGTGGACATCGCGAACGCTCTTCGCTGGGTGGCCAAAGCCTCGTTGCCGCTGGCCACGCTCAAGAATCCGGCGGACATCCGTCGTGTCCTTGACTCGCTCAAGCTCAGGCTTTCCGGGGATCCGGCGGCTGCCGAGACGGTGCGGCGAAAGCGAGCGGTCCTGTTCAACGCCCTCGCCTACGCAGTCGAACTGGGGGAGCTGCCGGAGAACCCCGTGACGCTCGTGAAGTGGAAGCTGCCCAAGGTCACCAAGGAAGTGGACCGGCGGGTTGTGGTGAACCCTCAGCAGGCCCGGGACCTCCTCGCTGCGGTCTCGTACGTGGGCGGCTACCGCCGGGCCCGTGGGCGCCGCCTCGTCGCTCTCTTCGCCTGTATGTACTTCGGTGGGCTGCGGCCGGCGGAAGCCGTGGGTCTGCGACGCCCGGACTGCACGTTGCCGGACGCGGGTTGGGGTTCGCTGATCCTGGAGAAGACGCGCCCGACCGTCGGAAAGCGCTGGACCGGAACCGGGGAAGTGCACGACAACCGGGGCCTCAAGAACCGCCCCGCGAACGAAACCCGGATCGTCCCCATCCCTCCTCGCCTGGTCCGCATACTTCTCGCCCACATCAAGGAATTCGGTACCGCCAAGGACGGACGGATGTTCGCCAACGAGCGCGGGGGAGTGGTCGCCTCCACTACCTACTGGCGCGTCTGGGACGAGGCTCGACACCTGGCGCTCACGCCGGAGCAGGTGGCCTCGCCGTTGGCCGCTCGGCCGTACGACCTGCGGCACGCCGCGCTCTCCTCCTGGCTCAACGCTGGTGTGGACCCCACCGAGGTTGCGGAGCGCGCGGGCAACAGCGTCGAGGTGCTGCTGAGTCGCTACGCGAAGTGCCTCGACGGTCGGCAGGACGTCGCCAATCGGCGGATCGCCGAACTCCTCGGCGAGGATGACGACCAGGAGGACGGGCCCGGCGCCGGGCCCTGATCCACGCACTCCTCACGCACACCTGCGGCATGATGGCCCCTGGACTCAGGTCCAGGGGCCTCGGCGTTTTCCGGGGATGACCTGCGGATTCCTGTCCTGCGGCTAGTCCACACATAGTCCACAGCACCCGACATACGGCCGCTCCGAGCGGCATACGGCTGCACATACGCGAAGACCCCGGCCTCAGCGTTTCCGCTGGTGACGGGGTCTTTGGGCACCTCATGAAGGGTGCCCCCGGCAGGATTCGAACCTGCGCACACGGCTCCGGAGGCCGTTGCTCTATCCCCTGAGCTACGGGGGCGTGTCGGGCGCCTTGTTCGGCGGCGACGGGTAGAACCCTACCAGCTCTCCGAGGGAGATCATGAACGGGTTTTGCGGGGGTGGGAGCGGGGTTGAGCAGCCGGAGGCACCCGCAGGGGGTGGAAGTCGGGAAAACCCGGACGCGGCGGTGGGCGCGGACCTACTCTCGAGTTGTGCCAGGCGCGTCCGGCCGGGTGCTTGTTGTGGACGACAACAAGGTCATCCGGCAGCTGATCAGGGTCAACCTCGAGCTGGAGGGTTTCGAGGTGGTGACCGCGGCCGATGGTGTCGAGTGCCTGGACGTCGTTCATCAGGTGCGGCCCGACCTCATCACCCTCGACGTCGCGATGCCTCGGCTCGACGGTCTCCGTACCGCCGCCCAGCTCCGCGGGGACCCGCGCACACGGCGTCTTCCGCTCGCCATCGTCAGTGCCTGTACCCAGTACGAGGTCGAGGCCGGGCTCGATGTCGGCGTCGACGCGTTTCTCGCCAAGCCCTTCGAGCCGAGCGAACTCGTTGCTCTGGTACGGCAGTTGGTCGAGGGATCGCGTTTGGGGAGCGGGGAGACCTCGCCTGACGGGATCGGTGGCGACAGCATCGGCGTCGACAGTCCAATCGCCACCGCCGCCCATGGCACTGCCGCCTCCGCCGGTGCCCCGGCCGGCGGGAGTGACCACCCCGAGCACGCGGAACGCACCGGCCGACCCGCAAGTTGACCTTCGAGAGTTCGGGGATGAGAGGGCGAGTGGTTCGGCGATCTCTCGGCATCCGGGCCCGGCGGCCTGCCGTCGTTTCCCCACCGCCCGTCCACATCGCGGACCCCGAGGTAAACCGGCTCGCATACCCACCCCCCTCCTCCCATACGCTTGTCCCGTGACCCCCGTCGAGCTCTCCCGCACCGTGCTGCGCGCGGTGCGTCGTGCTGTGGACGAGGGGGAGCTGAGCGTGGCCGTGCCCGCACGCGCCGTCGTCACCCCGCCCGGGCCCGGCGGACGCGGGGACTACGCGACGAACATCGCCCTACAGCTGGCCCGGCCCGCCGGTCGGCCCCCGCTGCAGGTCGCCGAGATACTGCGCCCCCACCTCAGCCGCACCGAGGGCGTCGCCGCCGTCGAGATCACCGGCCCCGGCTTCCTCAACATCCACCTCGACCGGGCCGCCGTCACCGCCCTGGTCCGCCGGATCCAGCGCGATCACGGCACCCCACCCGGCCAAGGCCCCACCCCGCTCCCTTACGGCCACAGCGACACCCTCGCCGGGCACGTCGTTCGGCTGCGGATCCCGTACGACATTCGCGCCGAGGTCGTCGCGGACGCGCTCGTACGGATCGTCGGCAGTCAGGGCGGTCGAGTCGAGGTCCATCACGCCCGGCTCAATGTCGCCGCACAGGCACAGGCACAGGCAGAGGCACAGGCACAGGCAGAGGCACAGCCAGAGGCAGAGGCAGAGGCCGAAGCAGAAGAGCAGGTCGACGGCGGCACCTCCCTCCACGGTCCTGGAGGTGACCCCAGTCGGCCCGGCCCGGTCACCGACCCGGAACCCGCCCCCGCCCCCATCGACCTCCGCCCCGTCCCCGCCCCCGAGGACCCCACCCCCCTCGGCCCCGACGCCCTCCGCTGGGCCCTGCTGCACCCGGCCGCCCACGATCGGCCCCGGATCACGGCGGACCTCCTCGTGCAGCGGGCGGCCAACCCCCTCTTCCGGGTGCGTTACGCCCACGCCCGAGCCCGCGCGCTCACCCGTAACGCCGCGGCCCTCGGTTTCACCGGCACCCCGGGCGACCTCGACACCCCCGACGCCCTGTCCACCTCTCGCCCGGCCGTCGCCGTCACCACCCCCGACGCCACGCCCGCGCCCCCCACCGCCGTCGCCACCCCCGACGTGACCACCCCCCTCGTCAGCGCCCTCACCGAGTACCCCTCCACCCTCGCCCGAGCGGCCACGCACCACGCTCCCGATCGTCTCGCCCGGCACCTGGTCGTCCTCGCCGACGCCCTGCTCGCCTTCCAGCACACGGTGCTGCCGCGCGGCGACGAGAAACCCTCGGCCGCCCACCGGGCCCGGCTGGCCCTTGCCGAAGCCGCCGGGACGGTGCTGGCCGGCGGCCTGTCCCTGCTCGGCATCGACGCCCCCGAATACCTCTGATACCTCTGAGCAACCTCGCGGAGCCCAGCCCACAGAGCGGAGATCAGGAAGCAGGAAGCAGGAAGCAGGAAGCAGGGAGCTGCAAGCCAGAGCAGCAAGGCAGGCATGGAGCAGACAGCCGGCAACACATAGCCGAAGCTCAGCCGAAGCCCCGCCCTCGCCCCGCCTCTGCCCCCGCCCCCACTCTCTCTCCCCCCCCCCGCCAAAGCCCCCCGCCCCCGCCCAGAGAGCACACAGAAAGTCGTACAGACATGAGCCGTTCCGCACACCCCGCCGGGCCCCGTCACGCCGACGTGCTGCCCGAGGGGCACTACTCCGCCCCGCCCGCCGACCTGAACACACTCGACCCGAAGGTGTGGGCGCAGACCGTCACCCGTGGCGCCGACGGAGTCGTCAGCGTCGGTGGGATCGATGTGAAGGCGCTCGCGGAGGAGTTCGGCACGCCCGCGTACTTCGTCGACGAGGCCGACTTCCGCGCGCGGGCGCGCGCCTGGCGTACCGCGTTCGGGCAGGACGCCGACGTGTTCTACGCGGGCAAGGCGTTCCTGTCCCGTGCCATCGTGCGCTGGTTGCACGAGGAGGGGCTCAACCTCGACGTCTGCTCCGGCGGCGAACTCGCGACCGCGCTCTCCGCCGGTATGCCCGCCGACTGCATCGCCTTCCACGGCAACAACAAGTCCGAGGACGAGATCCGTCGGGCCGTCGAGGCCGGCGTCGGGCGGATCGTGCTCGACTCGTTCCAGGAGATCGTGCGGGTCGCGCACATCGCCCAGTCCCTCGGCACGCGGCAGCGGGTGCAGATCCGCGTCACCGTCGGCGTCGAGGCCCACACCCACGAGTTCATCGCCACCGCTCACGAGGACCAGAAGTTCGGGATCCCGCTGGCCGGCGGGCAGGCCGCCGAGGCCGTACGGCGGGCGCTCAAGCTCGACGGGCTCGAACTGATCGGGATCCACAGCCACATCGGATCGCAGATCTTCGACACCTCCGGGTTCGAGGTCGCCGCCCACCGCGTCGTCGGGCTGCTCAAGGACATCCGTGACGAGCACGGCGTCGAGCTGCCCGAGATCGACCTCGGCGGCGGTCTCGGCATCGCCTACACCAGCGACGACGACCCCCGCGAGCCGCACGAGATCGCCAAGGCGCTCACCGAGATCGTCAACCGGGAGTGCGAGGCCGCGAAGCTGCGCGCGCCCCGGATCTCCGTCGAGCCCGGGCGCGCCATCGTCGGCCCGACCGCCTTCACGCTCTACGAGGTCGGCACCATCAAGCCGCTGGACGGGCTGCGGACGTACGTCTCCGTCGACGGGGGCATGTCGGACAACATCAGGACCGCGTTGTACGACGCCGAGTACAGCGTCGCGCTGGTGTCCCGCACCTCCGACGCCGAGCCCATGCTCGCGCGCGTGGTCGGCAAGCACTGCGAGAGCGGTGACATCGTGGTGAAGGACGCGTTCCTGCCGGCGGACCTGGCACCGGGTGACCTGATCGCCGTACCGGCCACCGGTGCGTACTGCCGTTCCATGGCGAGCAATTACAACCACGTCCTGCGCCCGCCGGTCGTCGCCGTCAATGATGGAGAGGCCCGGGTCATCGTCCGCCGCGAGACGGAGGATGATCTTCTCCGGCTCGACGTCGGCTGATCTGCGGACGGAATTGGCCGGCCCGCAGACGGAATCTGCTGATCCGCTGGCGACGTCGGCCGATCCTCGGACGAAGGAAAGACCCGGGCCGGAAGATCTTCGTCTTCCGGCCCGGTGAAAATGAAATAGATGTCTCACGATCCGGACCAGGGATAGAAACTCCCGTCCGGTGAGTGAGACTGGTCCCACCGTGTTCGGTATGTCGGTATGTGAGGAAACGAGGTCGGATGATGCGTACGCGTCCGCTGAAGGTGGCGCTGCTGGGCTGTGGGGTTGTCGGCTCAGAGGTGGCGCGCATCATGACGACGCACGCCGACGACCTCGCGGCCCGGATCGGGGCCCCGGTCGAGCTCGCGGGGGTGGCCGTGCGGCGGCCCTCCAGGGTCCGTGAGGGCATCGACCCCGCCCTCGTCACCACCGACGCCACCGCGCTCGTCAAACGCGGGGACATCGACGTCGTCGTCGAGGTCATCGGCGGTATCGAGCCCGCCCGCTCCCTCATCACCACCGCGTTCGAGTACGGCGCCTCCGTCGTCTCCGCCAACAAGGCCCTCCTCGCCCAGGACGGCGCCGCCCTGCACGCCGCCGCCGGGGACCACGACGCGGACCTCTACTACGAGGCCGCCGTCGCCGGTGCCATCCCGCTGATCCGGCCGCTGCGCGAGTCCCTCGCCGGCGACAAGATCAACCGGGTGATGGGCATCGTCAACGGGACGACCAACTTCATCCTCGACAAGATGGACACCACGGGGGCCGGGTACCAGGAGGCCCTCGACGAGGCCACCGCCCTCGGGTACGCGGAGGCCGACCCGACCGCCGACGTCGAGGGGTTCGACGCCGCCGCCAAGGCCGCGATCCTCGCCGGTATCGCCTTCCACTCGCGCGTACGCCTCGACGACGTGTACCGCGAGGGCATGACCGAGGTGACGGCGGCCGACTTCGCCTCCGCCAAGAACATGGGTTGCACCATCAAGCTGCTCGCCATCTGCGAGCGGGCCGCGGACGGCGGGTCCGTCACCGCGCGCGTGCATCCCGCGATGATCCCGCTGACCCACCCCCTCGCCTCCGTGCGCGGCGCCTACAACGCCGTGTTCGTGGAGTCGGACGCCGCCGGTCAGCTGATGTTCTACGGTCCCGGCGCGGGCGGTTCCCCCACCGCCTCCGCCGTGCTCGGGGACCTCGTGGCCGTGTGCCGCAACCGCCTCGCGGGGTCCACCGGACCCGGCGAGTCCGCCTATGCCGCCCTGCCGGTCTCGCCCATGGGCGAGGTCGTCACGCGCTACCACATCAGCCTCGACGTCGCCGACAAACCGGGTGTTCTCGCCCAGGTGGCGACCGTGTTCGCGGAGCACGGAGTGTCGATCGATACGGTTCGCCAGCAGGGCAAGGACGGCGAGGCCTCTCTCGTCGTCGTCACCCACCGCGCCTCCGACGCCTCCCTCACCGGGACCGTCGAGGCGCTGCGCAACCTCGACACCGTGCGGGGTGTCGCCAGCATCATGCGGGTTGAAGGAGAGTAACCAGCAATGACCCACCAGTGGCGCGGAATCATCGAGGAGTACCGGGACCGGCTGCCCGTCTCCGACAGCACGCCGGTCGTGACGCTCCGCGAGGGCGGCACGCCCCTCGTCCCCGCGCAGGTGCTCTCGGAGCGCACGGGCTGCGAGGTCCACCTCAAGGTGGAGGGCGCGAACCCCACCGGGTCCTTCAAGGACCGCGGTATGACCATGGCCATCACCCGGGCGAAGGAAGAAGGCGCGAAGGCCGTCATCTGTGCCTCCACGGGCAACACCTCTGCCTCCGCGGCCGCCTACGCCGTCCGCGCGGGCATGGTCTCGGCCGTGCTCGTCCCCCAGGGCAAGATCGCGCTGGGCAAGATGGGCCAGGCCCTGGTGCACGGCGCGAAGATCCTCCAGGTCGACGGCAACTTCGACGACTGCCTCACCCTCGCGCGTGAACTGAGCGACAACTACCCGGTGGCGCTGGTCAATTCGGTGAACCCGGTGCGCATCGAGGGCCAGAAGACCGCCGCGTTCGAGATCGTGGACATGCTCGGCGACGCGCCCGACATCCACGTCCTGCCGGTGGGCAACGCGGGCAACATCACGGCGTACTGGAAGGGCTACAAGGAGTACGCCGCCGACGGCATCGCCGCGAAGACGCCCCGCATGTGGGGCTTCCAGGCCTCCGGCTCCGCGCCGATCGTGCGCGGCGAGGTCGTCAAGGACCCGTCGACGATCGCCACCGCGATCCGCATCGGCAACCCCGCGTCCTGGAGTTACGCCCTGGCCGCGCGGGACGAGTCGGGCGGCTTCATCGACGAGGTGACGGACCGTGAGATCCTGCGCGCCTACCGGCTGTTGGCCGCTCAGGAGGGTGTCTTCGTGGAGCCCGCCTCCGCCGCCTCCGTGGCCGGTCTGCTGAAGGCCGCCGAGGCCGGCAAGGTCGATCCGGGCCAGACCATCGTCTGCACGGTCACCGGCAACGGCCTCAAGGACCCGGACTGGGCCGTCGCGGGCGCCCCGCAGCCCGTCACGGTCCCGGTGGACGCGGCGACGGCGGCCGAGCGCCTCGGTCTCGCGTAACCACACCCCCGGGCGCTCGCGTATCCTCTCGCCCAGCCGTTCGAAAAGACCTGAGAGCCGCGCGTAGACGTGGATTCTCGGGGGATAACCCTGACAGGACCCGACAGGGGGTGCACAGGGGGCTTACGACACGCATCGTGCGCCTCCTGTGCGCCCTATGTCGCCACAGAACCTTCCTTCGATAGGCTGTGGTGAACCCGCCCGCTGCATATGCCCCGCAAGGGCGCGGCGCCGTGCCGTCCTCGGCGGCCGCCGGGTTTCAGGTACCTGTCGAACGTCAATCGAATGTCATTCGACAATCGTCAATCTCGCAGCTCAAGGAGAGTCATCGAGCGATGGCCGGTCCAGCGTTCCGCGCCGCCGCCGTACGGGTGCGCGTCCCCGCCACCAGCGCCAATCTCGGTCCGGGCTTCGATGCCCTCGGCCTGTCGCTGGGGCTCTACGACGACGTGGTCGTCCGGGTGGCCGACTCCGGCCTGCACGTCGACATCGCGGGGGAGGGCAGCGAGACGCTCCCGCGCGACGAGCGGCATCTGCTCGTCCGCTCCCTGCGCACCGCCTTCGACCTGCTGGGCGGACAGCCCCGGGGCCTGGAGATCGTCTGCGCCAACCGCATCCCGCACGGCCGCGGCCTCGGCTCATCCTCCGCCGCCATCTGCGCCGGCATCGTCGCCGCCCGCGCCGTGACCATAGGCGGCGACAACCGGCTCGACGACGCCGCGCTGCTCGAACTGGCCACGGAGATCGAGGGCCACCCCGACAACGTCGCGGCCTGTCTCCTCGGTGGTTTCACCCTCTCCTGGATGGAGGGCGGCGCCGCGCGGGCGATCAGGATGGACCCCGCGGATTCCATCGTTCCGGTGGTTTTCGTCCCCGGGAAAGCGGTTCTGACGGAGACGGCGCGCGGACTGCTCCCGCGCAACGTCCCGCACGTCGACGCGGCCACCAACGCGGGCCGGGCGGCCCTCCTCGTGGAAGCCCTGACCAGGCGTCCCGAGCTGCTGCTGCCCGCCACCGAGGACCGGCTGCACCAGGAGTACCGGGCGCCCGCCATGCCGGAGAGCGCGGCCCTGGTCGAGCGACTGCGGGCCGACGGCGTCCCGGCGGTCATCTCCGGCGCCGGACCCACGGTCCTGGCCCTGGCCGACGAGGCCAGTGCCGACAAGGTGGCCGATCTCGCGGGTACGGGATGGGCCGCCAACCGGCTGGACCTCGACGCCCGAGGGGCGTGTGTCCTGCCGCTCACCACCACCGTCGCCGAACCCGGCGCCGACAGCGGCGACGAGTAGGCGTTCGGTTGCCGGATTTCGAGAGGGGGAATGTTTGTTGGATCCGGTAGTGTTAACCTCAAGTCTGCACCTGCCCCAGCCATGGCGAGGTGCTTATCGTCCCCGTCCGGGACAACCATTCTTCCGGGAGTCTCCCAAGCCGCACTGTGCTTCGTACGTCAAGCTGTACGCCGTACGCAGGCACTGAGCGGTCTGCCGAGCAGGCTCCGGAACCGGCGCATCGCCGAGCCGCGTGACACAGACACTCAGTGCCACGGCCCGGAAAGCGCCGAATCACCAGAAATTCCCCTCCGCCGCCTTTGGCGGACCACCGCCCCGGCACGGTCCACACGAACAGGACCGAAGCCGGACAGCACAAACGGTCGCCGAGCCAGAAGGCCGACGTCCGCTCCAGGGAAGGACCCTTCGTGAGCGACACCACCGATCTGATGGGCGCACGTGTCGAGGACACCGCTGCCGCGCCCGCCACGGACGCCGCGCCTGCCAGCGGTGCCGGCTCCCGGCGGCGCCGTGGCACCGGCCTCGAGGGCATGGTGCTGGCCGAGCTGCAGCAGGTCGCATCCGGCCTCGGCATCAGGGGCACCGCGCGGATGCGCAAGAGCCAGCTGATCGAGGTCATCAAGGAGGCGCAGGCGGGAGGGGGTGCCCCGGCGAAGGCCGAGGCCGCCACCGAGACCAAGCCGAAGCGCCGCGCCACCTCGAAGGCGCGTACGGGCGACGACGCCGCCCCGGCCGAGAAGGCCACCGCAGAGAAGGCCACCGCCAAGAAGACCGCGGCGCCCGCCGAGAAGGCCGAGAAGGCCGTGGCCCAGCAGCAGATCGAGATCCCCGGCCAGCCGGCCGGTGGCGACGAGGCGCCCACCGAGCGCCGTCGGCGCCGGGCCACCGCCGACGCGGGCAGCCCCGAGACGGTCGCCGCCGAGGCGAAGAGCGAGCCGCAGGCCGAGACCCCGGCCGCGCAGGCCGAGACCAAGGCCGACGCCGGTGACCAGGGCGGCGAGGGCCGTCAGGGCCGCCGTGAGCGTGGCCGTGACCGGGGCGAGCGTGGGGACCGCGGTGAGCGCGGCGACCGCGGCCGCCGCGGCAAGGGCGACGAGCAGCAGGGCGGCGGCCAGCCGCAGCGCGACCGCGGCCAGCAGCAGGGCCAGCAGCAGAGCGGCGGCCGTCAGGACCGTCAGCGTGACAACGGCCCGCAGGACGACGACGACTTCGACGGCGGACGCCGTGGCCGTCGCGGCCGCTACCGGGACCGTCGCGGCCGTCGCGGCCGTGACGAGATCGGCGCCCCCGAGCCGCAGCTCGCCGACGACGACGTCCTGATCCCCGTCGCGGGCATCCTGGACATCCTCGACAACTACGCGTTCATCCGCACCTCGGGCTACCTGCCCGGTCCGAACGACGTGTACGTCTCCCTCGCCCAGGTCCGCAAGAACGGCCTGCGCAAGGGCGACCACGTCACCGGTGCCGTGCGTCAGCCCAAGGACGGCGAGCGCCGCGAGAAGTTCAACGCGCTCGTCCGCCTCGACTCCACCAACGGCATGGCGCCCGAACACGGCCGTGGCCGCCCGGAGTTCAACAAGCTGACGCCGCTGTACCCGCAGGACCGGCTCCGCCTGGAGACCGACCCGGGCGTGCTCACCACCCGCATCATCGACCTCGTCGCGCCGATCGGTAAGGGCCAGCGCGGTCTGATCGTGGCCCCGCCGAAGACCGGCAAGACCATGATCATGCAGGCGATCGCCAACGCGATCACGCACAACAACCCCGAGTGCCACCTGATGGTCGTCCTCGTCGACGAGCGTCCGGAAGAGGTCACCGACATGCAGCGGTCGGTGAAGGGCGAGGTCATCTCCTCGACCTTCGACCGCCCGGCCGAGGACCACACGACGGTCGCCGAGCTCGCCATCGAGCGTGCGAAGCGCCTCGTCGAGCTGGGCCACGACGTGGTCGTCCTGCTGGACTCCATCACGCGTCTGGGCCGTGCCTACAACCTGGCGGCGCCGGCCTCCGGCCGCATCCTGTCCGGTGGTGTCGACTCGACCGCCCTGTACCCGCCGAAGCGCTTCTTCGGTGCGGCCCGGAACATCGAGGACGGCGGCTCGCTGACCATCCTCGCCACCGCCCTGGTGGACACCGGGTCCCGCATGGACGAGGTGATCTTCGAGGAGTTCAAGGGCACGGGCAACGCCGAGCTGAAGCTCGACCGGAAGCTCGCCGACAAGCGCATCTTCCCGGCGGTGGACGTGGACGCGTCCGGTACCCGTAAGGAAGAGATCCTGCTCGGCAGCGACGAGCTCGCCATCACCTGGAAGCTGCGCCGGGTGCTGCACGCGCTCGACTCCCAGCAGGCGATCGAACTGCTCCTCGACAAGATGAAGCAGACGAAGTCGAACGGCGAGTTCCTGCTGCAGATCCAGAAGACGACGCCGATGCCCGGTAACGGCGACTAGGTCTCGTACCTCTGAAAGTGCTGGGGCCACCCTCTTTGTGAGGGTGGCCCCAGTTTTCTGTAGGGGACACGTGTACGATCACGGTCTTCTACGATCAGCTTCTTCACGTTCTGATCAAGCATGCTCAACCATTGCACTCCCAGGGGGGAATTGAGTGGCTAGACCTTTGTCCGGAGCCATAGCCGCCGCGATAGCCGGGACGCTGCTGATGTCGTCCGCGGGCGCGGCCGGCGCCGACACCACCTCGACACCGGACGAGGCGGATGTACGGATCGCCAAGGCGATGGCGGCGGACGACACCGCTGCCATGACGCGGGAGCCGTCGTCCACCGCGAGCGCGGACACCGGCAGCGACAGCGGCCTGAACCCGTCGGCCCAGATCATCGGCGGCTCGCAGACGAGCATCGCCTCGGCGCCCTGGATGGCGCAGCTCTGGTACTACGACGAGACGCAGGACCTCGGATTCTTCTGCGGCGGCACGGTCGTCTCGCCGACGAAGATCCTCACCGCCGCGCACTGCGTCGACAAGAACCACTACAACTGGGTCAAGTACGGCGAGGTCGTCACCGGCACCGACCAGCTGCCCACCGCCGTCTACAACGACGACGGCAGCTTCGACCACCTCGACTACCACGGTGGCACCCCCAGCACGGTGTCGCGCCAGTGGAACCACTCCTCGTGGGACGAGGAGGCGATCGACAACGACGTCGCGGTTCTCACGCTGTCCAGTCCCGTCAAGGCCACGCCGCTCAAGATGACGACGTCCGGTGACACGGCCTCGTACACGGCGGGCACCAGCGCCAAGGCCTACGGCTGGGGCCGTACCAGCTCCAAGACCCAGGACATCTCGCAGACGCTGAAGACGGCCACGCTGCCGATCGTCAGCGACACGACGTGCGGGAACACCTGGAGCCCCTACTTCATCAAGGGGCACATGGTCTGCGCGGGCAAGCCCGCCGGCGGCACCGACGCCACGACCACCGCCACCTGCAACGGTGACTCCGGTGGCCCGCTCGTCGTCAACAACAAGCTCGTCGGCGTCGTCTCGTGGGGCGTCGAGGACTGCGTGTACAAGGGCGCCTACCCGGTCTTCGCCAAGGTCAGCACCTACGTCGGCGCGATCCAGCCGCGGGTCGACGACGCCGCCATCACCCGGGACGGCAAGGCCGACGTCTTCCTGCGCAACAAGGAGACCGGCACGGGCTACGTCCGCGCCTCCACGGGCTCCACGCTCGGCGACCGCGCGGCCCTGACCGCCGAGGGCAGCTGGAAGGGCTACAACCTGGTCCAGCAGACCGACCTGAACCGGGACGGCTACCAGGACTACGTCCTGCGCCGCTCCTCCGACGGCGACGTCTTCTGGCGGCGGCGGTCCGCCTCGTCCAGCACCTGGACGACCACGCAGATCTTCGACAACTGGGCCACCCGCACCCGGATCCTCACCCCCGGTGACGTCACCGGGGACGCCCTGCCCGACCTGCTCTCGGTCGACTCGGCGGGCGCCCTGTGGATCTACCCGGGCAAGGGGAACGGGACGTTCTCGACCCGCGTCAAGGTCGGCACGGGCTGGAACACCTACAACGCGGTGCTCGGTCACGGCGACTTCACCGGCGACGGCAAGGCCGACCTGATCGCGCGCACCAAGACCGGCTCGGACGTCTACCTCTACAAGGGCACCGGCAAGTCGGGCACGGGCGCGTTCGCCACCCGGATCAAGGTCCGCTCGGACTGGAGCGCGTACAACACGCTCATCACTCCCGGTGATGTGAGCGGCGACGGCAAGGCGGACCTGCTGGCCCGTACGCCGGCCGGCACGCTGTACCTCTACAAGGGCACCGGCAAGGCCACGAGCGAGATCTTCAGCACACGCGTCTCGGTCGGAACCAGCTACGCCCAGTACGACCTGCTCGGCTGAAACACCAGGTGAACCCGGTCCCGCCGGGCTCATCCGTCACACACGGTGCCCATCGCGTTTTACGCGATGGGCACCGTTCGTTGTGCAACCCTTTCCCGGCATATCCCGTCTGACCGGGCGGAGCGGCCATGGGGCGCCGAGAAGAGCGCATGGCCGCATCCGACCCGACAGGCCTGGGCCTGAGCGCAGGGGGTAACCGACCGGAGAGAGAACGAGGAGCAGATGTCCGCCGAGAGCACGCCGGACGCCGGCATACCGGGGAAGACGGGCACCACGGGCCCGCGTCATCGCGGCGCCAAGGGGCGCCGCCGCAAGCCTCGCGACAAGCCCCGCGACGGCCACAGCAGAGCGGCGCTCGCCGTCGTCTGGACCGCCGCGGGTGTCCTGGTGCTCGGCGGAACCGGAATCGGCTACCTCTACTTCAGGCTCAACGACAACCTCAAGAGCGTCGACATCAACCAGGCCCTCGGCACCGACCGGCCCCTCGACGTCGACAACGGCTCGCAGGACATCCTGGTCCTCGGCTCCGACACCCGCTCGGGCAGCAACAAGAAGCTCGGCGGTGGTGTCGACGACGGGAGCGCCCGCTCGGACACGGCGATGGTCGTGCACGTCTACGAGGGCCACAAGCGGGCCAGTGTGGTCTCCATCCCCCGGGACACCCTCGTCGAGCGGCCCGAGTGCACCGACGCGAAGGGCAAGACGCACCCGGCGGCCTCGTACGCGATGTTCAACTCGGCGTACTCCACGGGGGGTGCCGCATGTGCGGTGAAGACCGTGGAGTCCATGACCGGGATCCGGATGGACCACTACATCGAGGTCGACTTCGCGGGCTTCGAGAAGCTGATCAACGTCCTCGGTGGGGTGCCCATCACCACGACGAAGGACATCAAGGACCCCGACAGCCATCTGGACCTGAAGGCCGGGGAGCACACGCTCACGGGCAAGCAGGCGCTCGGGCTCGTCCGGACGCGGCACGGGGTGGGGGACGGGTCCGACCTCGGGCGCATCCAGCTCCAGCAGGCGTTCATCAAGGCGCTGATCGAGCAGGTCGAGTCGGTCGGGATCTTCAGCAACCCCAAGAAGATCTACGATCTCGCCGAGTCCGCGACCGACGCCGTCACCACGGACTCCGAGCTGGACACGGTCAAGAACCTCGCCTCCTTCGCGAACGGCCTCAAGGGCATCGGCTCCAAGAACATGACCATGGTCACGATGCCGGTGCAGTACGACCCCGCCGACCCGAACCGTGTGCTGGTGGACGAGGCCAAGTCCCGGCAGGTCTGGGCGGCGCTCAAGGCCGACAAGCCGATCCCGAAGTCGGCGACGAAGGGCACGGCGACGGGGGCCGCCGGGGGCGTTGTGGCCGCCGGCACCTAAAGGGGCGCGGGGAACTGCGCGACCAGCCCCGCACGGCCGGCAGCCGCCCATGGCGATCATGAGGCACCCCATGGTGCGTGCTGGACCAGGGAGGCGCTTACCGGCGCTGACAGGGCGCCGCCTGCGCCCACCCGTGCCGCCCCAGCGGCACGACTGCCCGCAGCTGGATGGGGCGAGGCAGCGGCGGGCCGCCCGGGCTGCGTAGGTTCAGCGGCAGCGACGCGGCGGCTGTGGGAATACCTGTGCGCACCCCCTGGTTTTGGGAGATGGCGCCAGTCCTGGCAGACTGGTACGTCGGCTCCGGTTCACGCTCTCGCAGCCCGCGGCAGCGACCCGGCGCCCTCCCGAAACTAGGAGACACCTTGAAGCGCGACATCCACCCCGAGTACGTCGAGACGCAGGTCAGCTGCACCTGTGGCGCGTCGTTCACCACCCGTAGCACGATCGAGAGCGGCACCATCCGTGCCGAGGTCTGCTCCGAGTGCCACCCGTTCTACACGGGCAAGCAGAAGATCCTCGACACCGGTGGCCGCGTGGCCCGCTTCGAGGCCCGCTTCGGCAAGGCTGCCGCTGCCAAGAAGTAGCGAGCCCCCAGCGCCGGTCCGCGGCGCCCCCATCGGGGGCGTCGGGACCGGCGCTTTGCGGTGCAGCCCATTCACAACGTCGTACAGGGAGCCGGAGAGATGTTCGAGGCGGTCGAGGAACTGGTCGGGGAACACGCCGACCTGGAGAAGAAGCTCGCCGACCCGTCGGTCCACGCGGACCAGGCCAACGCGCGCAAGCTGAACAAGCGCTACGCGGAGCTGACCCCGATCGTCGGCACGTACCGCTCCTGGAAGCAGACCGGCGACGACATCGACACGGCCCGTGAGTTCATCGCGGACGACCCGGACTTCGCCGCCGAGGTCAAGGAGCTGGAGAAGCAGCGCGAGGAGCTGACCGAGAAGCTGCGGCTGCTGCTCGTGCCCCGGGACCCGTCCGACGACAAGGACGTCATCCTGGAGATCAAGGCCGGTGCGGGTGGCGACGAGTCCGCCCTCTTCGCCGGCGACCTGCTCCGGATGTACCTCAGGTACGCCGAGCGCGTCGGCTGGAAGACCGAGATCATCGACTCCACCGAGTCCGAGCTCGGCGGCTACAAGGACGTTCAGGTCGCCGTGAAGACCAAGGGCGGCCAGGGCGCCACCGAGCCCGGCCAGGGCGTCTGGGCCCGGCTGAAGTACGAGGGCGGCGTGCACCGCGTCCAGCGCGTGCCGGCCACCGAGTCGCAGGGCCGGATCCACACCTCCGCCGCCGGTGTGCTGGTCACGCCCGAGGCCGAGGAGGTCGACGTCGAGATCAACATGAACGACCTGCGGATCGACGTCTACCGCTCCTCCGGACCTGGCGGCCAGTCCGTCAACACCACCGACTCCGCCGTGCGCATCACGCACATTCCCACCGGAGTCGTCGCCTCCTGCCAGAACGAGAAGAGCCAGCTGCAGAACAAGGAGCAGGCGATGCGTATCCTGCGCTCCAGGCTGCTCGCCGCGGCACAGGAGGAGGCGGAGAAGGAAGCCGCCGACGCCCGCCGCAGCCAGGTCCGTACCGTCGACCGCTCCGAGAAGATCCGCACGTACAACTTCCCGGAGAACCGCATCTCGGACCACCGCGTCGGCTTCAAGGCCTACAACCTGGACCAGGTCCTGGACGGTGAACTCGACGCGGTGATCCAGGCCTGCGTCGACGCGGACTCGGCCGCGAAGCTGGCGGCCGCGTAAGGCACGTACGAGCACGAAGAAGTACGACGGAGGACTTGCGTGCAGCATCATCTTGGGGGGCGGCCCCCCAACCCCCGCGGCTTGCTGCTCGCGGAAGTGGCCCAGGCCACCCAGCGCCTGGCCGACGCCGGTGTGCCCTCGCCGCGCAACGACGCGGAGGAGCTCGCCGCGTTCGTGCACGGCGTCAAGCGGGGCGAGCTGCACACCGTCAAGGACTCCGACTTCGACGCCCGGTACTGGGAGGTCATCGCCCGGCGCGAGCAGCGTGAGCCGCTGCAGCACATCACCGGGCGGGCCTACTTCCGCTACCTCGAACTTCAGGTCGGGCCCGGGGTGTTCGTGCCCCGGCCCGAGACCGAGTCCGTCGTCGGGTGGGCCATAGACGCCGTCCGCGCGATGGACGTCGTCGAGCCGCTCATCGTCGACCTGTGCACCGGCTCCGGTGCCATCGCCCTCGCCCTCGCCCAGGAGGTGCCGCGCTCGCGCGTGCACGCCGTGGAGCTGTCCGAGGACGCCCTGACGTGGACCCGTAAGAACATGGCGGGCTCCCGCGTCGACCTGCGCCAGGGCAACGCCCTGGACGCCTTCCGCGACCTCGACGGACAGGTCGACCTGGTCGTCTCCAACCCGCCGTACATCCCGCTCACCGAGTGGGAGTACGTGGCGCCCGAGGCCCGCGACTACGATCCCCAACTCGCCCTGTTCTCAGGGGAGGACGGCCTGGATCTGATCCGCGGCCTGGAACGCACCGCACACCGGCTCCTGCGCCCGGGCGGTGTCGTCGTCATCGAGCACGCCGACACCCAGGGCGGCCAGGTGCCGTGGATCTTCACCGAGGAACGGGGCTGGGCCGACGCGGCCGACCACCCGGACCTCAACAACCGGCCGCGGTTCGCGACCGCCCGCAAGGCGCTGCCCTGATGAGCACGGACCTGAGCACGCGCCCGACGACAACCCCCCAGCAGTACGTGTACGAGGAGGCCCGCTAAATGGCACGGCGATACGACACCAACGACGCGACCGACCGCGCCACCGGTCTGCGCGAGGCCGCGTCCGCCATTCGCCGGGGCGAGCTCGTGGTGCTGCCGACGGACACCGTGTACGGCATCGGCGCGGACGCGTTCACGTCGGAGGCCGTGGCCGATCTCCTGGAGGCCAAGGGCCGGGGGCGCAATATGCCCACGCCCGTGCTCATCGGCTCCCCGAACACCCTGCACGGCCTGGTCACGGACTTCTCCGAGATGGCCTGGGAGCTGGTCGACGCGTTCTGGCCGGGCGCGCTCACGCTCGTCGCCAAGCACCAGCCGTCGCTGCAGTGGGACCTCGGCGACACCCGGGGCACCGTCGCCGTGCGCATGCCGCTGCACCCGGTCGCCATCGAGCTGCTGACCGAGGTCGGCCCCATGGCGGTCTCCTCGGCCAACCTGACCGGGCACCCGGCGCCGGAGAACTGCGACGCCGCCGAGGCGATGCTCGGCGACTCCGTCTCCGTCTACCTGGACGGCGGCCCGACCCCCGGCAACGAGCCGTCCTCGATCGTCGACGTCACGGGCAAGGTCCCGGTGCTGCTGCGCGCGGGCGCCCTGTTGGCGGAGGAGCTCCGCAAGGTCGTACCCGACCTTGAGGTGGCGAATTGACGGCCCCTGACGCGGGGCGTGGCATATGGGACGGGGAAGAGACGCGGACCTTCACGGGGCTGCCGCGGGACGCCTTCCGCATCCTCCACGTCAGCACCGGCAACGTGTGCCGCTCGCCGATCACCGAGCGGTTGACCCGGCACGCCCTGGCGGACCGGCTCGGGGACCCGCTGTGGGGCGGGCTGATCGTCGAGAGCGCGGGGACGTGGGGGCACGAGGGGGCGCCGATGGAGGCGAACGCGGAGGCGGTCCTCGCGGACTTCGGCGCGGACGCCTCCGGCTTCACCGGGCGTGAGCTGCTGGACGAGCACGTCATCCGGGCCGACCTCGTGCTGACGGCCACGCGCGACCACCGGGCGCAGGTCATCTCGATGGGGCACTCCGCGGGGCTGCGCACCTTCACCCTGAAGGAGTTCACCCGGCTCGTCCGCGCGATCGACCCCACCACCCTGCCTCCGCTGGAGGAGGGCATGGTCGTTCGCGCGAGAGCCCTGGTCCGCGCCGCCGCCGCTCTACGCGGGTGGCTCCTGGCCCCCACCGCCGAGGCCGACGAGGTCTACGACCCGTACGGCGCCCCGCTGCCGTTCTTCCGGTCGGTGGGCGACGAGATACACCAGGCCCTCGATCCGGTGGTGACGGCGCTGACCGGGGTGCCCGCGAGGGCGTGACACCGGGCGCGTGCCGACCCGTGGGTCTACATTGGCGGTACGTCACCCGAGTCGCTCCCAAACACGTCGCCCCGGAGTCCATCATGTCGGTCACCCCTGTTCTAGAGGCCGATGTCCTGCGGCGGCAGGACCCTGAGCTGGCCGACATCCTGCTCGGTGAGTTCGATCGGCAGGCGACGACGCTGCAACTCGTCGCCGCCGAGAACTTCACCTCGCCCGCCGTGCTGGCCGCGCTGGGGTCGCCGCTCGCCAACAAGTACGCGGAGGGCTACCCCGGCGCCCGGTACCACGGCGGCTGCGAGATGGTGGACGTCGCCGAGCGGCTCGCCGTGGAGCGGGCCAAGGCGCTCTTCGGGGCCGAACACGCCAACGTGCAGTCGCACTCCGGGTCTTCGGCCGTGCTGGCCGCGTACGCCGCCCTGCTGCGCCCCGGCGACACCGTCCTCGCCATGGGCCTGCACTTCGGCGGTCACCTCACGCACGGCTCACCCGCCAACTTCTCCGGCCGCTGGTTCGACTTCGTCGGATACGGGGTCGAGGCCGAGTCGGGGCTGATCGACCGCGAGCAGGTGCGCACCTTGGCCCGTACGCACCGCCCCAAGGCCATCGTGTGCGGGTCGATCTCCTATCCCCGGCACATCGACTACGCCTTCTTCCGCGAAGTCGCCGACGAGGTGGGCGCCTATCTCATCGCCGACGCGGCCCATCCGATCGGGCTGGTCGCCGGGGGAGCGGCGCCCAACCCGCTGCCGTACGCCGACATCGTGTGCGCCACCACGCACAAGGTGCTGCGGGGGCCGCGCGGCGGGCTGCTGCTGTGCGGGAGCGAGCTGGCCGAGCGGGTGGACCGGGCGGTGTTCCCGTTCACCCAGGGTGGCGCGCAGATGCACACCATCGCCGCGAAGGCCGTCGCGTTCGGGGAGGCGGCAACCCCGGCGTTCACCGCGTACGCCCATCAGGTGGTCGCGAACGCCCGCGTCCTGGCCCGGGGGCTGGCCGAGGAGGGGCTGGTGGTCGTCACCGGCGGCACCGACACCCACCTGTTGACCGTCGATCCCGCGCCACTGGGCGTCGACGGCCGTACGGCCAAGGGACGGCTCGCGGCCGCCGGGATGGTCCTGGACTGCTGCGCCCTCCCGCATGGGGACGCCCGTGGCCTGCGGCTCGGCACGGCCGCGCTCACCACCCAGGGCATGGGCGAGGCGGAGATGGCGCGGCTCGCGGCGCTGTTCGCGGGGGCCCTGCGGGACGGCGGCGACGGCAAGCGGACGCGTGAAGAAGTACGGGACCTGGCCGGAAGATTTCCGCCGTATCCGCGCTGAGGTGGGGTAGACGCACCACCAGGCACAGCATCACGTGCAACCATCGTCGCTACCCGGATGTCCTCCACCGTATGCGTGCACCGTCGCGCGCATCGCTAGGGTGTGAGGCTGTGATGGCCAGCGAGACCTGTGGGGAAGCCCGTGCGTGAATACCTCCTGACGCTCTGCATCACGGCCGCGGTGACGTACCTGCTGACAGGGCCGGTACGGAAGTTCGCGATCGTGGCCGGAGCCATGCCGGCGGTTCGTGCGCGCGACGTCCACCGTGAACCGACGCCCCGGCTCGGCGGCATCGCGATGTTCTTCGGGCTGTGCGCGGGTCTGCTGGTCGCCGACCATCTGACCAACCTCAGCCAGGTCTTCGCCGAGTCCAACGAACCGCGCGCCCTGCTCTCCGGCGCCGCGCTGATCTGGCTCATCGGCGTCCTGGACGACAAGTTCGAGATCGACGCCCTGATCAAGCTCGGCGGCCAGATGATCGCCGCCGGCGTGATGGTCATGCAGGGTCTGACGATCCTGTGGCTGCCCATCCCCAGTGTGGGGATCGTCGCACTGACCCAGTGGCAGGGCACCCTGCTCACGGTCGCCCTGGTCGTCATCACCATCAACGCGGTCAACTTCGTCGACGGCCTCGACGGTCTCGCGGCCGGCATGGTCTGCATCGCCTCCGCCGCGTTCTTCATGTACGCCTACCGCCTCTGGTTCAGCTACGGCATCGAGGCCGCGGCCCCGGCCACGCTGTTCGCGGCGGTCCTGATGGGCATGTGCCTAGGCTTCCTGCCGCACAACATGCATCCGGCGCGGATCTTCATGGGCGACTCGGGTTCGATGATGATCGGCCTGGTGCTGGCGGCCGGCGCGATCTCCATCACCGGGCAGGTCGACCCGGACGTGATGAACCTGTACGGCTCGGAGCGCAGCACGGTCTACTCGATGGTGCCGGTCTACATCCCGCTGCTGATGCCGCTGAGCATCCTCGCGATCCCGGCGGCGGACCTGATCCTCGCGATCGTGCGCCGCACCTGGCGGGGCCAGTCGCCGTTCGCGGCCGACCGGGGGCATCTGCACCACCGGCTGCTGGAGGTCGGGCACTCGCACAGCCGGGCCGTGCTGATCATGTACTTCTGGTCCGCGGTGATCGCCTTCGGCACCCTCGCCTACACGGTGAACTCGGCGTCCATGTGGATCGTCCTCGCGATCGCCATGCTCAGCGGGGTCGGGCTGTTCCTCCTGCTGCTGCCCCGCTTCACCCCCCGCGCGCCGCGCTGGGCGCAGAGTTTCGTCCCGCCCCGCTACCGTCGGCGCCCGGTCCCGGCTGCCGCGCCGGACCCGGTCCCGGACTGGACGCCGTCCCTCAACGGGGCCACGGCGATCGGGGGCCGTACGCACGAAGCGGAACGCAGCCCGGCGGGCGCGCGCCGCTGAGGGCGCGGGCGTCGCGCTGACGGCAAGGTAAGAATCTGACTAACACTTTGCCGATGCCATGCGAGTGCGTGACGGAGCAAACCGGTCTTATACCAGACAAGTCGGTGGGGATTTTGCACAGACGGGCGGCTTCACTCTCATGTGTGACACCTGGCACAGCATTCAGGTAAAGACCTCATCAAATAGTTTGTGATACGGTTCACGAGAACCCGGGACAGAGTCGAAGGACCGCACTGCGACGGTCCGTTGGCGCGAGATTCTCGCTCGCCCCCGGGGTCTACGCTCGTCCATGACGACACCCTGCCCCCTTAGCAAGCGGAGTTGCCGCCATGCCGTCCAATGACGTCCGGACCCTCCTTCAGGCCGCCGTACCCACGGCAGCCGCCGGCGCGATCGCCGCTGTCATCAGCGGTGTCATCGTCGGAGGAAAGGGGGCCCTCGGCGCCGTCGTGGCGGCGGTGATCACGATCTTCTTCATGGGAATCGGGCTCTACGTTCTGCAGCGCACTGCCAAATCGCTTCCTCATCTGTTCCAGATGATGGGCCTGATGCTTTACGCGGCGCAGATTCTGCTGTTGTTCATCTTTCTGTCCGCGTTCAAGGACACCACGCTGTTCCACCCTCGGGCCTTCGCGTTCACGCTGGTCGGCACCACGCTCGTGTGGATCGCCGCACAGACGCGTGCTCATATGAAGGCCAAGATCCTCTATGTCGAACCCGATGCGCCGACGGGCAACAAGCCCGAAAAATCGGGGCACTCGTCGTGAGGAGTAGGGCCGGGATAAGGGCGTGTGCGAACTCCTGCTATCGTCCGGTGCCAACTGCGGCATCGCGGGCGCGGGCATCTGAGCTGACGCCTGCTCAATCGCGAGGCTTGATGCCCCCCAGCCGCCCCCACATCCGTAACACCAGTCCAGTGCCGACCCGCGGCTGCGCGCCGCGCCGACACAACGAGGTTGCCGTACCCATGCGTCACGCCGAAGGAGCCCGTGGTGAGTGCTGACCAGACCCAGCTCGCCTTTGACTGGAGCTGTCGGATCATGTCCGACAACGGCTGTGGCTTCCCGGCTCCGGGCCTGCACTCGTTCCTCTTCAAGCCGATCGCCACGGTCGGCGGGTTCGAGTTCAACAAGGTGATGCTGCTCGCCCTCGTCACCACTCTCCTGGTGATCACGTTCTTCACCCTCGCCTTCGGCAAGGCGAAGGTCGTCCCGGGCAAGCTGCAGATGATCGGTGAGGCGGGCTACGACTTCGTACGCCGCGGCATCGTCTACGAGACGCTGGGCCGGAAGGAGGGCGAGAAGTACGTCCCGCTGATGGTCTCGCTGTTCTTCTTCATCTGGATCATGAACATCTGGTCCGTGATCCCGCTGGCCCAGTTCCCGGTGTCGTCGATCATCGCCTACCCGATGGTCCTCGCCCTGGTCGTCTACGTGGTCTGGGTCTCGCTGACCTTCAAGAAGCACGGCTTCGTCGGCTTCTTCAAGAACGTCACCGGCTACGACAAGTCGCTCGGCCCGGTGCTGCCGCTCGTGGTGGTCATCGAGTTCTTCTCGAACCTGCTGGTCCGCCCGTTCACGCACGCGGTGCGACTGTTCGCCAACATGTTCGCCGGCCACCTGATGCTGGTCATGTTCACCGTGGCCTCCTGGTACCTGCTGAACAGCTGGATGATCCCGGCGGCCGGTGTCTCCTTCATCATGACCATCGTCATGATCCTCTTCGAGCTCTTCGTGCAGGCCGTCCAGGCGTACGTCTTCGTGCTCCTCGCCTGCTCCTACATCCAGGGCGCGCTCGCCGAGCACCACTGAGTCACGCCGCTTCACAAGCCCCCAGAACGTCCGGTGGCCAACCCCCGCCGGTCCATGAAAGAGAAGGAAGAATCAGCATGGCTGCCCTTGAGACCCTCGCCGCTGTCGACGGCAACATCGGCTCCATCGGCTACGGCCTCGCCGCCATCGGCCCCGGCGTCGGCGTCGGCATCATCTTCGGCAACGGCACCCAGGCCCTGGCCCGCCAGCCCGAGGCCGCCGGCCTGATCCGTGCCAACCAGATCCTCGGCTTCGCCTTCTGTGAGGCGCTCGCCCTCATCGGCATCGTCATGCCGTTCGTCTACAACTGACGAGCCCTGACGAGCAAACCTTTCAACGAAAGGCACTGATGTGATCGCCAACCTGGTACAGCTGGCGGCCGAGGAGGAGCAGAACCCGCTCATCCCGCCGGGCCCCGAGCTGCTCGTGGGCGCCATCGCCTTCGCCATCGTGTTCTTCTTCTTCTGGAAGAAGGCGCTTCCGAACATCAACAAGGTTCTGGAAGAGCGCCGCGACGCGATCGAGGGCGGTATCGAAGAGGCCGACCGCATGAAGGTCGAGGCCCAGAGCGTGCTGGAGCAGTACAAGGCCCAGCTCGCCGAGGCTCGGCACGAGGCCGCGCGGCTGCGCCAGGAGGCGCAGGAGCAGGGCGCCGAGCTCATCGCCGAGATGCGGGCCGAGGGCCAGCGGCAGCGCGAGGAGATCATCGCCGCCGGTCACTCGCAGCTTGAGGCCGACCGCAAGGCCGCCTCTTCGGCGCTGCGCCAGGACGTGGGCAAGCTCGCCACCGACCTGGCCGGCAAGCTCGTCGGTGAGTCCCTGGAGGACCACGCCCGGCAGAGCCGTGTCATCGACCGCTTCCTCGACGACCTCGAGGAGAAGGCCGAGGCCACGCGATGAACGGAGCGAGCCGCGAGGCCCTGGCAGCCGCACGTGAGCGCCTCGACGCGCTGACGGACTCCACGTCCGTGGACGCGGCGCGGCTCGCCGACGAGCTGGCCGCCGTCACCGCTCTGCTCCACCGCGAGGTGTCGCTGCGTCGGGTCCTCACCGACCCGGCGCAGTCCGGCGAGGCCAAGGCCGAGCTGGTCGGCCGCATCCTCGGTGGTCAGATCGGTACGACCACCGTCGACCTGGTGTCCGGTCTGGTGCGCTCCCGCTGGTCGCAGCCCCGCGACCTGGTGGACGCGCTGGAGCAGCTGGCCGACGTCGCCGACCTCACGGCCGCGCAGCAGTCGGCCACGCTCGACGACGTCGAGGACGAGCTGTTCCGCTTCGGCCGGATCGTCGCCTCGAACACCGAGCTGCGGTCCGCGCTGACCGACCGTGCCGCGGGTGGCCAGGCCAAGAGCGCGCTGCTGAGCAGCCTGCTCGGCGGCCGCGCCAAGGCCACCACCGAGCGTCTGGTGACGCGCCTCGTGGCCGCGCCGCGTGGACGTAGCCTGGAGGGGGGACTCGAGTCCCTGTCCAAGCTCGCCGCCGAGCGCCGGGACCGCATGGTCGCCGTCGTCACCTCGGCGGTCCCGCTGAGCGACCCGCAGAAGCGACGCCTCGGCGCCGCCCTGGGGAAGCTCTACGGCCGCCCGATGCACCTCAACCTCGACGTGGACCCCGGTGTCCTCGGCGGGATCCGGGTGCAGGTCGGTGACGAGATCATCAACGGCTCGATCGCGGACCGACTCGAGGACGCCGCCCGCCGCCTGGCGAGCTAGCACAAACTTCATAGCAGTACGTACGTGTACCTACGGCCCGGTTGGGCCGTGCAGAGGATTCACCTCGTTCAGGGGGGAGTCCGGGTGTTTAGGCATTCCCCCCAAGTGAAACTTCGGGCCCAACAAGGAGAGCAGGGAACCCAGATGGCGGAGCTCACGATCCGGCCGGAGGAGATCCGGGACGCGCTGGAGAACTTCGTCCAGTCGTACAAGCCGGACGCGGCCTCGCGCGAGGAGGTCGGTACGGTCACCCTTGCCGGCGACGGCATCGCGAAGGTCGAGGGTCTTCCCTCGGCCATGGCCAACGAACTGCTGAAGTTCGAGGACGGCACCCTCGGCCTCGCGCTCAACCTGGAAGAGCGCGAGATCGGCGCCATCGTCCTCGGTGAGTTCAGCGGTATCGAGGAGGGTCAGCCGGTCACCCGTACCGGCGAGGTCCTGTCGGTCGCGGTGGGCGAGGGCTACCTCGGCCGCGTCGTCGACCCGCTCGGCAACCCGATCGACGGCCTCGGCGAGATCGAGACCAGCGGTCGTCGTGCCCTGGAGCTGCAGGCCCCGGGCGTCATGGCCCGTAAGTCGGTGCACGAGCCGATGGAGACCGGCTACAAGGCCGTCGACGCGATGACCCCGATCGGCCGTGGTCAGCGTCAGCTGATCATCGGTGACCGCCAGACCGGCAAGACCGCCCTGGCCGTCGACACGATCATCAACCAGCGCGACAACTGGCGCTCGGGCGACCCGAAGAAGCAGGTCCGCTGCGTCTACGTCGCCATCGGCCAGAAGGGCTCGACCATCGCGTCGGTCCGCCGCGCGCTGGAGGAGAACGGCGCGCTGGAGTACACGACCATCGTCGCCGCCCCGGCGTCCGACCCGGCCGGCTTCAAGTACCTGGCGCCCTACACCGGTTCGGCCATCGGTCAGCAGTGGATGTACGAGGGCAAGCACGTCCTCATCATCTTCGACGACCTCTCGAAGCAGGCCGACGCCTACCGCGCCGTGTCCCTGCTGCTGCGCCGCCCGCCGGGCCGTGAGGCCTACCCGGGTGACGTCTTCTACCTGCACTCCCGTCTGCTGGAGCGTTGCGCGAAGCTCTCCGACGAGCTGGGCGCGGGCTCGATGACCGGTCTGCCGATCGTCGAGACGAAGGCCAACGACGTCTCGGCGTTCATCCCGACCAACGTCATCTCCATCACCGACGGCCAGTGCTTCCTGGAGTCGGACCTCTTCAACGCCGGTCAGCGCCCCGCGCTGAACGTGGGTATCTCCGTCTCCCGAGTCGGTGGCTCCGCCCAGCACAAGGCGATGAAGCAGGTCTCCGGCCGTCTGCGCGTGGACCTCGCCCAGTTCCGTGAGCTGGAGGCGTTCGCCGCCTTCGGTTCCGACCTGGACGCCGCGTCGAAGGCGCAGCTGGAGCGCGGTCAGCGCATGGTCGAGCTGCTGAAGCAGGCCCAGTACGAGCCGATGTCCACCGAGGACCAGGTCGTCTCCGTGTGGGCCGGCACCACCGGCAAGATGGACGACGTGCCGGTCGCCGACATCCGCCGCTTCGAGAAGGAGCTGCTGGAGTACCTGCACCGCAAGGAGCAGGGCCTCATGACCTCCATCAAGGAGGGCGGCAAGCTCTCGGACGACACGCTGACCGCCGTCGCGGACGCGATCACCGACTTCAAGAAGCAGTTCGAGACCGCGGACGGCAAGCTGCTCGGCGAGGACGCTCCGGCCGTCAACGTCTCCAAGTGACGTAAGGAAGGGACCTGACTCATGGGAGCTCAGCTCCGGGTCTACAAGCGTCGCATCCGATCCGTCACCGCGACCAAGAAGATCACCAAGGCGATGGAGATGATCGCCGCCTCGCGCGTCGTCAAGGCGCAGCGCAAGGTGGCGGCCTCCACGCCCTACGCGACCGAGCTCACCCGCGCGGTCACGGCGGTGGGCACTGGTTCGAACACCAAGCACCCGCTGACCACGCAGGCCGAGAAGGTCACGCGTTCCGCAGTGCTGCTGCTGACGAGTGACCGCGGTCTCGCCGGTGCCTTCAACTCCAACGCCATCAAGGCGGCGGAGAAGCTGACGGCACGCCTCGAGGCCGAGGGCAAGCAGGTCGACACGTACATCGTCGGCCGCCGCGGTGTCGCCCACTACAACTTCCGCGAGCGCAAGGTCGTGGAGCAGTGGACCGGCTTCACCGACGAGCCCACGTACGCGGACGCCAAGAAGGTCGCGGGCCCGCTGATCGAGGCCATCGAGAAGGACACGGCGGACGGCGGCGTGGACGAGCTCCACATCGTCTACACCGAGTTCGTCTCGATGATGACGCAGCAGGCGCTCGACGCGCGTCTGCTGCCGCTCAGCCTCGAAGAGGTCGCGGAGGAGGCGCCCAAGGGCGAGATCCTCCCGCTGTACGACTTCGAGCCGTCGGCGGAGGACGTCCTCGACGCCCTGCTGCCGCGCTACGTCGAGAGCCGCATCTACAACGCGCTGCTGCAGTCGGCTGCCTCCAAGCACGCCGCCACCCGCCGCGCGATGAAGTCGGCGACCGACAACGCGGGCGAGCTGATCAACACGCTCTCCCGCCTTGCCAACGCGGCCCGCCAGGCCGAAATCACCCAGGAAATCAGCGAGATCGTCGGTGGCTCCGCAGCCCTTTCCGACGCGACCGCGGGGAGTGACAAGTAATGACGACGACTTCTGAGACGGCCGTTGCCACGGGCCGCGTCGCCCGGGTCATCGGCCCGGTCGTCGACGTGGAGTTCCCCGTCGACGCGATGCCGGAGATCTACAACGCCCTTCACGTCGAGGTGGCCGACCCGGCCAACGCCGGCGAGCTGAAGACGCTGACCCTGGAGGTCGCCCAGCACCTGGGTGACGGCCTGGTCCGCACCATCTCCATGCAGCCCACCGACGGCCTGGTCCGCCAGGCCCCGGTCACCGACACCGGTGCCTCCATCACCGTGCCGGTCGGCGACTTCACCAAGGGCAAGGTGTTCAACACCCTCGGTGAGGTGCTGAACGTCGACGAGCAGTACACGGGCGAGCGCTGGGGCATCCACCGCAAGGCCCCGAACTTCGACGAGCTCGAGTCGAAGACCGAGATGTTCGAGACCGGCGTCAAGGTCATCGACCTTCTCACCCCGTACGTCAAGGGTGGAAAGATCGGTCTGTTCGGTGGTGCCGGTGTCGGCAAGACGGTGCTCATCCAGGAGATGATCTACCGCGTCGCCAACAACCACGACGGTGTCTCCGTGTTCGCCGGTGTCGGTGAGCGCACCCGTGAGGGCAACGACCTCATCGAGGAGATGTCGGAGTCCGGCGTCATCGACAAGACCGCGCTGGTCTTCGGCCAGATGGACGAGCCCCCGGGCACCCGTCTGCGCGTGGCCCTCGCCGGTCTGACCATGGCGGAGTACTTCCGCGATGTGCAGAAGCAGGACGTGCTGTTCTTCATCGACAACATCTTCCGCTTCACCCAGGCCGGTTCCGAGGTGTCGACCCTGCTCGGCCGTATGCCCTCCGCGGTGGGCTACCAGCCGAACCTGGCCGACGAGATGGGTCTCCTCCAGGAGCGCATCACCTCGACCCGTGGTCACTCGATCACCTCGATGCAGGCGATCTACGTCCCCGCGGACGACCTGACCGACCCGGCCCCGGCCACCACCTTCGCCCACCTCGACGCGACGACGGTTCTCTCCCGTCCGATCTCGGAGAAGGGCATCTACCCGGCCGTGGACCCGCTGGACTCCACGTCCCGCATCCTGGACCCGCGCTACATCGCGGCGGACCACTACAACGCCGCGATGCGCGTGAAGTCGGTCCTGCAGAAGTACAAGGACCTCCAGGACATCATCGCGATCCTCGGTATCGACGAGCTCGGCGAGGAGGACAAGCTCGTCGTCCACCGTGCCCGTCGCGTGGAGCGCTTCCTGTCCCAGAACACCCACGTCGCCAAGCAGTTCACCGGCGTCGACGGGTCGGACGTGCCGCTGGACGAGTCGATCGCCGCGTTCAACTCGATCATCGACGGCGAGTACGACCACTTCCCGGAGCAGGCGTTCTTCATGTGCGGTGGTATCGAGGACCTGAAGAAGAACGCGAAGGAACTCGGCGTCAGCTGACGTCAGGCACATCGTGATCAGTGGGGGGCGAGGCCACACCTCATGGGGTGCGTCCCGCCCCCCTCTGTACTCCCTCTAGAATTGACCCAACACCCGGCCGAGGCGCCGGGTGGTGACCCGAGGAGCCACCTTGGCTGCTGAGCTGCACGTCGCGCTGGTCGCGGCCGACCGAGAGGTCTGGTCGGGCCAGGCCACCCTGGTCGTCGCGCGGACCACGTCCGGCGACATCGGCGTCATGCCCGGTCACCAGCCGCTGCTCGGTGTGCTGGAGTCGGGCCCGGTGACCATCCGTACGAGTGAGGGCGGCACCGTCGTCGTCGCTGTGCACGGCGGTTTCATCTCGTTCGCGGACAACAAGCTGTCCCTGCTGGCCGAGGTCGCCGAGCTGGCCGACGAGATCGACGTCCAGGGCGCCCAGCGGGAGCTGGAGCGCGCGAAGGCGGAGGGCGATGCCGCCGCCGAGCGCCGCGCGGATGTACGACTGCGTACGGCGGGTGCGCGCTGAGCGCAGACGCCGTGTGATGCTGTACCTCAGCCGCGGCTGGGTCTGGATGTCCTCATCCCGACCCGGCCGCGGCTGAGGCGAATATGGGTGTTTTTTACGTTTCGTTACCTAGGAGACGAGGAGGTCGGTGTCGATGGTCCTCGCTCTGACTGTGTGCGGTTCGGTGATCGCGCTCGTGGTGGTCGGGCTCTTCGTCTTCGGACTGCGCCGACGCCTCATCCAGCGCTCCGGGGGCACCTTCGACTGCAGCCTCCGCTGGGACGCCCCGGAGAAACCCGGCAGCGACGACAGCGGCAAGGGCTGGGGGTACGGCGTCGCCCGCTACAACGGCGACCGCATCGAGTGGTACCGCGTCTTCTCGTACTCGCCCCGCCCCCGCCGCGTCCTGGAGCGTGCCTCGATCGAGGTGGCCGGGCGTCGCACTCCCGAGGGCGAGGAGGAGCTGGCGCTTCTCTCCGACGCCGTGATCCTCGCGTGTCTGCACCGCGGGAACCGGCTGGAACTGGCGATGAGCGAGGACGCGCTGACCGGTTTCCTCGCGTGGCTGGAGGCAGCCCCGCCCGGTCAGCGCGTCAACGTGGCCTGACTTCTACTTCAGCCCGTTGCTGATCGCGTTCACCAGCTCTCCGTTGCTCGTGTCTCCGCTGAACTCCCAGAAGAACGCGCCGCCCAGGCCCTGGTTCTTCGCCCAGGTCATCTTTCCGGCGATGGTGGACGGGGTGTCGTAGCTCCACCAGTTGCCGCCGCAGTGGGCGTAGGCCGTGCCGGCGATCGTGCCGGTGGCCGGGCAGGAGTTCTTCAGGATCTTGTAGTCCTCGATGCCCGCCTCGTAGGTGCCCGGGGCCGCTCCGGTCGCCGTGCCGCCGGGGGCGGACTGGGTGACGCCGGTCCAGCCTCGGCCGTAGAAGCCGATGCCGAGCAGCAGCTTGGCGGACGGGACGCCCTTCGACTTCAGCTTGGCGATGGCGTCGGCGGAGTTGAAGCCGGCCTGCGGGATCCCGGAGTACGAGGTGAGCGGGGAGTGCGGGGCGGTCGGGCCGTCCTTGTCGAAGGCGCCGAAGTAGTCGTACGTCATCACGTTGTACCAGTCGAGGTACTGGGCGGCGCCGCCGTAGTCGGCCGCGTCGATCTTGCCGCCGGAGGAGCCGTCGGCGGTGATGGCAGCGGTGACCAGGTAGTTCGCGCCGAACTCGGCACGCAGTGCCTGGGAGAGGTTCCTGAAGGCCGCCGGGCCCGAGGTGTCGCAGGTCAGCCCGCAGGCGTTCGGGTACTCCCAGTCGATGTCGATGCCGTCGAAGACGTCCGCCCAGCGCGGGTCCTCGACCACGGCCTTGCAGGACTTGGCGAACGCGGCCGGGTTCTGCGCGGCCTGGCCGAAGCCGCCGGAGTAGGTCCAGCCGCCGAAGGAGTACAGCACCTTGATGTGCGGGTACTTGGCCTTGAGCTGGCGGAGCTGGTTGAAGTTGCCGCGCAGCGGCTGGTCCCAGGTGTCGGCGGTGCCGCTGACGGACTGGTCGGCGGTGTACGCCTTGTCGTAGGCGGCGTAGGTGTCGTCGACCGTGCACTGGCCGTTCTTGACGTTGCCGAAGGCGTAGTTGATGTGGGTGATCTTGGCCGCGGAGCCCGAGGTGACCAGGTTCTTCACGTGGTAGTTGCGGCCGTAGACGCCCCACTCGGTGAAGTAGCCGAGGTTGATCTTCGAGCCCGGGTTCGGGTTCGTGCCGCCCCCGGTGGTCCGGACGGCCGCGGCGCCGCTGACCGGGCCGGTCTGGTCGGCGGTGTCACGGGCCTGGACGGTGTACGAGTAGTCGGTGCCGGCACTCAGGCCGGTGTCCGTGTAGGTGGTGCCGGTGACGGTGGCTACCTTGGTGCCGCCGCGCAGGACGTCGTAGTTCTTGACGCCCTTGTCGTCGGTGGCGGCGCGCCAGCTCAGCTTCACCGAGGTGTCGGTGACGTCCGAGGTGGTCGGGGTGCCGGGGGCGGAGGGCGCCGTGTCGCCGGGGACGCTGGGGCCGCCGTCGCAACTACCGCCGTTGAGCTTGCAGTTGGCCGGGGAGCCTGAGCCGCTCCCGTTGAAACCGAAGGAGACGGAGGCGCCGGGGGCGAGGGTGCCGTTCCAGGACTTGTTCTTGGCGGTCCAGTGGGTGCCGGAGGAGGTGACGTCCGCGTCCCAGGCGGAGGTGACCGTCGTGCCTGAGGGGAAGTCCCACTCGACGGTCCAGGAGCTGATGGTCGTGGTGCCGGTGTTCTTCACCGTCCACTTGCCTTCGAAGCCGGAGCCCCAGTCCTGGGGCTTGGCGTAGGTGGCGGTCGCTTCCGTGGCCGCCTGCGCGGGCGTGGCGAGACCGACCAGGCCGGCGAGGGGGAGGAGGAGGGTCGCGAGACCCGCTATGGCTCTGTGCCTGAAGCGCATGTGCGCCTCCTTGTGGGGTGTCTTGATCATGAGCATGACGTGGCGCACTGCGGCTGAGAATAGAAAGGTCTGGACCATAGGTCAATGGGTCTGGACCAGTGCGCTCACGCCCGGCACCCCAGACCGGGTCTCCTGGCGGGTCGTGTCGAGGTCAGACCCGCAACTCCTGTGCCAGCACGGCCGCTTGCACCCTGCTGCGCAGATCGAGCTTCCCCAGCAGACGGCTGACATGTGTCTTCACCGTCGCCTCCGCCATGTCCAGGCGACCGGCGATCTCCGCGTTCGACAGGCCCTCGCCCAGACAGGAGAGGACCTCCCGCTCCCGCCGGGTGAGGGAGCCGAGGACGGACGGATCGACCGCGGGCTCCCGTACGGGCTTGGCGGCGAACTCCGCGATCAGCCGCCGGGTGACCGCCGGGGCGATCAGCCCCTCGCCGCGCCCCACCGTCCGCACCGCCTCGATGAGGTCCCTCGCCTCCGTGTTCTTCAGCAGGAACCCGGAGGCGCCGGCCCGCAGCGCCCCGAACACGTACTCGTCGAGGTCGAAGGTGGTGAGCACGAGGACATCGGCCAGCCCCTCGGCGACCACCTGCCGGGTCGCCGACACCCCGTCCAGGCGCGGCATCTGCACGTCCATCAGCACCAGGTCCGGCCGCAGCTCCCGCGCGAGCGCGACCGCCCGCTGGCCGTCCGCGGCCTCCCCGACCACCTCGATGTCCGGCGCGCTGCGCAGGATGAGCACCAGCCCGGCCCGTACGGCGGACTGGTCCTCGGCGACGAGCACACGGATCATGCGGGTTCTCCTTGGGAGACGGGGAGGGTGGCGCGGACGCTCCAGATCTTGCCGTGTACCGAGCTCTCGGGGCCCGCCTCGAAGGTGCCGCCCAGCAGGGCGACCCGCTCCCGCATCCCGACCAGACCCGCGCCGGAACCGGGCGCGCTCGGCCCGTCGCGGTCGCCGTACGGGCTGGTCACGGCGATGTCGAGGGAGCCGTTCGCCCGGCGCAGCGCGACGGTGACCCGGCCGGGGGCGGCGTGCTTGAGCGCGTTGGTGAGCGACTCCTGGACGATGCGGTAGGCCGCCAGCTCGACGGGGGCGGGGAGGGTGTCGGCGTGGTCGGCGTCCAGGGTGACGTCGAGACCATTGGTGCGGGCGGTGTCGACCAGTGCGCCGAGTCCGTCGAGCGTGGGCGCGGCCGACGGCTCGGCGTCGTCGCCGGAGTCCCGGAGGATGCCGATCAGCCGGCGCATCTCGGCGAGACCCGCCACGCTGTTCTCGCGGATGACCCCGAGGGCGTCCTTGGAGGTGTCCGGGTCGTCGAGGGAGAGTGCGGCCGTGGAGTGGATCGCGATCGCCGAGAGGTGGTTGGCGACCATGTCGTGCAACTCCCTCGCCATGCGCGCCCGTTCGGACACGACGGCCTGGGCGCGGTCCATCTCCGCCAGCAGGGCCGTCTGTTCGGCGCGCAGCCGGGCCGCCTCGGCGGCGTCGCGGTGGTTGCGCACGATCCAGCCGGTGCCGGCGGGCATCAGGGAGACCAGGCCGACCACCACCCCGATCAGCAGCGCCTCCGGTTTCCGGAAGGCCGTCAGCGGGACCACGGTGAAGGCGACGGTCACCAGCCCGGAGACCCAGGGCACCCGGCGGGCCGTGGCGGGCGGGCCGTACAGGACGGCCGCGTAGACCAGGTCGGTGAACATCAGGACCGTGATCAGGCTGCCCTGGGTGATGGTGTCCAGGGTCAGCGCGGCCCAGCCGACCAGCAGGGCCGTGCGGGGCATGACGCGGCGCAGCGCCTCGCAGCCCGCCGTCACGACGAGGGGCGGCAGGACCCACCAGTGGCTCTCGAGCACCACGAGTCCGTCGCGGGGCGTGCGCGTGTCCAGGCCCAGGACCCACAGCAGCAGACCACCGAGGAGTCCGGCGGCGGCGATGCACAGGTCCATCCGGTGCGGGCGGGGCGGTCGTACGGCCATGCCCTCCATCCAACACGGGACGGGAGTCCGGCGCCTGGTGCCCGAGAAGGGTCCCGGACTGCATCTTTCGATGTACCGGCACTTCGTCACCGCCGACGACGTATCGGGGGCCGCCCGCCGGGAGCCTGGAAGGGTGAACGAGAGGAGCGAGTCGTGATCGTCGCGTTGATCATCGCCTGCGAGGTCGGTTTCTGGGTGCTGCTGGCCCTGGCCCTGGCCGTCCGCTACCTACTGAACAAGCGCCGGGCCAGTGTCGTGCTGCTGCTCTGCGAGCCCGTGCTGGAGCTGGTGCTGTTCGTCGTGACCGCGATCGACCTGAAGAACGGCGCCGAGCCGAGCTGGGAGCACGGGGTGGCCGCGCTCTACATCGGCTTCACCGTCGGCTACGGCCACTACATGATCAAGTGGCTGGACGGTCACGCCGCCCACCGCCTGGCCGGCGGGCCCAGGCCGCCCGGCCCGCCGAAGTACGGCCTGGCCAGGGCCCGGCACGAGGGCAGGCTGTGGACCCGGACGCTGGTGGCGACGGGGGTCGCCCTGGCCCTGCTGCAGCTGGCCGTCTGGTACGTCGGCGACGACGGGAACGTCGATTCGCTGAGGTCGTTCCAGTGGGTGGCCCTCCGGGCCGCCGGCATCCACGGTCTGGTCGCCCTCGCCTACACGATCTGGCCGAAGAAGGAGCCGGGCGCCCCGGAGGGCGGGGACCGGGACTCCGCGCACGCGAAGGAGAGGATCGGACGATGAGCGCCGCGACGGACGGGACGGTCGGCCGGGCGACGCGGAACCTGGTGGAAGGGGTCGCCACCCTCGTGATCGGCCTGGTGCTGTGGTTCTTCACCGAGGGGGTGGAGGTCCCGGTCGTCACCTTGACCAAGGTCGGCGTGGTGATGATGTGCGTGGGGGGCGTCCTCATCGCCACGGGCCTCTACCAGCGGGCTCGCGGAACGCGGTCCTAGGCCGTGGCTGTGGCGGTGGCGGCTACCGCTCCCCGCCCGGCACCCACAGCACGTCTCCGACCTCCTTGTTCGCCGTCCTCGCGAGGATGAACAGGAGGTCGGAGAGGCGGTTGAGGTAGGTCGCGGTGAGGGGGTTCATCCCGTCGGCGTGGGTCTCCAGGGCTGCCCAGGTCGAGCGCTCGGCCCGCCGGACCACCGTGCAGGCCTGGTGCAGCAGGGCCGCGCCGGGGGTGCCGCCGGGCAGGATGAAGGAGCGCAGCTTCTCCAGCTCCCCGTTGAAGCGGTCGCAGTCGGCCTCCAGCTTGTCGATGTAGAACTGCTCGACCCGCAGGGGCGGGAACTCGGGGTTCTCGACGACGGGGGTGGAGAGGTCGGCGCCCACGTCGAACAGATCGTTCTGCACCCGCACGAGGACCTTGACGATCTCCTCGTCCAGTCCGCCGAGTGCGACCGCCGTGCCGATCGCCGCGTTGGCCTCGTTGGCGTCCGCGTACGCCGAGATCCGCGGATCGGTCTTGGGCACCCGGCTCATGTCGCCGAGGTTGGTGGTGCCCTGGTCGCCGGTCCTGGTGTAGATGCGCGTCAGATTGACCATGCGACCAGCGTAGTTACGCCCCGGCCGTCCGGAAGACCCGTGTGCCCACCGTCACGGAGACGGCCGTGAGTCCGACGGCCACCAGAACGCCGTACAGCATGGCCGGGGTGGCGTACGCGCCCACGTACGCGTCCCGCATCGCGTCCACCAGATAGCGGAACGGGACGAAGTGGGACAGGATGTCCAGCCAGCCCGGGGCCAGGGACATCGGGAGCATCAGACCCGACAGGAGCATCGACGGCATGGTCAGCGCGTTGACCGCCGGGCCGAACTCGTGCTGGGAACGCGCCGTCATGGCGAGCGCGTACGACAGCGAGGCGAGCGAGACGGTCAGCGCGGCCACGAAGGCGAAGCCGATCAGGACGCCGGCGAGGGGTGCCCGTAGTCCCATGACGAGCGCGGCGAGGACCAGCAGTAATGCCTGGAAGACGAAGACCGCCGCGTCGCGCAGCACCCGGCCCAGCAGCAGGGCGAGCCGGCTCACCGGGGTGACACGCATACGTTCGATCACCCCGGTCTGCTTCTCCAGGATGACCATGAAACCCGCGAACGAGGCCCCGAACAGGCCCAGTTGCAGCAGCAGGCCGGGCACCAGCACCTGCCAGGAGCTGCCCCGTGAGCCGAGCGGGATGTCGGTGAGCAGGGGACCGAAGAAGAGCAGATACAGCAGCGGCATCAGTACGCCGAACAGCATCGCGAAGCGGGAGCGCAGGGTCTGGCGGGCGTACCGCCCGAAGATCAGCGCGGTGTCGTGAAGAAGCATGGGAGTCCTCGGACCGGTTCTAGACGGCTACGGGGGTGGTGTCGGCGGGGGAGGGCCCGCGTCCGGTGATGGCCAGGAAGGTGTCCTGGAGCGTGGCGTCGATCGAGCCGCCGTGCTTCAGCTTGAGCGCGCTCGGGGTGTCGTCCGCCACGACCCGGCCCTGGTCGACGACGACGATCCGGTCGGCGAGGGCGTCCGCCTCGTCGAGGTAGTGCGTCGTCAGAAGGACGGTGGTGCCGTGCTCGTCGCGCAGTCGGCGGACCAACTCCCAGAGGTCGGCGCGGCTCGCCGGGTCCAGTCCGGTCGTCGGCTCGTCCAGGAAGAGGACTCGGGGCCGGTGGGTGAGCGCCATCGCGATGTCGAGACGGCGCCGCTGACCGCCGGAGAGCGTGGCGCACTTGCGGTCCAGCAGCTCGGTGAGGTCCAGATCTCCCGCCAACTCCTCGGCGCGCTCGGCGGCCTGGCTCTTCGTCAGGCGGTAGAGCCGTCCCTGGGTGACCAGTTCCTCCCGCACGGTGATCTGTGGGTCCACCCCGCCCGACTGCGCCACATAGCCGCAGGACCGGCGTACTCCGGAGGGGTCGGTCGCCAGGTCGTGGCCCGCGACGGTGGCCGCGCCGCCGGTCGGGGGCAGCAGGGTGGTGAGCATGCGCAGGGTCGTCGTCTTGCCCGCGCCGTTCGGGCCGAGGAGGCCGAGGATCTCGCCGGGGCGCACGGTCAGGTCGATTCCGCGCACGGCTTCGACGGGGCCGCGCTTCGTCTGGAAGGTACGGCTCAGTCCGGCCGCACTGATGATGGGCATGACCCCAGAAAAACAGAGTCACTGAAAATTTGCAATGTCACCAAGTTTTCAGTGGCCCCAGGAATGCGCCGTCGCCCGGCGGGGCGACCTACGATGTGCCCATGGCAGAGGGGCTCAGGGAGCGCAAGAAGCGCGAGACGAGGCAGCGGATCTCGGACATCGCCACCGGGCTGTTCCTGGAGCACGGCTTCGTGACCGTCACCATCGCGGAGGTTGCCGAGGCTGCCGATGTCTCCGTGAACACGGTCTACAACTACTTCCCGGCCAAGGAGGACCTCTTCTTCGACCGCAGTGCGGGCATCGTCGAACGGCTCGCCCGCTGGGTGCGTGGTCGCGACCGGGGCGAGTCGGCCGTCGCCGCCGTGCTGCGCGAGCTGCGTGCCGAGGTCGAGGTGGTCTCGCCGCGCGTCGGTCTGATGGAGGGCTACGACCGCTTCATGAAGGCCATCCACGAGGCGCCCGCGCTGCGGTCCCGGCTGTGGAGCATCCAGCAGGAGGTCCAGGACAACCTGGAGGCGGCCCTCCGGGAGGAGACCGGCGCGGCCCCCGACGACCCGCTGCCCACCCTGATCGCCGGTCAGATCAACTGGGTCCACCAGACGGTGATGGCCGTCATCGGGCGCGAGATGCTCGAGGGGCGCAATCCGGGCGAAGTGTCACGAGAGGTGCTTGTTCTTCTGGACGGTATGGAGGGCCTGTTGAGCGAGAAGGTGCTCAACTACGCCGTACGACCCTTCGAGTGAGTGCTGCCGGTGTGATGTCCGTCCTTTGAGACGTGACTCGCGTTACTAAGCGGTCACACAGCCCTTCACGAGCGCTAGTGTCCGGCCGAGAGGTCAGTCATCGACAGCGCGTACCAGGGGAGTCGCACAGTGGCACGGAAGCTCGCCGTGATCGGAGCCGGACTCATGGGGTCCGGGATCGCCCAGGTGTCCGCGCAGGCGGGCTGGGACGTCGTCCTGCGTGACGTCACCGACGAGGCGCTGAACCGTGGCATCGGCTCCATCACGGCGTCGTACGACAAGTTCGTGAGCAAGGGGAAGCTGGCGGCCGAGGACGCCGAGGCGGCGCTGGGGCGGATCACCGCCACCACCGACCTCGACGCGGCCGCCGACGCGGACGTCGTCGTCGAGGCCGTCTTCGAGAAGCTGGAGGTGAAGCACGAGATCTTCCGGGCGCTCGACAAGGTCGTCCGCGAGGACACCGTGCTCGCCTCCAACACCTCCGCCATCCCGATCACCAAGATCGCGGCGGCCACCGAGCGTCCCGAGCGGGTCGTCGGCGTCCACTTCTTCTCGCCCGTGCCGATGATGCAGCTCTGCGAACTGGTGCGCGGCTACAAGACGAGCGACGAGACGCTCGCCGCCGCACGGGAGTTCGCCGAGTCGGTCGGCAAGACCTGCATCGTCGTCAACCGGGACGTCGCCGGCTTCGTGACGACCCGTCTCATCTCCGCCCTCGTCGTCGAGGCAGCGAAGCTGTACGAGTCGGGCGTCGCCACCGCCGAGGACATCGACCTCGCCTGCAAGTTGGGCTTCGGCCACGCGATGGGGCCCCTGGCCACGGCCGATCTGACGGGCGTCGACATCCTGCTGCACGCCACGAGCAACATCTACACCGAGTCGCAGGACGAGAAGTTCGCCCCTCCGGAGCTGATGCGCCGGATGGTGGACGCCGGTGACATCGGACGCAAGAGCGGGCAGGGCTTCTACACCTACTGACGCGGACCCGGCTGACGCCGGCGCGCGTGTCACGGGCGGCCCCTCCCACGCATGTGAACGCATGAGCCTCTCCGGCCTCACCCCTTGAGGTGAATTCGGTATCGGTTCGCTCACAGACGGCAACCTGGCGGTGTCGAACGCCGTCAGACGTTGCATCACTCAGATCACGGAGTACGAGACGCACTCACGGGAGCGCTTATGTTCATCAGGGGCGACCACGCCGAGCTGGTCGTCGGGGGCCGCCTCGACGTACGCAGCGCGGCGGACGCCCGTACGGTCCTGCACTCGGCCGTCGACGACGGAGCCGGCGACCTGGTGCTCGACCTGTCAGAGCTGGACTCCTGGGACGCCACCGGACTCGGGGTGATCATGGGAGCCCACCGGCGGGCGGGACGGTGCGGACGGCGGCTCGTGCTGCGCGATGTGCCACCGCAGATGCAGCGGCTGCTCGTGGCCACCCGGCTGCACCGGATCCTCGCGATCGAGGGCGGAATCGGCCTGGAGTCATTGCCCAGAGTGTGAACGCGTGTACGGGCCTGAACGTATGGCTCTGTGTGGGCGGGGCACCCGTGGGGCTCATGAGGGCGAAACGCACCACGCTCGCAATCCTCACGAGACTGTGATGTCTCGGACGGCGCGGGACCCCGGACTGTCGGAGATACTGTGCGAAGGTTTAGGGTTCGGCTGCCCGCTGCCAGCTACCCTCGAGCGGGTTCCGGACCAGAAGCGACAGCGCGGTGTGCGACACGGCCGGGAGGGGCTCCAGCACACGAGACGCTTTTGGGGGGCTAGGACCGATGGACCCGAACAACCGGGGACCCGAAGAGTACGGCCATGACGACGGACAGGCGCAGAGCAAGCGTCCACCACGGGACGCGCTGACGCAGGACTTCGACCGGCACGCCCCGGCACTCGCCCGCACCGTCCAGCTCGTCTCGGGCGACTTCCTGCTCACCGTCAACCCCGTCGACGGCAGCGAGATAGAGAACTGCCCACCGGGCGAAGCGCCTGGTCAGCCCGTGAAGCACACACCCGCCGACCGCGACGCCATCGACCGCGCCGCCCGGCCGCCGGTGCCCCCGGGCCCCTCGCTGCCCCGACTGCCGCTGCTCCAGCGCGACGAGGAGAGAGCACGCCTCGTACGGCTGCTCGCGCGCGGCCGCTCCGTGCGCCTCACCGGAGCCCCCGGATCCGGTCGCACCACCCTCCTCGACGCCGTCGCCGAGGACTGCGCGGATCTGGCCCCCGACGGCGTCGTCCGGTTGAGCGGCTTCCGGCGCACGGTCGACGACCTGCTGTACGACCTGTTCGCAGCCGTGTACAGCACACCGCTGTTCCGGCCCGCCCGGCAGCAGATCCTCGACATCGTGCGGGACATCGGCGCGGTCGTCGTCCTGGACGACCTGGAGTTCGGCGGGATCGCGCTCGACGAACTGCTCGACGCCACCCCCGAGTGCGCCTTCCTGATCGGCGCCACCCACGACACCCCCCTGCCGTCCGCCGACGCCCCCCTGGAGGAGATCGTCCTCGGCGGCTTCGACCGGGCCGGCAGCGAGGAGCTCCTGAAGCGTGCCGTCGGGCGGCCGCTCACCGAGGACGAGTCGAACTGGGCCGGTGACCTCTGGTTCGAGTCCGAGGGACTGCCGCTGCGCTTCACCCAGGCCGGTGCGCTGCTCAGGCAGCGGGACCGGCAGCGGGCGGGCGCGGACGCCGTCGACGAGTTCGGGGTCTTCCAGGAGGCGCCGCCCGTCGACGAGCCCTTCGACGCCGTCCCGGACGGGCCCGACCTGCCCCTGCCGTCGCTCGCCGAAGGGGCCGCGCCCGCCGCGCTGCTCGCCTCCCGGCTGAGCGCCTCCGCCCGCGAGACCCTCAGGTTCGCCGTCGCGCTCGGCGGGGAGATCCCGCACCAGGCGCACCTGCCCGCCCTGGTGGGCGACACCCACGCCGACGCCGCTCTCGGCGAGCTGGTCGGCTGCGCCCTGGTGACACCTGTCGGCTCCCGCTACCGGCTCGCCGCCGGGGTACGGACCCAGCTGGAGGCCGCCGGGTACGCCGACGACACCGAGGCGCGCGCCCACACCGCCGCCCAGCACTACGCCTGGTGGGCCGGGCACCCCTCGGTCACCCCCGAGCGGGTCGCGGCCGAGGCGGACGCCGTCCTGGCCGCCCTCACCGCGCTCGTGCCCGTGACGACACCGCCCGGCGAGGACGAGGAGAGCGCCGCCGTGGTGCTGGCCCGGCAGGCGGCGCCCGCGTTCGCCGCCGGGCTGCGCTGGAACGCCTGGGAGCGTGCGCTGCGGGCCGGCGCCGAGGCGGCCGGTCTCGCCGACGAGACCGGCGAACAGGCCTATTTCCACCATGAGCTGGGCGTCCTCGCGCTCTGCTCCGGGCAGTTGGAGCGGGCCCGGGCGGAGCTGGAGGCATCCATCGGGCTGCGCAACGTCCTCGCCGACAAGCGCGGCACCGTCGCTGGACGCAGGGCCCTCGCCCTGGTCGCCGACCGCTCCGGGGCGACTCCGCCCGGCGGGCGCACGGCGGCGGGGGAGGAGGTGCCGGACGCCCGTCACGAGGAGTCGGCCTCACCGCCCGGAGGCGTGCCGTCCGCGTACCCGGCGGCCGGCGCCGGCCTCGGGGCCACGGGCCTCGGCGGTGCCGGTTTCGGGGCGGTGGGTTCGGACCGGGCCGGTTTCGGGGCGGTGACCGGCTCTGGAGCGTGGGGAGCGGGAACGGGGGCCGTGGGGAGCGGCGGGGTCTCCTCGACGCCGGCGGCCAAGGAGACGACGCTCGTCACCCAGCGGGTCGGCTCCAGGTCGCCCGCGCACCGGCTGAGCAGCCTCAAGAGCCTGGTCGGCGGCGCCCGGCGCAACCTGGTCGCGGCGGGGGCGGGTGCGCTCCTCGCCGCCGTCCTGGGCACCGTCGTGACCCTCGGCGCGACGTCCGACCGCAACGGTGACACCCCGGCCGAGCGGGTCGGCGTCAACCCGTCGGCCAGCGAGGGCACCGACGACGGTGGCCTCGTCGCGGACCGCCCCAAGGCGGGCGACGAGAACGACACCCCGGGCACCCTGCCCGAACCGACCGACCCGGGGCCCGACGGCACCTACGGCACGTCGGACGACCCGACGCCGACCGACACGGCGGAGCCGTCGGACGACCCGAGCGGGACGACGGGGTCGTCGGGCAAGCCGTCGCCGTCGCCGTCGAAGACCTCCCCGAAGCCGACGCCGTCCGACGACCCGTCGACGGATCCCACGGACGACCCGACCGGCGACCCCACGGACGACCCGACGGGCGATCCCACGGACGACCCGACGGGCGATCCGACCGACGACCCGACGGAGGATCCGACCGACGACCCGCCGCCCCCCGGCACCACCGACACCGCCACCGCCCCGACGGCGACGACCGCCTCGGCTACCGTGCCCGAGCCTCCGGCCGACACCGTGGCCTGACGGTGATGGTGACGGTCCGGTCGTCTCCCGCGTGAACGAGAGGTTCGCGCGGGAGACGGGGTTCCGCGGGGCGTTCAGTCGCCGTCGGGCGTGGTCGTCGTGGCCGGGCGCGGGTGGCGTGGAATGGCGAGCGCGCACAGGGCGCCGGCGAGCACCACCGCGACGCCCACCCATACCGCCGGCCGCAGGCCGTCGACGAACTCCTGAGGGCTCCGCGTGCTGCCGTAGGCCACGAACACGGTGCTGAGCACGGCGATGCCGAGCGCGCCGCCGATCTCGCGGACGGTGGTGTTGGCGCCGGACGCCTTGCCCGCGTGCTCCTTGGCGACCGAGCCCAGGACCACCGCGGCTGTGGGGGCGAAGACGAAGCCCATGCCGATGCCCGCCACGATCATCGGGCCGACCAGGGCGGAGTAGGGCGTGTCGGTGCCGGCGACCAGGTTGATCCAGCCCAGCCCCACGCCCTGGAGGAACAGGCCGAGTGCCATCAGACGGCCACCGCCGACCTTGTCGGTGAGGAGTCCGGCGACGGGGGCGACGAACATCGGCATGAGGGTCCAGGCGAGGGTGCGGACGCCGGCCTCCAGCGGGGTGCGCGGCGGCACGAGCTGGAGGTACTGGGCCAGCAGGAACAGGGAGCCGAACACGCCGAAGTACATCGTCGCCGAGACGACGTTGGTGAGCGTGAAGGCGCGTACCCGGTAGAAGGACAGCGGCAGCATGGGCTCGGGGGACCGGGCCTCCCAGGCGACGAAGGCGACCAGCAGCACGGTGCCGCCGAGGAACGCGCCCAGGACCTTCGCCGAGGTCCAGCCGTCGGGTTCGCCGTGCACGATCGCCCACACCACGGCGCACAGCCCGGCCGCCGCCAGCAGCATGCCGAGCACGTCGAGGCGTGCGCGGGGCAGGGAGCTCTCCCGCAGGGCGATCAGAACCAGGGGGACGGCGATCACGCACACCGGCACGTTGATCCAGAAGATCCACCGCCAGTCGAGGCCCTCGACCACCGCGCCGCCCACCACGGGGCCCATGGCCACGGCCAGGCCGCTCACGCCGGACCAGATGCCCAGCGCCATCCCGCGCAGGCGCTCGGGGACCGCCTGGGACAGCAGGGTCAGCGACAGCGGCATGACCGCGGCCGCGCCGAAGCCCTGGAGCGTGCGGAAGGTGATCAGCTGGGCGCTGGTGTCGGACAGGCCGCAGCCTATGGAGGCCAGCGTGAACACGACGATGCCGACGACGAAGACCATGCGGCGCCCGAAGCGGTCCCCGAGGGCCGCGCCGGTCATCAACAGGCAGGCGAAGCTGAGGACGTAGGCGTTGACGAACCACTGGAGCTGCTGGGTGTTCGCCTCCAGGTCGACGGCCAGGGTGTGCAGGGCCGTGGAGACGACGAGGTTGTCGAGCGCGACCATGAACATGGGCAGGCTGCACGCGACGACGGCGAGCCACAGGGGGACGCGCCGCTCGCCGGGGGCGGCGGGCTCCGGGGCGGGACTGTCGAGAACGGCGTTCTCTCCGGACAACGTCATGGTGGGGTCTCCTAGCGGAAGGCGTGGAAGGCTCGGCCGGTGGGGATCACGAGGTGCTCTGCGCCTGCTCGGCGAGGCGGCGCCGGGCGTCCGGCCAGGCGATGGGCAGATCGGCCGAGGGGACCTGCCAGAAGGTGAAGACCGAGTCCTTCATCGTGGGCCGCAGGCCGTTCATGATCGACCGGTGCGGTTCGGTCCTCGCGTACGTGTACAGCGCCTCCTTGTCCTCCCACGCCGACAGGGTCCAGAACGTGCGCTTCAGGGGCTGGGCGATCAGTGAGGCGCCGTAGGCCCCGGGCGCGCCGGAGACCTGCTTCCACGCGGACAGGGACTGGAGGAAGAACCGCGGTACGTCCTTGAACGAGCGGACCTCCAAGCGCGAGGCCATGACGAACGCCTCGGTGTCCGGTGCGGGGGTGCTGACCGTGGTCCAGCGCAGCGTGGGCATGACTGTGGCCCTCTCCGGGGAGATATTGGATACCTTCACTATCTATGTTAGACAGTGAAGGTATCCAACTTCTAGGGCTGGGGGCGACCGATGCGCATCTCCGAGCTGAGCCGCCGCAGCGATGTCTCCGTCGCGACGATCAAGTACTACCTCCGCGAGGGGCTGCTCCCGGCCGGGCGGCAGATCTCGGCGACGCAGGCCGAGTACGACGAGAGCCATGTGCGCAGGCTTCGGCTGATCCGCGCGCTGATCGGCGTCCGAGGGCTGTCCGTCAGCACCACCCGCGAGCTGCTGGGCGCGCTGGCGGAGCACGCCGGGGACACCCACCGCCAGCTGGGCCTCGCCCTGGGGGCCATCCGGCTCACCGAGGAAGCCGCCGAGGCGCCCTCGGAGACGGGGAAGGTCGACGCCCTGGTCGAGGAGCTGGGGTGGAACGTGCACGAGTCGGCCCCCGCGCGCGCGGTGCTGGCCGAGACCCTGACCACGCTGCGGACCCTGGGCGCCCCGCTCGACTGGCAGGTACTGCTGCCGTACGCCCGCCTCGCGGAGCGCACCGCGACCCTCGACCTCGACCAACTGGAGGGGATCGAGGACTCGTTGGAGGCCGCCGAGCGCGCCCTGCTGCTGACCGTCCTCCTGGAACCCGCGCTGCTGGCGCTCAGGCGCATGGCCCAGGAGAACGAGTCGGCACGCCGGTACGCCGGAGATCAGTAGGACTCCGTTACGTCTGCCTGTCGGTCCTGTTGGGGGGAACGCCAACCAGTCGACCTGGGATCCGGTCCCGGTGCGGCGGCGGATCGCCCGGCGATTGGTGCCCCGTGGGACCCGACGATTTCATCGGAGTGGGGCCATGAGACAGGGGCCCCCTCCCGTGCCCGCGGGTCGGTTCGCGGGCAGGGGGAGAGGCGCGCGGCTAGAACAGGCGCAGCTTGTCGTCCTCGATGCCGCGCAGGGCGTCGTAGTCGAGGACCGCGCAGCCGATGCCGCGGTCGGTGGCGAGGACCCGGGCCTGGGGCTTGATCTCCTGGGCGGCGAAGATGCCGCGGACCGGCGCCAGATGCGGGTCGCGGTTCAACAGCTCCAGATAGCGCGTGAGTTGCTCGACGCCGTCGATCTCGCCCCGCCGCTTGATCTCCACCGCGACGGTCGCGCCGTCGGCGTCCCGGCACAGGATGTCGACGGGGCCGATGGCGGTCATGTACTCGCGGCGGATGAGGGTGTAGCCCTCGCCCAGGGTCTCGATGCGGTCGGCGAGCAGCTCCTGCAGATGCGCCTCCACGCCGTCCTTGATCAGCCCGGGGTCGACACCCAGCTCGTGCGAGGAGTCGTGGAGGACCTCCTCCATCGTGATGATGAGCTTCTCGCCCGCCTTGTTGATGACGGTCCAGACCCCTTCCTCGTCCCCGGAACCCTCCTTCAGCGTGCAGGGCGGCGACATCCAGTTGAGGGGCTTGTAGGCCCGGTCGTCCGCGTGGATCGAGACGCTGCCGTCAGCCTTCACCAGGATCAGGCGAGGGGCCGAGGGGAGATGGGCGGTGAGCCGGCCCGCGTAGTCGACGGAGCAGCGGGCAATGACGAGACGCATGGTCGGCAACGCTACTCGACGCCGACGGGTGCGCGCGATTCGACCGCCGGAACAGCCTTCACCGGAGCCCGCTCCGCTGCCGACGCACCTTCCCGGGCACCGTTCGACGACCCCGTCGACCCCGCCCGGTGACTGTCGCCCTCCGTCACGCTCTCCCGCCCCTCATGTGGGCCTTCGTCGTCCCGTGGCATGTGCCGCTGTCAACTCCTGTTCGGCATTGGCTGATTGTGTGCGTCACAGGCCCTGTCGGTGCGCGCAATCTCCTGGTGCGGTCATGTTCGGTTGCCTACGGTAGAAACTGGAGGTCGCGAAGCGTGCACTCTGCGTGTTCGCCGACCCGATCTCCGCCCTGTCCGTCAACCCCTGTTGTTGTGGGGGTGCGAGAGGAGAACCCATGTCGCTCGACGTCTCACCGGCCCTACTCGAACAGGCCGAGCGAGGCGAGGTCGACGAAGCCGCCTTCGTCGACTGCGTCCGGACCTCCCTGCCTTACGCGTGGGAGATGATCAGCTCTCTGGTGGCCCAGCTGAAGGTCGACGGCGGAGAGTTCGCCGACAACCAGACGCCCCCGCCGGACGAGCAGGCGCGCGGACAACTGCTGCGCGCGCTCGCCAGTGACGCGATTCGCGGCGCGCTTCAGCGGCACTTCGGTGTACGGCTGGCCTTCCAGAACTGCCACCGGGTGGCGGTGTTCCCACAGGACCCGTCCGTGGACGACAGGCTGGCCCGCTTCACCTCGATCCGCGGCCAACTCCTCAACCAGTCCCCGGAACTCCGGGACTGCTGAGGGCATGAAGCGCCACAGCTTGCCGCTCCCATCGCGGGAGGTGCATCGGTAACCGGGGCGGCAAGCTCCCCGCAGTCGCAGTCGCAGTGGCTCAGCCGAGGTGAGGCAGCACCTCGGCGCCGAGTCGCCGTACGTTCTCCTCCGTCGCCGCCAGATCGCCGGAGCCTTCGACGAGCAGGGCGAAGCGGGAGATGCCCGTCCGTTCGCTGGTCGCCGCGAGCCGGTCGGCGCACAGCCGCGGCGTCCCCACCGGGTGCAGCCCGCAGAGCAGTTCGGTGTAGGCCAGCGGGTCACGCATGGCGCGGGCACGGCCGTCGACGGTCACATGCGCGTCGAGCCCCTGCTTCAGCCAGCCCGGCATCGCCTTGGTCAGCGCCTCCACGGCATCGGTGCGCCGGTCCGCGATCTGGCAGACGCCGGCGGAGACATGGGCCGCGCCGGAGATCTCCTCCGGTGAACGGCCCGCCGCCCGGGCGCAGGTGCGCCACAGCGCGACCATGTCGGCCTTCTCCTCGTCGCCCACGTGCATGCCGAGGAGCATCGAGAGCCCGCGCTCGGCGGCCAGCTTCACACTCGTCGGCGAGGTGCAGGCGACGACGACCTCCGGACCCGGTGTCTCGCCCAGGTCCTCGGCGGGCCTCGGGACGACGGGCACCTCACGGAAGCTGAATCGTTCCCCCGACGCCGAGACCGTGGGCTCCCGCAGCCAGCGCATGAGCAGATCGAGTGATTCCGGGAAGCCCTTCTCGTACGCCTCGAGCCCGGAGCCGAAGACCTCCAGATCGACCCACGGCCCGCCGCGCCCGACGCCCAGGGAGAAGCGTCCGCCGGAGGTCACATGCAGCAGCGCGGCCTGTTCGCCCAGGGCCACGGGGTGGACGGTGGGCAGCACGCTGACCGCCGTGCCGACCCGGATGCGCCGGGTGCGCCCCAGCAGTAACGCGGCGAGGGTGATCGCCGACGGGCAGGTGCCGTACGGCACGAAGTGGTGCTCGGCCAGCCAGACCGCGTCCAGCCCTGCCTCGTCCGCCACTTCGGCGGTCCGCACCGCCCGGTGGAGCGCCTCCCCCTGGCCCTGGCCGGGGAACTGGGCGCCCAGTACAAATGTTCCTACGTGCATCGCTCTTCCTGCTTCCTCGGCTCCGACTCGGGAGCTCCCCCACCGGCATAACCCCGTGACACGTGCCGAAGACACGGCCTGGCGACGAGATTTGCGGATTGTCTGCAGAATGGGCCGGGCGGAGGGCGTTCTGAGGGGATTGGTCACGTACGCATACCCCCACCGGGCCCGCGTAGGCTGGATGCCAACCCTGCTCCCTGTATAGCCCCGTGAGGTGTTCTGTGTCCCCGCGTCGCAACCGCCCCAAGGACTCTGGTGCGTCGGGCCCGTCGGGTCCGTCAGGCCGCAGCGCGGACGAGGACCCGTCGGACCGGTACGGCGGCTGGCAGACCAGCGAGCCCTGGCGGGGCGAGGAGTGGAGCGTGCGCCATGTGGCGGGCGCGAGCGCGGCCGGCAAGACCTACCGCTGCCCCGGGTGCGACCAGATGATCCCCTCCGGGGTGCCGCACGTGGTCGCCTGGCCCGAGCACTCGGGCGTCGACGAGCGCCGGCACTGGCACAAGGCCTGCTGGAACGCGAAGGACCGCCGCACCTCGCGGGTGCAGCGGTCCCGTAACGCGCCGAGGTTCTGACACCTCGCGGACTCTCGGTCGTGGTCCCCGGTCAGACGTCCCGCTTCTCCAGCAGGGCGTACGCGCCGACGAACGCGGCCGCCACCAGACCGAGCATGATCCACAGCGGGTCCCAGCCCGACGGGCCGGTCTGGCTGAGCTCCGCGCCGTAGAAGACGCTGAGCTGACTCGGGATCGAGTACTCCAGCAGAAACTCCTGCACGTCCTTCAGCGACTCCGAGAACATGAAGATCGCGATGACCAGCGGCGCGAGGAAGACGCCGAGCATGATGGTGATCGCACCGGCGGAGTGCCGGATCAGCGAGCCCATCAGCAGCGACAGCAGCCCGAAGAGCGCGAGGAACAGGCTCACGCCGACGGTGGCCTTGAGCCACTCCTCGCCGTCGGGGCTCACCACACCGTTGCCCTCCAGGATCGCCGCCTGGGCGAAGCCCACGAACGCGGTGGTGACCAGGGTGACCGTGAAGGTGAGCGCGAAGAACACGATGGCCTTCGCGAGCAGCACCCGGCCACGGCTCGGGCAGGCCGTCATCGTGGTCCGGATCATTCCCGTGCCGTACTCGGACGCGGTGGTCAGCACCCCGAGCGTGATGATGCAGACGCTGCCGATCATCAGTCCGAACAGACCGAGGCCGAGCGGGGACTCGCCCTCCAGGTTCATGTCCGTGGACGAGGCGATCAGGGCGAAGAGCAGACCGAGGCCGATCACCAGGACGACGAAGACACCCAGCGTCCACATCGTCGAACGGACCGACTTGATCTTCGTCCACTCGGAGGAGATCGCGTGCCCGAGGTGGGTGCGCACGATCGGGATCGGCGAGGTGTACGAAGTGCCCGGCGCGCCCTGCCAGTTGGGGGCGGGCGGCTGCTGCATGACGGGCGGCTGGGGCGTGCTCATCGGGCGTCCTCGGACTTCGTCAGGTCGGCGGCGGGCGCGGGGGCCGCGGGTGCGGGGGAGGGGGCCGGCGCGGCGGCGGGCTGCGCGGGCGGCTGGGGCGCGGACGGGGGCGCGGACTGGGCGTAGGGGTTCGCCTGGGGCTGCGCGGGCGCCGGAGCGGGCGCTGCGGGAGCCGGAGCGCCGTAGGGACCGGCCGGCGGCTGGCCCTGCGGTGCCGGGTGGCCCTGCGGTGCGTACGGCCGGCCGCCCTGCTGCGGTGCCGGCGGTGCGTACCAGCCCGGCTGGCCCTGCCCGGGCACCGGCATCGGCGGCTGCGCGCCGGGCGGCAGGGGCTGCTGGAGACCGGCCTTCTGGTCGGTCGTCGAGCGGTAGTCGACGGCGCCCTGCGTCATCCGCATGTACGCCTCCTCCAGCGAGGCCTGGTGCGGCGACAGCTCCCACAGCCGTACGTCGGCGCCGTGCGCGAGGTCGCTGATCCGGGGGAGCGGCAGACCCATGACACGCAGTGCCCCGTCCTGCTCGGGCAGCACCTGGCCCCCCGCCTCGGTCAGGGCCGCCGACAGCTTCTCGCGCTGCTGCGGCTCGGTGTCCGGCGTCCGTACGCGCGCGAAGTCGGCGGAGTTCGCCGAGATGAAGTCCTTGATGCTCATGTCGGAGAGCAGCTGCCCGCGCCCGATCACGATGAGGTGGTCGGCGGTCAGCGCCATCTCGCTCATCAGGTGCGAGGAGACGAAGACCGTACGGCCCTCGGCGGCCAGCGCCTTCATCAGGTTGCGGACCCAGAGGATGCCCTCGGGGTCGAGGCCGTTGACCGGCTCGTCGAAGAGCAGCACCTGGGGGTCGCCGAGCAGGGCGGCGGCGATGCCGAGCCGCTGTCCCATGCCGAGCGAGAAGCCCTTGGAGCGCTTCTTGGCCACGTCCTGGAGGCCGACGACGCCGAGCACCTCGTCCACCCGGCGGGCCGGGATGCCCGACAGCTGGGCCAGGGACAGCAGGTGGTTGCGGGCGTGCCGGCCGCCGTGCACCGCCTTGGCGTCGAGGAGCGCACCGACCTGACGGGCCGCGTTCGGCAGCTTGCGGTACGGATAGCCGCCGATCGTCACCTGCCCGGAGGTGGGATTGTCCAGGCCCAGGATCATGCGCATCGTCGTCGACTTGCCCGAGCCGTTGGGGCCCAGGAAGCCGGTGACGGCCCCCGGCCGCACCTGGAAGGAAAGGTTGTACACGGCTGTCTTGGCGCCATAGCGCTTCGTCAGGCCGACTGCCTCGATCATGCTCCGCACCCATCGAACGGTTCAGGACGTCTCAGGACGTCGGGGCACACGCCCCCGTAAGGATTAGGACCCTATCGGGGCGCTGACGGTTGCGCCCAAGAGGAAGTAAAACCACGCAGGTCACCGGCCGGTTGTTTTGGCATGTACGTGACCTCTGGGCAGGCGCTGCCTACGCGTCGCGCCGCTTCAGCGACAGATAGCCGCCGAGCAGGGCCGCCGCCACCCACAGCGCCATGACGCCGAGACCGCCCCAGGGCCCGTACGGCGTGTCGTCGTCGACCGGGGTGACCACCTGCATGATCTTGCTGCCGGCCTGGTCGGGGAGGTAGCGGCCGACCTTCTCGGTGGCGCCGACGTTGCCCAGGATGTTGGAGATCAGGAAGAAGAACGGCATCAGGATGCCGAGCGACAGCATCGGGCTGCGCAGCATCGCCGCGACGCCCATCGAGAACATCGCGATCAGGGTCATGTAGAGCCCGCCGCCGAGGACCGCCCGCAGGACACCCGGATCGCCGATCTCGGCCCGGTGCGAGCCGAGCATCGCCTGCCCCAGGAAGAACGTCACGAAGCTGGTCACGAGTCCCACCGCGAAGGAGAGGGCGGTGGCCACCGCGATCTTGCTGAAGAGGAACGTGCCGCGCTGGGGCACGGCGGCCAGCGAGGTCCGGATCATGCCGGTGCTGTACTCGTTCGACACCACCAGCACACCGAACACGATCATCGCCAGCTGGCCGAGGGTCATCCCGGCGAAGCTGATGAACGTCGGGTCGAACGAGAGCCGGTCGGCGCGGCTCAGATTGTCGAACTCGTTCTTCGACAGCAGGGAGATGAGCACGCCGAGCGCGATCGTGACGATCCCGGCCAGCGACAGCGTCCACACCGTCGACGCCACCGAACGGATCTTGGTCCACTCCGAGCGGACGACCTGTGCCGCGGTCACGGCCGGCCTTCCGGCTTCCAGGCGGCGCCCCAGGCGGGGGCGGGCGGCGGACTCGCCACCGGGGTGCCGTCGTGCGCGTGGTACTCCACCGACTCGGCGGTGAGCCGCATGAACGCCTCCTCCAGCGACGCCTGGCGGGGACTCAGCTCGTGCAGCACGATCCGGTGCTCGGCGGCCAGCTCACCGATCTGCTCCGGTTTCCCGCCGTCCACCTCCAGCGCCCCGTCGCCCGTCTCCACGGCCATGACACCGACCGTGTGCAGCGCGTCGAGGAGCTGTTCGCGCTGGGGGGTGCGGATCCGTACGTACGACCGTGAGTTCCGCTGGATGAACTGCGCCATCGAGGTGTCGGCGAGGAGCCGTCCCTGTCCGATCACCACGAGGTGGTCGGCGGTCAGCGCCATCTCGCTCATCAGGTGCGACGACACGAACACGGTCCTGCCCTGGGCCGCGAGGGACTTCATCAGGTTCCGGATCCAGTGGATGCCCTCGGGGTCGAGGCCGTTGACGGGCTCGTCGAACATCAGGATCCGCGGATCGCCGAGCAGCGCGCCGGCGATGCCGAGCCGCTGACCCATGCCGAGCGAGAACCCCTTCGCCTTCTTCCGCGCGACCGACGTCAGTCCGACCGTGTCCAGCACCTCGTGCACCCGGGCCCGGGGGATGCCGTTGCTCTGCGCGAGGCACAGCAGGTGGTTGAAGGCGCTGCGGCCGCCGTGCATGGCCTTCGCGTCCAGCAGCGCGCCGATGTACGTCAGCGGGTCCCTCAGGCGGTCGTAGTGCGTGCCGTCGATCCGGACGTCCCCCGCCGTCGGGCGGTCCAGCCCCAGGATCATGCGCATCGTCGTCGATTTCCCGGCTCCGTTGGGTCCGAGGAAACCGGTCACGATCCCGGGCCGCACGGCGAAAGTCAGATTGTTCACCGCGACCTTCTCGCCATACCGCTTGGTCAGCCCGTCAAGCTCGATCATGCGGCCACGCTAAAACGGTGCCGGGGGCCCTGCCACCGGAGGGGCGAAGCCCCTTCAGGAGCGCGGGGAACTGCGCGACCAGCCACGTACCGGTGTCAGCCGCGATCCGACGTGCACCCCGACCCATTAGGCGGCACGACTGCCCGCAGCTGACGGACAGCGGGATGACGAAGGCCCACGCCCCCCGGAACGCCGAAGCCCGCGCCCCCCGGAGGGAGACGCGGGCCCGTGGTGCCTCGGCCGGTAAGACGGCAGGTGTCCGTGTTACCGGGACTGCTGCGCCGGAACCCCGCGGGAGATCGGCTCGTCGTCGGCGACCGGCGAGCTCGCGGCGGCGACCGCCGCACCCGTGAGGGTGGCCAGCATCTCGCGCACGTTCGTCAGCTGGGCGTTGATCGAGTCGCGGCGGTTGGTGAGCGCCGCCAGCTCGCGCTCGGATTCCGAACGGATCCGGTCGGCCTTGGCGTTCGCGTCCGCGACGATGTCCTCGGCCTGACGCTGCGCGGTCTCCACCGTCTGGCGGGCGCGGCGCTCGGCGTCGGTGCGCAGCTTCTCGGCCTCCAGGCGGAGCTGCTCCGCGCGGTGCTCGATCTCCGCGAGACGCTTCTCCGCCTTCTGCTGACGCGAGGCCAGGTCGCGCTCGGACTGCTCGCGACGCTTGGCGAGGTTCGTCTCGAAGTCGGCGGCGGCCTGCGCGGCCTTCGCCCGGGTCTCCTCGAAGAGGGCGTCCGCCTCCTCGCGCTTGGACTGCGCGTCCTTCTGCGCCTCGGCACGCAGCTGCGACGCGTCGCTCTTGGCCTTCTCGACGATCCGGACGCCCTCGTCCTCGGCCTTGGCCTTGCGCTCCGCCGAGAAGGACTCGGCGTCGTTGCGCACCTGCTGGGCCGCCGACTCGGCGAGCTCACGGTGCTGCTCGGCGGCGCGGCGGGCCTCCTCGCGCAGGTCCTTCGCCTCCTCCTCGGCGAGGCGGAGGATCTTCTCGACGCGCGCGCCGAGACCGGCGTAGGACGGCTCGGCGTCGGTCACCGCGGCCTGGGCGTTCTGCGTCTCGAGGTGGAGCTCCTCGATGCGCTTCTCCAGGGCGGTGATGCGGGCGAGAGCGGAGTCACGGTCGGAGACGAGCTTGGAGATACGTTCGTCCACCTGAGCGCGGTCGTATCCACGCCGCACAAGCTCGAAGCCGTAGGGGGAAGTGTCGCTCATGGGGTTCCTGTCGAATGAGACCGGTGAGGTGATAGGTGGAATCCTAGGGGGCGAAGCGGCGTGTCATCGAGCAGATGCACGTTTGATCTGGAGAATGACACCCCTTTTGAGTGGCCGACCATCGGAATACTTGCCAGAAACTTTGCGTAAAGGCCCTGAAAGCACAGACGGCACAGAAGGCAAGCACAGAACGAGCACAAATTGGTGTCCATAGCGCCAGGGCGGGGCGGGAAGATACCCGCAACACCCCGGCACCGCTAGCCGTCTGACGACTTGCCACCCGAACGAGTCGCACCCGCCGCGGCGCCCGTCTTGACTCCACCGTCCTTGCCGCTCGACGGGGCCTCAAAAGACTCCAACGCGACCAGCACGTCCTGGACACGGGAAATCTCCGCATTGATGTCCTCGCGGCGGCGGACCAGCACCTCCAGCTCGCGCTTGCCCTCCTCGACCGTCCGGCGGGCCTCGCGGATCGCCTCGGCCTTCAGTTCCTCGGCCTCACGGACGAGCGTGGACTTCTTCTGCTCGGCCTCCTTCAGCAGACCCTCGGCCTTCTTCACCGCGGCGATACGCACCTTGCCCGCCTCGGAGTTCGCCTCGGAAACGATCTCCTTGGCCTTCGCCGTCGCCTTCTCCAACTGCTCCTCGGCGGCCTTGATGAGCGCGTCACAGCGGTCACCGGTGGATTTCATCGTCTCGGCGGCCTCACGGCGGGCCCGCGTGTGCAGCGCCTCGATCTCGGCCGTGATGCGGTCGCGCAGCTCCTCGGCCCGCTCCCTTATGGCGGTCGCGTCCCGGCGCGCGCCGACGAGCAGCTCGTCGGCGTCCGTACGGGCCTTCTCCACCGTGGAGTTGCCCTCGACGGTCGCCTCGGCGACCAGCCGCTCGGCCTCCTTGCGGGCCGCCCCGACCATGGAGTCGGCCTGCCCCTCGGCGTCCGCGGTGGTCTGCAGGGCCTGCGTCTGCGCCTCGGTGAGCAGCTTGTCGGCCTCGGCCGCCGTCTCCGAGATGAGCTTGTCGACCTGCTCGGCGGCCTCGGAACGCCGCTTGTTGGCGTCCTTGCGGGCCTGGTCGAGGGTGTTGTCGGCCTCCTCGCGGGCGTGCGCCATGAGCCGGTCGGCCTCCGCCTCCGCCTCGGCCCGCGCGCGCTCGGCGTCGGCCCGGACCCGCTCGGCATGCTGCTGTGCGGAGCCCACCGTCTCGGCGGCCTCGGCCCGCAGCCGCTCGGCCTCGTCGGTGGCCTCGCCGATCAGCCGGTCGGCCTTCGCGACGGACTCGGCCCGGACCCGCTCGGCCTCCTCGTTGGTCTCCCGGGTCAGCCGCTCCGCCTCGGCCGTCACCTCGGTGATCAGGGTGTCGGCCTGGGTCGCCGCGTCCGAACGGATGCGGTTGGCGTCGTCGCGGGCCTCCGCACGGGTGCGCGAGGCGTCCTGGTCGGCCCGCGCGACAGTGTCCGAGGCCTCCGTACGGACCCGCTGGGCATGCTCGGAGGCGTCGGAACGCACCCGCTCCGCCTCGGCGATGGCCTCCGCGACCGTGCGCTCGGCGAGCGACTTGGCGGCCTCCGACTCCTCCCGGGCCTCGCGGCGCACCCGGTTGGCGTCCTCGGTGGCCCGCTCCCGCTCCGCGTAGGCGTCGGCGCGGACCCGGTCCGACTCCTCCTCGGCCTCCCGGCGCATCCGGTCCGCCACGTGCTCGGCGGTGTTGCGCAGCCCGGCGATCTCCTCCTGGGCCTGCTCGTGCAGCCCGGCGACGGAGTCCCGCACCTGCTGGGCGTGCTGTTCGGCGGCCGACACCATCTCCATGGCGCGCCGCTCGGCCTCCTCGACCAGCCGTACGGCCTCGGCCTGGGCCTCCTCGACGCGTTTGCGCGCCGAGGCCAGCAGTTCCTCGCTCTGCTCGCGGGCCCGCAGCCGCTCCTGGTCGGCCTCCTGCCGGGCCGCGCCGAGCAGCTCCTCGGCCTCGCGGCGGCGCCGGAGAGCCTCCTCCTGCGCGGCGGCCAGCGTCTCCGAGGCCTCCGTGGCGAGCCGCTCGGCCGCGGCCTGCGCCTCCGCCCGTACCCGGTTGGCGGTGTCCTGTGCCTCGGACTTCAGCCGCTCGGCCTCGGACGCGGCCTCCGACCGCAGCCGTACGGCGACGGCCTCGCCCTCGGCGCGGGACGCGGACGCGTCGGACGCGGCCTCGTCGCGCAGCCGCTCGACCTCGGCCTCGGCCTGCGCCTGGAGCGTACGGATGCGCTCGGCGGCCTCGGAGCGCAGCCGGTCGCTCTCCTCGCCGGCCTCGCGGCGGATCCGCTCGGCCTCGGCGCGGGCGTCGGCGAGCGCCTCCTCGGCGGAGACCAGCCGCGCCTCGGCCTCGCTCTGCAGCCGGGTCAGCTCCTCGGCCGCCTCCGCCTTGCGGGCCTCGACGCCGCGCTCGGTCTCCTCGCGCAGTTCACGGGCGGCGCGCTCGGCCTCGGCCTTGAGCTCCTCGGTCTGCTCCTCGGCCTCGGCGCGGTGCCGCTCGGCCTCCTTGCGGGTGCGCTCCAGCGTCTCTTCGGCCTGGCGGCGCAGCGTGGACGCGCGTTCGATGGCCTCGGTGCGGACCTTCTCGCTGTCCGCGGTGGCCGTCTGCCGCAGCTCGTCGGCGTCCGTCCGGGCCTTGGCGAGCAGTTCCTCGGCGGTCTTGGCCGCCTCCTCGATCTGCTGGACGGCCTCGCGCCGGGCCTCGGAGCGGATCCGCTCACCCTCGGCGACCGCGTCGGAGCGCAGCTGCTCGGCCTCGCCGCGCAGCCGGCGCGCCTCCTCCTGCAGCTCGACGGTCTTGGCGCGGTACTCCTTGGTGTCGTCCTTCGCCGTGCCCTTGAGCTGTTCGGCGAGGTCGTGGGCCTCGGCCCGCAGCCGGTCCGCCTCGGCCTCGGCCTCGGCGCGGATGCGCTCGGCCTCCTCGGTGGCGGCCTTGGTGGTCTTCCGGGCCTCCTCGGACGCCTTGTTCAGCACGTCCTCGGCGGTCTTGGCCGTCTTGGCGAGCTGGGAGGCGGACTCCTCCGCGGTGATCGAGCGGGCCTTCTCGGCTGCCTCGGCCAGCAGCTTCTCCGCCTCGGCCCGGGCGTCCGCCACGGCTTCCTCGGCGGCCGACTTGGTGGCCTCGGCCTCCTTCGTGGCCTCCTCGACCAGCCGGGCGACCTGCTCCTTCGCCGTACGCGTGCGCTGCTCGTTGGTCGACTCGGCGCCGGCGACGGTCTTGGCCGCGTTCTCCTTCGCCTCCGTGACCAGCTTCTCGGCCTCGGCGCGCGCCTCGCGCAGCGCCGCCTCGGCCTCCGCCATGCGCTGCTCGGCCGCCCGGCTCAGCTCGGAGGCCTGGCGGCGGGCGGAGTCCGACTCGGTGGCGGTGGAGGTGCGCAGCTGCTCGGCGTGCTCGGTGGCCTCCTGGGCCTGCGTGGACGCCGCGTTCAGCAGTCGCTCGGCCTCGGCGCGGGCCCGGCGCAGGATCTGGTCGGCCTCGCTGCGGGCGGCCTCCGAGTCGCTCTGGAGCCGCTGGCGGGCCTCGGTGGCGAGCCGCTCGGCCTCGGCGCGGGCGGCGGCCAGCGCCTGCTCGGCCTCCGCGCGGGACTCGTCGACGAGCCGACGGGCCTGGGACTCGCTGCGGGCGCGCAGCTGCTCCGCCCACGCCACGTTCTCGTTGACGTGCGACTCGACGGTCTGCCGGCGCTCGGAGAGTTCCTGGTCCAGCTGCTGGCGGCGGGTGACCGCCTCCTGGTGCAGCTCCGCCTGGAGGCGCGCGGCCTGCTCGGCGTGCTCCTGGAGGATCCGCTGCGTCTGCGCCCGGGCCTGGCTCAGCTCGCGCTCGGCGTCCGCGCGCAGCTGGTCGGCCTGCATCTGGGCCTGGCGGAGCATCTGCTCGGCCTGGTAGCCGAGATCGCCGCCGCTGTCGTAGGCGGGCCGGGACATGAGGGTGCGGCGCGCCTCGTGCAGCTTGGCGCGCAGCACCTCGACCTGGTAGCCGAGGTCCTCGGCGTGCTGAATCGCCTTTTCCCGCTCGGTCTTCAGCCGCTCCATCTCGGCCTCGAACCGAGAGAGGTGGTCGACGTCAGCCGCCGGCTCTCGCTCCTGGCGTTCGTAGCCCCGCACTGCGCGGTCCCATCCGTCCCCTGGTCGCAACCTCTGGCAAACGAGCTCCGTCCAACCGCCGAACGGTGCCCCCGGGGAATGGTGTCAGATCAACGGCGGAGCACGGGCTGCCGCCCTCACCCTCGTCCCCCGAAACCTGGACCCCGGCCCTCGGGCGGCCGCTGATGGATCTCCGCGGCGCCCTTGGATCCCGCTCCTCGGAAGGCGGCAGGACCCGGGCCGTCCCCGCGAAGGCGACGGCCGACCCCAACCCTACCGGCCCATATGTACGGGGGTCAGTGCTCAGGTGACTCAACTGGCGCCGAAGTGACCAGTTCTGTCAGTACGCCATGACAATCCTTGGGGTGCAGGAACGTGATCCGTGACCCCATGGAACCGACTCGAGGCTCCTCGTACAGGACGCGTACGCCCTTGTCCTTGATCGCGGCCGCCTCGCCGTCGACATCCGCCGTACCGAAGGCGATGTGGTGGACCCCCTCGCCGTTCTTGGCCAGCCACTTCGCGACGGTGGAGTCCTCGCGGGTCGGCTCCAGAAGCTGCAGGTAGGAGGCGCCGCCGTCGTCCGTGCTGTTGATCTTGAGCATGGCCTCGCGCACGCCCTGCTCCTCGTTGACCTCGGAGTGGAACACCTCGAAGCCGTACGTGGCCCGGTAGAACTCGACGGTGGCGTCGAGATCGAAACAGGCGATTCCGATGTGGTCGATTCGCGTCAGCATGGTGTCAGTGCAGCGCTCTCGCGACGGTTACGCAACGTGCGCGCGATCACACCGACAGCCCGATGACGGCACGGAGTGCCACTCAGTACATTCGAAGTAAACCCTCGTTCACTCCTCGGCTTGCAAGCTGGAAGGGGATCGCACCTCATGTCTGGTTCGAACGGCAACACATCGGTGATCGTCGCGGGCGCCCGTACGCCCATGGGACGGTTGCTCGGTTCGCTGAAGTCCTTCTCCGGAGCCGACCTCGGCGGCTTCGCGATCAAGGCCGCCCTGGACCGTGCGGGGATCGGTGGCGACCAGGTCCAGTACGTGATCATGGGACAGGTGCTTCAGGCCGGGGCGGGGCAGATCCCGGCACGCCAGGCCGCGGTCAAGGCCGGCATCCCCATGAACGTGCCCGCGCTCACGATCAACAAGGTGTGTCTGTCGGGCCTCGACGCCATCGCGCTCGCCGACCAGCTGATCCGCGCCGGCGAGTTCGACGTGATCGTGGCGGGCGGCCAGGAGTCCATGACCAACGCCCCCCACCTGCTCCCGAAGTCCCGTGAGGGCTACAAGTACGGGGCGATCCAGATGCTCGACGCGATGGCGCACGACGGGCTCACGGACGCCTTCGAGAACATCGCCATGGGCGAGTCCACGGAGAAGCACAACACCCGCCTCGGGATCGGCCGCGAGGAGCAGGACTCGGTGGCCGCCCTGTCCCACCAGCGGGCCGCCGCCGCGCAGAAGAACGGCCTCTTCGACGCCGAGATCACCCCGGTGGAGATCCCGCAGCGCAAGGGCGAGCCGGTCGTCTTCAGCCAGGACGAGGGCATCCGGGGTGAGACGACCGCCGAGTCGCTGGGCAAGCTGCGGCCGGCCTTCACCAAGGACGGCACCATCACGGCCGGGTCCGCCTCGCAGATCTCCGACGGCGCCGCCGCCGTGGTCGTCATGAGCAAGGCCAAGGCGCAGGAGCTGGGTCTGACGTGGCTCGCCGAGATCGGCGCCCACGGGAATGTCGCCGGGCCGGACAACTCGCTCCAGTCCCAGCCGTCGAACGCGATCGAGCACGCCCTGAAGAAGGACGGGCTGGAGGTGGCGGACCTGGACCTCATCGAGATCAACGAGGCCTTCGCCGCGGTCGCCGTGCAGTCAATGAAGGACCTCGGCGTGTCCCCGGAAAAGGTGAACGTCAACGGTGGTGCGATCGCTCTCGGGCACCCCATCGGCATGTCCGGCGCCCGGCTCGTCCTCCACCTCGCCCTGGAACTGAAGCGGCGCGGCGGCGGTGTCGGCGCGGCCGCGCTGTGCGGTGGCGGTGGCCAGGGTGACGCGCTGATCGTGCGGGTACCCAAGGCCTGAGGCCCGTCGGTTCCTGACGTACGTGGCCCCTCGTTTATTGGATCGGAGCTGTGATGCAGGACGTCCCCACGCTGGTGGCACAGGCCAGGGAAGGGCGGCCTCGGGCCGTCGCCCGGCTGATCTCCCTGGTGGAGGGGGCGTCCCCGCAGCTGCGTGAGGTCATGGCCGCGCTGGCGCCGCTCACGGGCGGGGCGTACGTCGTGGGCCTCACCGGCTCGCCGGGCGTGGGCAAGTCCACGTCCACGTCGGCGCTGGTGACCGCGTACCGCAGGGCCGGGAAGCGGGTCGGGGTGCTGGCGGTGGACCCGTCCTCGCCCTTCAGCGGTGGCGCGCTGCTGGGCGACCGGGTGCGGATGTCGGACCATGCCTCCGACCCCGGCGTGTACATCCGTTCGATGGCGACCCGTGGTCATCTGGGCGGTCTCGCCTGGGCCGCCCCGCAGGCCATCCGGGTCCTGGACGCGGCCGGCTGCGACGTGATCCTCGTCGAGACGGTCGGGGTCGGCCAGTCCGAGGTGGAGATCGCCTCCCAGGCGGACACGTCCGTGGTGCTCCTCGCCCCCGGCATGGGGGACGGCATCCAGGCGGCCAAGGCCGGGATCCTGGAGATCGGCGACGTCTACGTCGTCAACAAGGCCGACCGCGACGGCGCGGACGCGACCGCGCGCGAGCTGAACCACATGCTCGGGCTGGGCGAGTCCCGGGGCCCCGGCGACTGGCGCCCGCCGATCGTCAAGACGGTCGCGGCCCGCGCCGAGGGGGTCGACGAGGTCGTGGAGGCGCTGGAGAAACACCGGGCGTGGATGGAGGAACGGGGAGTTCTCGCGGAGCGACGCCGGTCGCGTGCGGCGCGTGAGGTGGAAGCGATCGCGATGACCGCGCTCCGGGAGCGGATCGGCGACCTGCACGGAGACCGCCGGCTGGATGCCCTGGCCGAGCGCATCGTGACGGGCGAGCTGGATCCGTATCGGGCGGCGGATGAGCTGGTGGCCGGGTTGACGGAGGGCTGACCTCGGGATTCTCGCCCCCGCCGCCCCTACCCGTCCCAACCTCCAGGGGCTGGGCGCCCCTTCGACCCCCCGTCAAAGATTCGGGGCTCCGCCCCGGACCCCGTTCGCGCAGTTCCCCGCGCCCCGGTGGAATGGCCGTAGGCCTTCCTTACCCGCAGACGCGACGCACCCGCCCCCGGGCTGCTAGCTTGGCCGCGTGTTCACTCACCTTGCGTAGAGACGCCCCCCCCGCAGGCGACGTGCCGTCGTCGTGCGGGGCATCGGTGTCCCCTTCACGCCTCCCGGTGAGGAACCTTTCGCATGTCCGCGACCTCCTCGCGGCCGTCGTACGCAGCGGTGCTCCGCATCCCGTACGCCCGCCGCACCTTCGCCGCCGTACTCGTCGGCCGGCTCTCCTACGGCATGGTGCCGGTCGCCGTGCTGCTCGCCGTGACCCGCGCGACGGGCTCGTACGCCGTCGCCGGTACGGTCATGGCCCTGTTCGGGGCCACCAGTGTCCTTCTGTCGCCCGCGAGGGCTGCGCTCGTCGACCGGTACGGCCCGCGCCGGGCACTGCCGCCGATGGCCTCGCTGTACGCCGTGCTGCTCGGGTTGTTGGCGGTGGCGACCTGGCGGCCTGGTGCCCCGGCCCCCCTGCTGGGCGCGGTCGCGGTGGCGGCCGGTGCCTGTACTCCTCCGCTCGGGCCGACGATGCGCACGGTGTGGAGCGACCTCGCCGCGGACCGGGGGCTGCTGCCGCGCGCCTACAGCCTCGACGGGGTCGCGGAGGAACTGCTGTTCGTGTCGGGGCCGTTGGTGGTGGGCGGGGTCGTGCAGATCGCCGCTCCGGCCGCCGCCGTGGCACTGGGTGCCGTGCTGGTGATGGCGGGGACCTTCGGTTTCGTCGCCTCCCCGGCTGTGGCGCGCGTGCCGGGGCGGGGCGCGGTGTCCGAGAAGCCGACGGGCCGACGCCGGTCGTGGGTCGTCACCGGCATCGTGCCGCCCGTCGTCGCGGCCGGTGGCGTCGGGCTCTCGCTCGGCGCGCTCGACCTGCTGGTGCTGGCCTTCGCCGAGCAGCGGGGCCACGGGGACGACGTGGTGGCCTGGATCTTCGCCGCGCTGTCCGCCGGGAGCGCGGTGGGCGGGCTGCTGTACGGCGCGGTCGAGTGGCGCTCCGGCGCACGCGTACGGCTGTCGCTGCTGGTGGCGGGTCTCGGCCTCGCCCTCGCGGGTGCCGGGCTCGCCCCGGACCTCGCCGTCCTCACCGGCGCTGTCGTCTGCGCCGGGCTCTTCGTCGCCCCAGCCCTCACCACCGCGTACCTCGTCGCCGACGCCTGCGCCCCGGCCGCCGCTCGCACCCGGTCCGGCGCCTGGGTCAACACGGCCGTCAACGCGGGCGTTTCGGTGGGAGCAGCCGCCTCAGGGCTGCTGGTGGCCCGGGTCTCGCCCACCCTCGGCTTCGCCCTCGCGGGCGGCACCGCCCTGCTTGCGGCGACCGTGGTGGGGGTGGGGAGCCGACGGGGCCGTGCGGCCGGGCCGGAGGCGGGAGCGGCGGGGCACACGACCGAGCAGGTCGTGAGCGCCGAGGCGAGGGCGGCGCAGTCGCCGTGAGGTGAGCCGACCGCGCGAACGCCGGTAGGGGCACCCGGTCTCGGGTGCCCCTACCTGGGGTGAGGAAGGCCGTGTACCTCTGGGGGGGGGATGAGGTGTCGGACTTCCCGGCGTGGAAGGAGGAGTCGGGGCTCCCGGGGTGTGGGGGGAGAGCGCCGGTCCTCCTGGAGGGCGACGTCCGCCGAGGGGGGTCGGCGGGGTCGGTCCTCCCGGTGGTTCGACGGGACCGCGAGGGATCAGTCCTCCGAGCGGTCGGCGGTGAGCTTGCCGGAGTCGGGGTTCACCCTCCAGTCGCTGCCGGTGCCGTCGGCGGCGGTGGTGTCGACCTCCCAGGCCTGGTCCGCGCTCTCCTCGTCGAGGTCGACGGAGGTCACGGTGCCCTTGTCCGCGGCGGCTTCGGCGGCCTCGGCGGCGGTCACGGAGCTGCCCTTCAGCGCGTCCTGGATCTGGCGGGTCTCGGCGGCGTCGTCACCGTCGTCGTCGCGGTCGGCGTGCGAGCCGAGGACCTTGCCGGTGCCGGGGTCGACCTGGACGCTGAACCACTTGCCGCCGCCGGTCAGCACGTCGACGTCCCAGATCAGGTTCGTGCCCTCGTCGTCGAGGTCGGCGGAGACCGCCGTACCGTCCTTGTGCTGCAGCGCCGTCCGGATCGCCTCGGCAGCCGTGACCTGACCGGCCTTCGCCTCGGCCGCGTTCTCGGCCTTGTCCTCGGCGTCCTGGTCGGTGTCGCGGGCGGCCCGGTCCTCGGCCTTGTCGTCCGCCTTGTCCTCGGCCGTGTCGTCGGAGTCGTCGTTCACGTCGTCGCGGTCGTGGTCGCCGTTCGACACCGACACGGTCTTCTTCGTCGGCGCCTCGTCGTCACCCGAGACCGCGATGGCGGTCGCGGTACCGCCGCCGATCAGGGCGACGGCCGTGACGGTGGCGATGACGATGTTGCGCTTCATGAGGTTCCTCCAGGATGCGACTGGCTGCAACCAGTAACGGATGATGTCGCCGGTTGCGGATGGTTTATCTGGCTTGTTCGCCTCGTCTGCTTTCGACGGGAACCAATCTGGCCGATCGACGCTGAAGCGGACCTGAAGCCCCCTGAAGACCGCTTCAGGTTCGGTTTGCCAAGCTGAACGCATGCGCCTGTTGATCGTGGAAGATGAGAAGCGGCTCGCGGTGTCGCTGGCCAAGGGCCTGACGGCCGAGGGGTACGCCGTGGACGTCGTCCACGACGGGATCGACGGACTGCACCGGGCGAGCGAGGGGTCGTACGACCTCGTGATCCTCGACATCATGCTGCCCGGCATGAACGGCTACCGCGTCTGCGCCGCCCTGCGCGCCGCCGGCCACGACGTGCCGATCCTGATGCTCACGGCCAAGGACGGCGAGTACGACGAGGCCGAGGGCCTCGACACGGGCGCCGACGACTATCTGACCAAGCCGTTCTCGTACGTCGTCCTCGTCGCCCGGGTGAAGGCGCTGCTGCGGCGGCGCGGCCCCTCGGGCGGCGCCTCGCCCGTGCACGAGGTCGGCGAGCTGAAGGTCGACACCGCCGCCCGGCGCGTGTTCCTCGCCGACGACGAGATCACCCTCACCACCAAGGAGTTCTCCGTCCTGGAGCAACTCGTCCTGAGAGCCGGTGAGGTCGTCTCCAAGGCCGACATCCTGGAGCACGTCTGGGACTTCGCCTACGACGGCGACCCGAACATCGTCGAGGTCTACATCAGCACGCTGCGCCGCAAGCTCGGCTCCCCCCTCATCAAGACCGTCCGCGGGGCCGGATACAGACTGGAGGGCCGCTCGTGAAGCGCCGTCTCGGCTCGGTACGGGCGCGGGCGACCCTCGCCGCGACCGTCGTCGTCGCCGTGGCCCTGGTCGCGGCCGGCGCCGCCGTCCTGCTGTCGCTGCGGTTCACCCTCACCGACAAGGCGGACGCGGAGGCCGACTCCGTGGCCCGCAACGCGGCCTCCGCGCTGGCGAACGGGTTCGCCTACGCCGAGCTCAGGCTGCCGGACGGCGACGAGAACCCGGTCGAGGTCCTGGACCGGAACGAGAGGCCCGTCGCGGTCGGCGAGGACGTCGAGGGCATGGAGGTGACCGCCATCGACTCGGACCGGCTGAACTCCGAGACCAACGACGACGCCGACGACCGGGCGGAGGGCGACCAGGACGCCGAGGACGGGGGCAGCCTCAAGGCGGGCGAGGTCGCCGACGAGACCTGGTACGGCGAGGGCTCCGCGACCGTCGAAGGGGTCACGGCGGACTACCGGTTCGCCGGGGTCGACGTGGTCACGCCGGCGGGTGTGCCGCTCACCGTCTACGCGGGCGCCCCGCTCTCCACCGAGGAGGAGGCCGTCGGCACCGCGCTGACGACGATGCTCATCGGGCTGCCGCTGCTGCTGCTGATCGTGAGCGGCGTGACGTACGTCGTCACCGGGCGGGCGCTGCGCCCCGTCGAGGGCATCCGTTCGGAGATGGCGGCGATCACGGCGTCCGAGGACCTCTCCCGACGCGTCCCCGAGCCGGACACGCACGACGAGGTCGCCCGGCTCGCGCGCACCACCAACGAGACGCTGGCCGCCCTGGAGGCCTCGGTGGAGCGGCAGCGCGCGTTCGTCGCGGACGCCTCGCACGAACTGCGCAGCCCCATCGCCTCGCTGCGCACCCAGCTGGAAGTGGGCGCCGCGCACCCGGAGTTGCTGGACCTGGACGGGGCGGTCGAGGACACCGTGCGGCTGCAGAGCCTCGCCGCCGACCTGCTGCTGCTCGCCCGCCTGGACGCGGGGGAGCGGCCGCCGCCGGACGCGCGCTTCGACCTGGCGAGGGTCGTACGGGAAGAGGTGGCGTCCCGGGAGGGCGTGACGCTGGACGGCGTGGACTCGGTGGAGGTGCGCGGCTCGCGCAACCAGATCTGCCGCGTCCTCGGCAACCTCCTGGACAACGCGGCCCGCCACGCCCGCGACCGTGTCGCCGTCACGCTGCGCACCACGCCCGACTGGGTGGTCCTCCAGGTCGTGGACGACGGCGCGGGCGTCCCGCCGGCCGATCGCGAACGCGTCTTCGAACGCTTCGTCCGCCTGGACGAGTCCCGAGCGAGGGACGACGGCGGCGCGGGCCTGGGCCTCGCGATCGCCAGGGACATCGCCACCCGCCACGGAGGCACCCTGACGATCGACGACGCTCCCGGCGGAGGCGCACTGTTCGAGCTACGGCTCCCCCGGTAGGCCCAGGGGCGCGGGGAACTGCGCGACCAGCCACGACGAACCCGCGGCCGAAACCGAACCGGCAGTCCCCCGACCCCCTACGGCTTACCGCGATGGCTCCGGAGGTGCTCCGCGATCGGCACCAGCGACTTGTGCAGCTCCTCCATCGCCTCCTCCGACAGCAGATCGATGAAGTGCCGCCGCACGGACGCGACATGATGCGGCGCCACCCGCTGCATCGTCGCCATGCCGTGCTCCGTGAGCACGGCGAACAGCCCGCGGCGGTCGGACTCGCAGTTCTCCCGGCGCACCAGGTCGGCGTTCTCCATCCGGGTGATCTGGTGCGAGAGGCGGCTCTTGGACTGGAGCGTGGCGGCGGCAAGGTCGCTCATCCGCATCCGCCGCCCCTCCGACTCGGAGAGGTTCACCAGGATCTCGTAGTCGTTCATTGTCAGGCCGAACGGCTGCAGATCCCTTTCGAGCTGGTGCGTCAGCAGCCTGTTGACGTCCAGATGGGTGCGCCAGGCGCACTGCTCCGCATCGGTCAGCCAGCGCGTGGCCGTTTCGGTCTCCATGAATGAAGTCTACCTAAAATGTTGAAAGGCGAACTAGTGAGGGTTCGGTGGTGCCGCTCGTACGGACAGGTCGGGCCTTACGGGTCGAGGCATGACAACGCGCACACGTTCGATGTCACACTCCGCAGACTACCGCTCACAGCCCGAAGCGACGCTGGAGGTCCCCCAGCTGTCCGGGAAGGCGCGGTGCCCCCGCCGGCTGTCCGTGATGCCCGGGCACCCCGCCGCCGCCGGGTACGCCCGGCTCGTGCGGGACCATCCCCGTGGCCTGCTCGGCCATCAGCGTCTCGGAGGACTGGAGCAGCACCGTGCCCGCCCCGACGAACTCGAACTGGTGCTCCTCGCCGGACGCCCCGCCGACCCCCGTCATCGCACGTAGACCGCCCATGAGACCGGTCATGTAGCCGTGGTCGTAGTGGTGGCACGGAGAGGGGCAGTCGGCCCACCCGACCAGGGCCTGCGGGTCGACCCGGATGGGGGGTTCCATGAACACCACCGGGCCGTTGGAGGCCGCCACGAACTTGCCCGTGCCGATGAGGGTCAGGAAGCCCGGGACGATCGACTGCTTCAGCGCGAGACTTGGCTGAAAAGCGAGGAGGTTGCCCGAGCGAATGGTGAGGTTGCCCTCCTCCAAGTCATACGAATTGACGTCGAAGGCCCGGTCGGCGAGGAGCATCTTGCCCGACCCCTGGGCCACCACCCAGTCGCTCGCGTGCAGAGGCGAATGGAACGAGGAGCGGACGAGACGGTCGAGCCCGCCGTGCCCGATGCCGTTGAACTCCATCTGCCCGTAGTAGGCGATCATCTTGCCCTTCTGCAGGAACCACTGGCTCCCCTTGAGCTCCACGCAGAAGGTGTAGTTGTTGACGTTGTCGTCCGACGGCAGCGTCATCGGGTCGTGGACGGTCGGGCCGGCGACCGGGGCCCCGTACATGCTCACAGCTTCTCCTCCGAGGCCTGGACGTACACCGCACCACTGCCGCTCAGCTCCAGCTGGAACGCCTCGCCGGAGCCCCGGCCCACCATGTCGCGCCAGCCGAGCGCGGTGGAGAGCTTGTTGCGTACGTCGCCGTGGTGCGCCACGTACGCCTGCGGGTCGACATGGACCGGGCGCTGAGGGGTGATCGGGACCTCGATCACTCCGCCGTGCGCCATGACGGCGACCGCGCCGTGGCCCTTGAGGGTGGTGGTGAACAGGCCCTGGCCCGTCACCTGGCCCCGGACCATGCCCATGACGCCGCCCTGCGAGCCCATGAACATCGTGCCCTGCTGGAGGGTGCCGTCGAAGGCCAGCAGCCGGTCGGCCTCGACGTAGAGCGTCTCGCCGGTCAGGTTGATCACCTGGATGTGGTGACCGCCGTGCCCGAACAGGACCGTGCCGCTGCCCTCGACGGTCATCAGCGGGGTCGCCTCGCCCGCCACCCGGCGGCCGATCATCGAGGCGATACCGCCCTGGCCGCCCTGCATGTTGGGGGTGAACGACACCTCGCCCTTGTAGGCGAGCATCGCGCCGCGCTGGCTGAACAGCCGCTGGCCCGGCATCACGGTCGCCTCGATCATCTTCGAGTTGATCTCACGGAAGGCCATGTCAGACGTCCCCCGCCACCGTGTTGCGCTCGCTGGGCTGGACGTAGACCAGTCCGTCGCCCTCGAAGCGGATCTGGAAGGCCTCGCCGCCGCCCTCGCCCATGAACGTGCGGAACGTCACACCGGACTGGAAGGACTGCTGGAGGTTGCCCTGGTGCGCGATATACGCCCCCGGGTCCACCGTCAGCGGGTACTGGTGGCTCACCCGCAGCACCACCGCCGGACCGTCGGACATGATCGCCGCCTGGCCGTGGCCCTCGATCGTCGTGGTGAACAGGCCGTTGCCCTGCGAGGCGCCGCGCAGCCCCGTGAAGCTCGTGCCCGTACGCAGCCCGGAGTCCGTCGCGAGCAGATTGCTCGACTCCACGAACAGCTTGTCCCCCTGAAGATTCACGAGGTTGATCTCGGAGGCCCGGTCCGCGAACCAGCAGGTCCCTTGGCCGGTCACCTCCATCAACGTCATCTGCTCACCCGTGAGCCGCCGCGTCACCATCCCCCGCAGGCCCTCACCACCGCCGCTCAGTTTCTTGAACGACATCTGACCGTCGTAGGCGACCATCGATCCGTTCTTCGCCTTCACGGCGTCCCCGGTCATGTCGACGGCCAGCACTTTGCTGCCTTGAAGTCGGAACATTGCCACGGGGTGACGTTAACCGGCCGATGGCCGGACAGGACAGGGCCCAGAGGGGGATCTCGACCCTGAAGGGACCCTAGGGGACCTCCCGGGAGCGCCGGATGTCAGAATGGGACCGAGCTTGTGCATCCGTTCACAAATAGATCCCACCGAAAAACAGACCCCACCGAAGGTGACCCGTGGACATAAAGACCGTCTCCGCCCTCCGCCGCCTGCGCCTCGTCTCCGCCCCCGAGGCCGTCTCCTTCCTGCTGCTGCTCGTCTGCTCGGTGCTGAAGCGGACCACGGAGTTCAACGCGGTGCCCGTGATGGGCTGGGTCCACGCCATCCTCTTCATCCTCTACCTGATCTTCTGGGCCGACGCCTGGAACCGTACGAAGTGGTCGCTGAAGACCGCCGCGCTCTACTTCGCCCTCTCCGTCCTGCCCACCGGCGGCTTCTTCGCCGACCGCAGGCTGCGGCGCGAGGCCGAGGACGCGGTGATCGCGACCCGCGCCCGCAAGGAAGGGGTCGTGAGCGCGTGATCGTCGCCTTCTCCGTGACCCCTCTCGGCGTCGGCGAGGACGTGGGGGAGTACGTCGCCGAGGCCGTACGGGTCGTCCGTGAATCGGGTCTGCCGAACCGCACCGACGCCATGTTCACCTCGATCGAAGGTGACTGGGACGAGGTCATGGACGTCGTGCGCCGAGCCGTCGCCGCCGTCGAGGAGCGCGCGCCCCGCGTCTCCCTCGTGCTCAAGGCCGACATCCGCCCCGGCGTCACGGACGGCCTCACGTCCAAGGTGGAGACGGTGGAGCGTCACCTGTCCGCGTAGTCGTCTGCCGTACGGCCGCCCGGAGAACCCCGGTCCTTTGTGGGCCGGGGTTTTCTCGTGCCAAGCCGTTTGAGCGATCGCTCAAATCGGGATACGGTCGTGCCCAGCACATTGAGCAGTCGCTCAAAAGTCGCGGAAAGACCGCATCGACCTGGGGGAACACGGATGGGGCTCTACATCGAGACACGCGTACGGGCGGACCTGGAGGAGGTGTGGGCCCGCACCCAGGACCCCGCCCTCCACCGGCGCTGGGACCTGCGCTTCACCGAGATCGACTACCTCCCGCACGCGGAGGGCGAGCCGCAGCGCTTCCGGTACGCCACCCGCGTGCTCCCCGGCCTGACGGTCGCCGGGACCGGGGTCTCGGCGGGGGAGAAGGAGCGGCCGGACGGCACCAGGACCTCGGCGTTGCGGTTCGCCTCGCCGCACCCGCTCTCCCTGATCGCCGAGGGCAGCGGCTACTGGCGATACGTCCCGGACGACGAGGGCGTCCGCTTCCTCACCGGCTACGACTACCGCCCCCGCTGGGGCCGCGCGGGCGCCCTCGCCGACCGGGTGCTGTTCCGCCCGCTCATGGGCTGGGCCACCGCCTGGTCCTTCGACCGCCTCCGCCTGTGGCTGGAGCGGGACATCACCCCCGAACGGGCCCTGCGGCGCTGGCTCGCCGAGGCGGGCGTGCGCGGGCTGACGATCGTGGCCGCCTGCGCCGGGCTCGTGTGCGGGGCGCTGGGGGACCCGGCGGGCGTGCCGGCGCAGCTCGCGCCGCTCGCGCTGTTCGCGACTCCGGTCCTGGCCGTGTCGGCGGTCCTGGCCGCCCTGCTCGTACCGCCCCTGCCCAGCACCCCCTCCGCCCGCCGCTGCCTGCGGACCGCGCCCGCACGTGCGCGTGCGCCCCGGCTGCTCGCGACCCTGAAGGGATGACCGGCATGGACGCCACGACTCCGGGGTCCGCCCCGTCCCCCTCCGCCGCGCAGCCCTCCCGGGCCTCGATCTTCCGTACGGTCATGGGCGCGGACTTCGACCGGCTCCATCCCGAGCTGCGCCGCCGTTTCTCGGTCGGACTGGCGAGCGGGCAGGCGTGCACGGGCCGGGGGGTGATGGACCGCGTCTGGCACGGGCGGGGCCTGGTGAAACCGTTCCTCGCGCTCGGGGGCACCCGGAACATCCTCGTCCCGCGCGAGGGGCGCGACGTCCCCTTCACCATCGAGAACGTGCCGTACGCCGACGGTTTCGGCCGTGAGACGGTGACCTTCGTGCGTACCTTCGACCTGCCCGGCCGGTCCCGCCGGTTCGACGCCCAGATGGTGCTGAGCCCCAAGGGCGACCGCGTCCTCGACTACCTCGGCACCCACCAGCACCTCGCCAGCGACCTGCACTTCCGTGCGGAGCCCGACGGGTCGCTGCTGATCCGCTCCGGCGAGCACCGCTTCCGTGAGGGGCCGGTCGACGTCCGTGTCCCCGGGCTCATCGGCGGTGACGCCGAGGTGCGGGAGCGGTTCGACGAGCGGACCGGGCGCTTCCGGATCCAGGTGCGAGTGGTGAACCGGTACGTCGGGCCGCTCTTCGGCTACGAGGGCTCCTTCGCCGCGACCTACCAGGACGTCCGGGTGTGCGGGGTCCGGCCCGGGCTGCGGCCGGTCCGTGAGGAGGCGCGGGCATGAGCGCGGAGACCCGGACGAAGCTGCTGGAGGGCGCGCTGCGGACGCTCGTCGAGCAGGGGATCGCCAAGACGTCCGCCCGTACGATCGCCGCGACCGCCGGGGTGAACCAGGCGCTCGTCTTCTACCACTTCGGGTCCGTGGACGAACTCCTGGCGGCCGCCTGCCGGTACGGGGCGGAGCAGCGGGTCGCCCGCCACCGGGAGCGGATGGCGGCGATCGGGTCACTCTCCGAACTGCTGGCCTTCGGGCGGGAGATGCACGTGGAGGAGCGGGCGGCGGGGCATGTGGCCGTGCTGGGTCAGCTGTTGGCCGGGGCCCAGACCCAGGCGCGGCTGGCGCCGGCGACGGCCGCGGGGCTGGACCTGTGGATCGCGGAGGTGGAGGGGGTGCTGCGGCGGGTCCTCGCGGCCTCGCCGCTCGGGGAGTTCGCCGATGCGGGGGGACTGGCTCGGGCCGTGGCGGCTTCGTTCGTGGGGCTGGAGCTGTACGAGGGGGTTGATCCGGAGGGGGCGGGGGAGGCGCTCGGGGCGCTCGAGCAGTTGGCGGGGCTTGTTGCCGCGTTGGATGGGCTCGGGGGTGTGGCGCAGCGGGCGGTGCGGCATCAGTTGCGGCGGGCCGCGGGGCGGTGAGGCGTCGGGGGGCGGGCGGGGGTGCCGGCCGTTGACGCGGCGGGATTTTTCGCCCCCGCCGCCCCTACCCGTCCCATCCTCCAGGGGCTGGGCGCCCCTTCGACCCCCCGTCAAAGATTCGGGGCTCCGCCCCGGACCCCGTTCGCGCAGTTCCCCGCGCCCCCGGGGTGGACCCCGTTCGCGCGGTTCCTCGCGCCCCTTGGGGGCGACCGAAGGGCGAGACGGGGCTGACCGGCATGTGACCGGCCGGTAAGGTCGGGGGCGTGCCGAAGCCGCTCAGCCTCTCCTTCGATCCCATCTCGCGCGCCGACGAGCACTGGAAGCAGCGCTGGGGAAACGTCCCGTCCATGGCCGCGATCACGTCGATCATGCGTGCCCAGCAGATCCTGCTGGCGGAGGTCGACGCGGTGGTCAAACCGTACGGGCTGACGTTCGCGCGCTACGAGGCCCTCGTGCTGCTCACCTTCTCGCAGAAGGGCGAGCTGCCGATGTCCAAGATCGGTGAGCGGCTCATGGTGCACCCCACCTCCGTGACGAACACCGTCGACCGTCTGGTGAAGTCCGGTCTGGTCGACAAGCGCCCCAATCCCAACGACGGCCGCGGCACCCTCGCCTCCATCACCGACAAGGGCCGCGAGGTCTGCGACGCCGCCACCCGTGACCTCATGGCCATGGACTTCGGCCTCGGCGCCTACGACGCCGAGGAGTGCGCGGAGATCTTCGCGATGCTCAGGCCGCTGCGGGTGGCGGCGGGGGACTTCGAGGAGGGCTGACCGGCGGCGGTCAGGCGGCGGCCGGGTTCGGGGCCGTCTCCTTGATGATCAGCGGCTCGACCTCGCGGCTGACCTTGCGTTCCACGAAGAAGGCGGCCGTGGGCACCGTGCCCGCGAGCAGCACCCAGGCGAGGCGGCCGAGCGGCATCTTGGCCTTGCTGCCGAGGTCGAAGGCGAAGACCAGGTACAGCACGTACAGCCAGCCGTGGGCGAAGCCGACCACGGTGACGAAGCCGTCGAAGCCGTCCAGGCCCAGCAGACGCTTCCCGATCACGCCCGCCGTCAGCAGGATCAGCAGGACGGCGGTGACGTAGGCCAGCACCCGGTAGCGGGTCAAGACGCTCTTCTTCATGGCACCGAGCGTAACGGGTGCTCCTCGGCGCTCCGCGGGCGCGTCCTGACCTGCGTTGCTGTCGTTTACTAGGACGTCCTAGTAAATTGGTTCCATGGACGCTGACGCCATCGAAGAGGGCCGCCGCCGCTGGCAGGACCGTTACGACTCCGCGCGGAAGCGGGAGGCCGACTTCACGACGCTCTCCGGGGATCCGGTGGAGCCCGTGTACGGGCCCCGGCCGGGCGATGTGTACGAGGGCTTCGAGCGGATCGGCTGGCCGGGGGAGTACCCCTTCACCCGCGGGCTGTATCCGACCGGCTACCGGGGGCGGACGTGGACGATCCGCCAGTTCGCGGGCTTCGGGAACGCGGAGCAGACGAACGAGCGCTACAAGACGATCCTGGCCAACGGGGGCGGAGGACTGTCCGTCGCGTTCGACATGCCGACCCTGATGGGGCGGGACTCCGACGACCCGCGCTCGCTCGGTGAGGTGGGGCACTGCGGGGTCGCCGTCGACTCCGCCGCCGACATGGAGGTGCTGTTCAAGGACATCCCGCTGGGCGACGTCACCACCTCCATGACGATCAGCGGGCCCGCCGTCCCCGTCTTCTGCATGTACCTCGTCGCCGCCGAGCGGCAGGGCGTCGACCCGGGGGTGCTCAACGGCACGCTCCAGACCGACATCTTCAAGGAGTACATCGCGCAGAAGGAGTGGCTCTTCCAGCCCGAGCCGCATCTGCGGCTCATCGGGGACCTGATGGAGCACTGTGCCGCCGAGATCCCGGCGTACAAGCCGCTGTCCGTCTCCGGCTATCACATCCGTGAGGCCGGGGCCACGGCTGCGCAGGAACTCGCCTACACGCTCGCGGACGGGTTCGGGTACGTGGAGCTGGGGCTCAGCCGGGGGCTGGACGTCGACGTGTTCGCGCCCGGACTGTCCTTCTTCTTCGACGCGCACGTCGACTTCTTCGAGGAGATCGCCAAGTTCCGCGCGGCGCGCCGGATCTGGGCGCGGTGGATGCGCGACGTGTACGGGGCGCGGACGGAGAAGGCCCAGTGGCTGCGGTTCCACACCCAGACCGCCGGGGTCTCGCTGACCGCGCAGCAGCCGTACAACAACGTGGTGCGTACGGCGGTGGAGGCGCTGTCGGCGGTGCTCGGCGGCACCAACTCGCTGCACACCAACGCGCTGGACGAGACGCTGGCGCTGCCGTCCGAGCAGGCCGCGGAGATCGCGCTGCGGACGCAGCAGGTGCTGATGGAGGAGACCGGCGTCGCAGGCGTCGCCGATCCGCTGGGCGGTTCGTGGTACGTCGAGCAGCTGACGGACCGTATCGAGGCCGACGCCGAGAAGATCTTCGACCAGATCAAGGAGCGGGGGCTGCGGGCGCGTCCGGACGGGGTGCATCCGATCGGGCCGATCACGTCCGGGATCCTGCGGGGGATCGAGGACGGATGGTTCACCGGGGAGATCGCGGAGTCCGCCTTCCGGTACCAACAGGCCCTGGAGAAGGGGGAGAAGCGGGTCGTCGGGGTCAATGTCCACCACGGGTCGGTGACCGGGGACCTGGAGATCCTGCGGGTCAGCCACGAGGTGGAGCGGGAGCAGGTGCGGGTGCTCGCGGGGCGCAAGGGGGCGCGCGACGACGGGGCGGTGCGGGCCGCGCTCGACGCGATGCTCGCGGCGGCGCGGAGTGGGGCCAACATGATCGGGCCGATGCTCGACGCGGTGCGGGCCGAGGCGACGTTGGGGGAGATCTGTGGGGTGCTGCGGGAGGAGTGGGGGGTGTATACGGAGCCGGCGGGGTTCTAGGGCGCGGTTGCCTCCGGCGGGGCGGGTGGGGGTCCGCTGCCGGGTGCGGGTGGGTGTGGGCTGGTCGCGCAGTTCCCCGCGCCCCTTACGGGGCGCTTCCCTTCAGGCCGTGCAGCAGGAGGGTCGTGAAGCCCTTGGCCCAGGTCTCGTCCGCCGGTTCCGCGCTGACCAGGGTGCGGTGGACGACCGTGCCCACGACCACGTCGAAGATGAGGTCGACGGTGCGGGCGGCGGTGGTGGGGTCGGGTTCCGGGGGGAGTTCGCCGCGGGCCTGGGCGCGGGCGCGGCCCTCGAGGACGAGACGTTTCTGGCGGTCGACGATGGACGCGCGGATGCGTTCACGCAGGGCGCCGTCGTGGGTCGACTCGGCGACGACGGCCATGAGGCCGCTCTTGGCCTCCGGGCGGGCCAGGATCGCCGCGAACTGGAGCACCACGCCCTCGATGTCGGCCGCCAGGCTGCCCCGGTCCGGGAGGCGGAGCTCGTCGAAGAGTTCCGCCACCGCGTCCACGACGAGTTCGTTCTTGCCGGCCCAGCGGCGGTAGAGGGTCGTCTTCGCGACACCGGCCCGGGTGGCCACGTCGCCCAGGGTCAGTTTCGACCAGCCCAGCTCGACCAGCGCCGCACGGGTCGCGGCCAGGATCGCGGTGTCCGCGGCGGCGCTGCGCGGACGGCCGCCCGTGGCGCGGGCGGCGGGACTGCGGCTCTGCATCCGCCGACCATATCCGGCCGTTGTCGAAGTCCTCCCCGTCGTCGTGAGGCAGATCACTGCGGAGTGGGTAATGAGGGGTGCAGGAGAGTCGCCGGGGCCGTTACGCTACGAGTCGTAGCGAAAGCCGGGGTGGACGCCGGCCTCAGGACGCTTTTCACCTGCGTGCTCGGAAGGGGGAGGATGTACTCATGCAGCCACGGAACATGTCCATGAGCGGAGTCGTCGACCTCGCCGCGGTGAAGGCGGCCCAGGAGGCCAAGGCGAAGGCGGAGCAGGCGCGCGCCGAAGCGGCCCGGCAGGGCGGGGGAGGGGCGGTCTCCCCGACGGACCTGGTCATCGATGTCGATGAGGCCGGGTTCGAGAGCGAGGTCCTGCAGCGGTCCACCGAAGTCCCCGTCGTCATCGACTTCTGGGCCGAGTGGTGCCAGCCCTGCAAGCAGCTCAGCCCGGTGCTGGAGCGCCTCGCCGTCGAGTACAACGGCAAGTTCGTCCTCGCGAAGATCGATGTCGACGCCAACCAGATGTTGATGCAGCAGTTCGGGATCCAGGGGATCCCGGCCGTGTTCGCCGTTGTCGCCGGTCAGGCCCTGCCCCTCTTCCAGGGCGCCGCCCCCGAGCAGCAGATCCGCGCGACCCTCGACCAGCTCGTCCAGGTCGCCGAGGAGCGCTTCGGGCTCACCGGCCTGGTGGTGGACCCGGACGCCGAGTCCGGCGCCCCCGTCGAGGCGGCCCCGCAGATCCCGGCCGGCCCCTACGACCACCTGCTCGAAGCCGCCGTACGGGCCCTGGACGCGGGCGACTTCGGTGGCGCGGTGCAGGCGTACAAGAACGTGCTGAGCGACGACCCGGGCAACACCGAGGCCAAACTGGGCCTCGCCCAGGCCGAGTTGCTCCAGCGCGTGCAGGGCGTCGACCCGCAGGACGTGCGCAAGGCGGCCGCCGAGAACCCGGGCGACGCGCAGGCGCAGATCGCGGCGGCGGACCTCGACCTCGTCGGCGGACATGTGGAGGACGCGTTCGGGCGACTCATCGACACGGTGCGGCGCACGGCCGGTGACGACCGGGACGCCGTACGGCTGCGGCTGCTGGAGCTCTTCGAGGTGGTCGGCGGCGACGACCCGCGGGTGGCCGCGGCGCGCCGTTCGCTGGCGCGGGCCCTGTTCTGACGGGCTCGTGAGCGCCCCCGTCCCGGAGTGCCGGGACGGGTGGTGCGCGAGTGAAAGATTTGGCGACACAGCGACACCGCGGCCGCGTTTTACCAAATCTTGGTAATCGCGGCCGCTGTTACTTGCAGTAAGAGAAAGTCGTCGTTCTGTCGGACTCTGTCCGACTGTTCACCCATGTGTCGCCTCACTGGGTGCCACCCAGGGTCGCTGGCCGATGCCGATGGGTCGTTGTTCGGTTATCCGTCCGTTACTAGCCAGTAACGACCCCCCTTGCGGGGGCGGCGAGAATGCACCACGATCGGCGACGCTCGGTCCTGTCCCCTACCCCGCCAGCCAGTCGGGTCAACGGGTTTTCTGGGTCCCCACCGAGTAGAGCGGGCGACAGTGGCGCCGGCTCTTGGGCAGGGGGGTCTCCGCCAACCGCGGAGCCTGTCCAGCAGGTTGTGCGTGATGCGTGTCAGGCGCGACCAGTGGTTGTCGCTCGGGGGTGATCGCCGGTGATTCGGGCGCTTTTCGCGCCACCGAGCGCGGGCGCTCTCCTTCCCGAGGACGTAGCACTTCTCCCATCCCTGTCCGGCCGAGCCGCCGCCAAGGGGCGAGCCGGTGTCAGGAGATGTACGTCCGAGAAGGAGGAAATATGGAGTCCCAGGTGCGTGGCGGGACCAGATGGAAGCGGTTCGCTGTGGTCATGGTGCCCAGCGTCGCCGCCACAGCAGCGATAGGTGTCGCCCTCGCGCAGGGTGCTCTCGCCGCGTCGTTCAGTGTGTCGGGCCAGTCGTTCAAGGTGACGGCGGGCCAGCTCGACGGCACGGGCTTCTCGCAGTACGGAGCGCTCGACGAGGGTTACACCCTCAAGGGCGAGAAGACGGTTCACCCCGTCGCCGTTTCGGCGTTCAAGTCCGCGACCATCACCAACATGTGCCAGTCGGTCGTCACCCCCGGTGTCCCGATCCTCGGCAGCGTCAGCCTCAAGCTGACCGCCGGCACCGGTGGCAAGAAGGTCGAGGCCGAGAACCTCTACATCGACGTCGAGGACCTTGAGGCGGACGCCGTCTTCAAGGGCATCGACATCGGTGTGGCGGCCAAGGACGCCAACAAGGGTCCGGGTATGAAGGGTGGCTCGGAGCAGGCCAACCCCTACGGGTTCGCCCAGCAGGCCGACTCGGCCTCGCTGACCGGCGTGAAGCAGACGGCGTGGGCCACCACTGCCGGAACCTTCAAGCTGAGCAACCTCAAGATGTCGCTCCACAAGGGCGTCGTGGAGTGCTACTAGGCACTCCCTGGGCGGGTGAGGGGGCGTCCGCTTCTTCGCCCGCCCGTCCCTCCCGTCGTGCGCTCCACCGCGCACGCGACCTCCGTACCTGAATTCCGTACGGCCGCTTCGTTCGTGTCGTACGTGAACTTCTCACAGCAACACCGTTCCAGGGAGCTGTTGTCCATGAGCGCCGAGTCAACGGGGCAGAACGAAGACTATCTCCGCGCCTTTCGGCGGCGCTTTAGCGACTGGAGGGGCTCTCGTCCCTTCTGGGCGGGCCTGTTGGTCCTGCTCGGCGGTTTCCCGATCATGTACCTGCCGTACGCGAACCTCCAGATCGGTCACCTCACGCTCGCCATGTCGACGACGGGCGGCGCGGGTTCCCTCATCATCGGCGTGCTGCTGGTGGTGCTGGGGGTCAGCCTCTGGTTCCAGCGGCACGTACGCACCTTCGCCGGTACGGCGGCGATCCTCCTGGCGCTCGTGTCCATCCCGGTCTCCAACCTCGGTGGCTTCGGTGTCGGCTTCCTGCTCTCCCTGATCGGCGGTGCGCTGGCCATCGCCTGGGCGCCCGGTCACGAGGAGGCGGCGGTGCCGTCCACCTACAAGACCCCGTCGCGGACGCCGGTGCCGCAGGACACGGCCCCCGAGAACACGGCACAGCAAGGTGCGGTCCCCCTGCACAAGGGCGATGCCCCGGAGCCCGCGGGAGCGGGTTCGGTGAGCGGGGCGCCGAACGGCGAGGGCGACGACCTGACAGGTACCACCCCCACGAACGGGACGAACGGGAGGCACAGTGCCGGCTGACGAGGTGACCCACGGGACTTCGGTGGGAGAGTCCCGTGCGAGATCCGGACCGCGGCACGCGGCGCCCAAGAAGCCCCTTCTCACCCGGCTGAACGTGCCGGCGGGCAAGGCGATAGCCCTGGCGGCGATGCCGACGGCGGTCCTCATGGGCATGGGCTTCACGCCCACGCTGACGCTCGCCCGCGCCGACGACCCGACGAAGCTGAGCCTGACGGCCGACGAGTACAAGGACTGCGTGGAGGCCCTGGAGGCCGCCGAGGAGGGAACCGACGCCTCCGCCACGCCGACCCCGACGCCGTCCGCCGAGGAGAGCACCGACTCCACGGACGAGGGCACGTCGACGGACGAGGGCACGTCGACGGACGAGGACAACGACGCGTCCGCGGGCGACGACTCCGCCGACGACAGCGACTCCTCCGGCGACTCGGCCGCCGACGACACGACCACGGACGACTCCGCGTCGTCGGATTCAGGTTCCGACGACAAGGACAGCTCGACCTCGGACGAGTCGTCGACGACGGACGGCACCGACAAGTCCGCGACGGACACGGCCGACTCCGGCGACACCTCGTCGGCCGACACCTCCGACACCGACAGCGACGGCAACGTGCTGGAGGACATCGGCACCGCGATCGAGGACCTGTTCACGCCGGACGACAAGGAGACGGAGACCACCACCCCGTCCACGTCCACCAGCCCGTCCCCGTCGCCCTCCCCCTCGGAGGACGCCTCCGGCTCGGACGAGGACGAGGACACGGGCTCGGACGCCGGCAAGGACGCCCAGGACACCGCCGACAACGCCTCCGACAAGGTCGAGGACGCGGCGAAGGACGTCACGGACAGCGCCGACGACACCGACAAGACGGCCGAGGACGCCACCGACGACGCCACGGACGATGCCACCGCCACGCCGAGCCCCTCGCCGAGCGAGAGCACGGACGCGGAGGGCTGCCCGGTCGCCACGGACGACGAGAGCGGCGTCGAGAAGGGCATCCCGCCGCTGCCGAACGACCCCTGGTACCTGAACGCCAGCTCGCTGCTGCTGAAGGGCGCCGACTACAAGGGTGTCGTCAAGGTGAAGACCGCCGACGGCTCGGTCAAGGAGGTGCTGAAGTACGTCATCTCCGACGGCACCGACATCGGCGACCTCCACCAGACGGTCGAGGACAAGCAGGCCGGCGTGACCTACCACGTGCAGGCCGGCAAGGGCACGACGTCCACGATCCGCGAGGGCAAGACGGTCATGTACACCGAGAGCATCTCCGGCAACCTGCTCGGGCTGATCCCGGTGACCTTCGACCCGAAGCACCCGCCGCCGCTGAACATCCCGCTGATCTACTTCACCAAGGTGAAGGTCGTCCAGGCGGGCCAGTTCGGCGGAACGCTCACCGTTCCCGGCATGCACCAGTTCATGACCGACTGAGCAGCCGGTCACCCAGGACCCGTTCCGGGAGCCGCACAGCGCTGAGGGCGCCCCCTGTTTCCAGGGGGCGCCCTCAGTGTCGTCGTACGACGGTGACGGCCGCGTCAGTCGCGGGCGCCGCCGCCCAGGTGGTGCACCCGGACCATGTTGGTGGTGCCCGGGACACCGGGGGGAGAGCCGGCGGTGATGACCGCGATGTCGCCCTCGTTGAAGCGGTTGAGCTTGACCATCTCGTGGTCGACCAGGTCGACCATCTCGTCGGTGCTGTTCACGAACGGCACGACGTGCGACTCGACACCCCAGCTGAGCGCCAGCTGGTTACGGGTGGACTCGTCGGTGGTGTACGCGATGATCGGCTGCGAGGCGCGATAGCGGGAGAGCCGGCGGGCGGTGTCACCCGACTGCGTGAACGCCACCAGGGCCCGGCCGCCGAGGAAGTCGGCGATCTCGCAGGCGGCACGGGCGATCGAACCACCCTGCGTGCGCGGCTTCTTGCCCGGCACCAGCGGCTGGAGGCCCTTGGAGAGCAGCTCCTCCTCGGCCGCCGCGACGATCTTCGACATCGTCCGGACCGTCTCCAGCGGGTACGCGCCCACGCTGGACTCCGCCGACAGCATGACCGCGTCCGCGCCGTCCAGGATCGCGTTGGCCACGTCGGAGGCCTCGGCGCGCGTGGGGCGGGAGTTGGTGATCATCGACTCCATCATCTGGGTCGCCACGATCACCGGCTTGGCGTTGCGGCGGCACAGCTCGATGAGCCGCTTCTGCACCATGGGGACCTTCTCGAGCGGGTACTCGACGGCCAGGTCGCCACGGGCGACCATCACGCCGTCGAACGCCATCACGACGTCCTCCATGTTCTCCACCGCCTGCGGCTTCTCCACCTTGGCGATGACGGGGACCCGGCGGCCCACCTCGTCCATCACCTTGTGGACGTCCCGCACGTCGCTCGCGTCCCGCACGAAGGACAGCGCCACCAGGTCGCAGCCCATCCGCAGGGCGAACCGCAGGTCCTCGACGTCCTTCTCGGACAGCGCGGGCACGTTGACGGCCGCGCCGGGCAGGTTGATGCCCTTGTGGTCGGAGATGACACCGCCCTCGACGACCTCGGTCCGCACGCGCGGGCCGTCGACCTCGATGACCTTCAGCTCGACGTTGCCGTCGTTGATGAGGACCTGGTCACCGGGGGAGACGTCACCGGGCAGACCCTTGTACGTCGTCCCGCAGATCTGCTTGTCGCCCGGCACGTCCTCGGCGGTGATGGTGAACTCGTCACCGCGCACCAGCTCCACCGGACCCTCGGCGAAGGTCTCCAGACGGATCTTCGGGCCCTGGAGGTCGGCGAGGACACCGATGGCCACACCGGTCTCGGCGGCGGCGGCCCGGACCCGGTCGTAGCGGCCCTGGTGCTCGGCGTGGCTGCCGTGGCTGAAATTGAAACGGGCCACGTTCATGCCGGCCTCGATGAGGGCGACCAGTTGCTCGTGGGAGTCGACCGCGGGGCCGAGAGTACAGACGATTTTCGAACGGCGCATGGGACGATCCTATCGGTTTGTTTCGCTCCGGAATATTCCGTCTGGCGGAATGCTGTAATTCATATGGGCGGCTATGCGCTCAGCCGTGTTACCGGCGTGTATTGCTCGATGGCGCTCAGTTGTTCTTTTCGAAGCTCAGATGTTCTTTCCGACCAGGGCGTACGTCTGTGCCGCGATCTCCAGTTCCTCGTCCGTCGGGACCACGGCGACCGCGACCCGCGCACCGGTCGGCGAGATCAGCCGCGGCTCGTCGCCCCGTACGGCGTTGAGGTCGCCGTCCACGGCCAGGCCCAGCCCCTCCAGGCCCGCCACGGCGGCCTCCCGCACCGGTGCGGCGTTCTCGCCGACACCCGCGGTGAACGCGACCGCGTCCACCCGGCCGAGCACCGCGTAGTAAGCGCCGATGTACTTCTTCAACCGGTGAATGTAGATGTCGAAGGCCAGCTTCGCCCGTTCGTCGCCCTCGTCGATTCGCCGACGGATTTCCCGCATGTCGTTGTCGCCGCACAGCCCGATCAGACCGCTCTTCTTGTTGAGGAGAGTGTCGATCTCGTCCGTGGACATTCCGCCAACGCGCATCAAATGAAAGATGACGGCCGGGTCCAGGTCTCCGGACCGCGTACCCATCACGAGCCCCTCCAAGGGCGTCAGCCCCATGGAAGTGTCCACGCACCGGCCGCGCTCGACCGCCGAGGCCGACGCCCCGTTGCCGAGGTGCAGCACGATGACGTTCACCTCGGACGGGTCCTTGCCCAGCAGTTCGGCCGTCGCCCGGGACACGTACGCGTGCGAGGTGCCGTGGAAGCCGTAGCGGCGGACGCGGTGCGCGTCGGCCGTCTCGACGTCGATGGCGTAGCGGGCGGCCGACTCCGGCATGGTGGTGTGGAACGCCGTGTCGAACACCGCCACCTGCGGCAGATCGGGGCGCAGTGCCTGGGCGGTCCGGATCCCGGTGAGGTTGGCCGGGTTGTGCAGCGGTGCCACGGGGATCAGGCGCTCGATCTCGGCGAGCACGGCGCTGTCGATCACGGTGGGCTCCGTGAAGCTCTGCCCGCCGTGCACCACGCGGTGCCCGATGGCGGCCAGTTCGGGGGAGTCGAGGCCGAGGCCGTCCTCGGCCAGCTCCTCGGCGACGGCCTTCAGAGCGGCCTCGTGGTCGGCGATCGGCTCGGTGCGCTCGCGGGAGGCTCCCCCGTCGACGAGCGGGCTGTGCTTCAGCCGGGAGGTCTCCTCACCGATGCGCTCCACCAGACCCATGGCGAGACGGCTGCTGTCACGCATGTCGAGCAACTGGTACTTCACCGAGGAGGAGCCGGAGTTGAGGACGAGGACGCGGGTGGCGGTCACGGGGCTGCGCTTTCTGTCGTCGGTGGGGGTCACTGGGCCGGCGCCGCGGGGGTCTGGGCCTGGATCGCCGTGATGGCGACCGTGGTGACGATGTCCTGGACCAGCGCGCCCCGGGACAGGTCGTTGACCGGCTTGCGCAGCCCCTGGAGGACCGGCCCGACCGCGAGCGCGCCCGCCGACCGCTGCACGGCCTTGTAGGTGTTGTTGCCGGTGTTGAGGTCAGGGAAGATCAACACCGTGGCCTGGCCCGCGACTTCGGAGCCCGGCAGCTTGGTCGCCGCGACACTCGGCTCCACCGCGGCGTCGTACTGGATCGGCCCCTCGATCAGCAGATCGGGCCGCCGCGAGCGCACGATCTCCGTCGCCTCCCGCACCTTGTCGACGTCGGCGCCCGACCCGGACGTCCCCGTCGAGTACGACAGCATCGCGATCCGCGGCTCCACCCCGAACCGCTGTGCGGTGGCGGCGGACTGGATCGCGATGTCGGCGAGCTGTTCGGCGTTCGGGTCGGGGTTGACCGCGCAGTCGCCGTACACCAGCACCTTGTCGGCGAGGCACATGAAGAAGACGGACGAGACGATGTCGGCGTCCGGCTTGGTCTTGATGATCTCGAAGGCGGGGCGGATGGTGGCGGCGGTGGAGTGCACCGATCCCGAGACCATCCCGTCCGCCAGTCCCTCCTGGACCATGAGGGTGCCGAAGTAGTTCACGTCGGACACCACGTCGTACGCCAGCTCCATGCTGACGTTCTTGTGGGCGCGGAACTGGGCGTACTTCTCCGCGAAGGAATCCCGCCACGTGGAGGTCGCCGGGTCCACCAGCATGCTGTCGCCGAGGTCGATGCCCAGGTCGGCGGCCTTCTTGCGGATCTGCTCGACGGGGCCGAGGAGGGTGAGGTCGCAGACGTTGCGGCGGAGGATCACCTCGGCCGCGTGCAGGACGCGCTCCTCCGTGCCCTCGGGGAGCACCACCCGGCGCCGCTCGGAGCGGGCCTGTTCGAGGAGGGTGTGCTCGAACATCATCGGCGTGACCCGGTCGCTGCTCGGCGCCGAGACCCGGCTCCGCAGCTCGACGGTGTCGACGTGCCGCTCGAACAGCCCGAGCGCGGTCTCCGCCTTGCGCGGGGTCGCCGCGCTCAACTTGCCCTCCATGGAGAACAGTTCGGAGGCGGTGAGGAAGGAGCCGGACTCGACGGCGACGACGGGTGTGCCGGGGGCGAGGCGGGCCGCGAGGGTGAGGATCTCGTCGCTGGGCCGCTCGTCGAGGGTGAGCAGCAGGCCCGCGATCGGCGGGGTGCCGGCGCTGTGGGCGGCGAGGGAGCCGATGACGAGGTCCGCGCGATCGCCGGGGGTGACGACCAGACAGCCCGGCGTCAGGGCGTTGAGGAAGTTCGGCAGCATGGCCCCGCCGAAGACGAAGTTCAGCGCGTCGCGCGCGAGGCCCGAGTCGTCGCCGAGGAGGACCTTGCCGCCGAGCGCGTGGGTGATCTGGGCGACGGTCGGCGCGGAGAGCGCGGGCTCGTCGGGCACGACGTAACAGGGCACGGGCAGCGGCAGCCGGGAGTCGCCGAGACGATCGGCTATCTCCGTACGGTCGGCGGGCGCGACCCGGTTGACGACCATGGCGAGCACGTCGCAGCCGAGGCCCTCGTACGCGCGGTAGGCGTTGTGCGTCTCGGCGGCGACCGACTCGGCGGTCTGCTTCCGCCCGCCGACCACCGGGATGACGGACGCGCCGAACTCGTTGGCGAGCCGGGCGTTGAGCGACAGCTCGTCCGGGAACTGGGTGTCGGCGAAGTCGGTCCCCAGGACGAGGACGACGTCGTAGTCCCGCGCGACCGTGTGGAACCGGTCGACGAGCGCGGAGACCAGTTCGTCCGTGCCGTGCTCGGCCTGGAGGGTGGACGCCTCGTGGTAGTCCATGCCGTACACGGTCGCCGGGTCCTGGGTGAGCCGGTAGCGGGCGCGCAGCAGGTCGAACAGCCGGTCCGGTCCGTGGTGCAGCAGCGGCCGGAACACCCCCACCCGGTCGACCTGGCGGGTCAGGAGCTCCATCACCCCCAGCTCCACGACCTGGCGGCCGTCGCCGCGATCGATCCCGGTCACGTACACGCTGCGCGTCACGTGTGCACTCCGTTTCGTGTGGTTCGGCAGGGGAGGGGGTGGAAATCACCGTCGCAGCGGACGGAAACCCTCTTGACAATACCCCTGACCATGGATAAGGCGCCCATCAGCTCGGTGTGGTGCCGGGCGGTGTGGACGGGCGCGGCGCCCCCCAGTCGGCCGTGAAACAATCGGACTGGTTCACAAGTACCAGCAATCACCAATAATCACCGGCACGAGCAGGACGATCAGGACGATCAGGAGACACAGCACGATGCGTATCGGAGTTCTCACCGCAGGCGGCGACTGTCCGGGCCTGAACGCAGTGATCCGGTCGGTCGTGCACCGAGCGGTCGCCCAGTACGGCGACGAGGTCATCGGCTTCGAGGACGGCTACGCGGGCCTCCTCGACGGCCGCTACCGCGCCCTCGACCTGGAGTCCGTCAGCGGCATCCTGGCCCGCGGCGGCACCATTCTCGGCTCCTCCCGCCTCCAGCGCGACCGCCTCCGCGAGGCCTGCGAGAACGCGCAGGACATGGCCCACCAGTTCGGAATCGACGTACTGATCCCGATCGGCGGCGAGGGCACGCTGACGGCGGCCCGGATGCTGTCGGACGCGGGTCTGCCGGTGGTCGGCGTCCCGAAGACCATCGACAACGACATCTCGTCGACCGATCGCACCTTCGGTTTCGACACGGCCGTCGGGGTCGCCACGGAGGCGATGGACCGCCTGAAGACGACCGCCGAGTCCCATCAGCGGGTGATGGTCGTCGAGGTCATGGGCCGGCACGCGGGCTGGATCGCGCTGGAGTCCGGGATGGCGGCGGGCGCGCACGGCATCTGTCTGCCGGAGCGGGCCTTCGACCCCGCCGACCTGGTGAAGATGGTGGAGGAGCGCTTCTCGCGGGGCAAGAAGTTCGCGGTCATCTGCGTCGCCGAGGGCGCGCACCCGGCCGAGGGCTCCATGGACTACGGCCACGGCGAGATCGACCAGTTCGGCCACGAGCGCTTCCAGGGCATCGGCACGGCGCTGGCGTACGAGCTGGAGCGCCGCCTCGGCAAGGAGGCCAAGCCCGTCATTCTCGGCCACGTCCAGCGCGGCGGCTCCCCGACCGCGTACGACAGGGTGCTCGCCACGCGCTTCGGCTGGCACGCGGTGGAGGCCGCGCACCGGGCCGACTACGGCCGGATGACCGCCCTGCGCGGCACCGAGGTGGTGATGGTGCCGCTGGCGGAGGCGGTGACCGAGCTCAAGACGGTGCCGAAGGACCGGATGGACGAGGCGGAGTCGGTGTTCTAGGTCTTTCCGCTTGCGGTGCGGTGGGCGGTGGGCGGTGGGTGCGGGGCCGGGGGTCAGTAGGGGGCTGTTCGCCGGACCAGTGACCAGAAGTGCTCGACGATCCCGTCCAGGTAGTCGCGGCCGGCGTCGCCCGAGTCGGTCACGGCGGTGCCGTTGGCCCAGGTGAGGGTGGCGGCCATCAGGCCCTGGTAGTCGGTGTGCATCTCCTGGAGGACGTCTTCGAGGAGACGCCGGTCGAGGTGCCGTTCGGCCTGCTTGCCGAGGTGCCGGTCGAGGGCGAGCAGTTTCGTGATCGGCCGTACGTGGGCCTGCCAGCGGGTGGTGACCGCGCTGCCGAGCAGGTCCCTGAGCTTCGCCTCGCGCCCCGTCACGGTGGTGAGTTCGGGCAGCGCGAGGTCGAGCACGGTGGCGAGGGCGGCGGACTGACGGTCGGTGCCGCGCCACTCCCCGGTCTCCTCCATCCGCAGGTACGAGGAGAGTTCTAGGCCGACCGCGCGGGCGACGTCCTCGGCGGCGATGCCCTGAGCCATGCGGTGCTCACGCAAGGTCCTGGGGGAGCTGATGAGTTCACCGGCCGAGCACCACAACACCCCCGCGAGCGCGGTGAGTTCGGGACCGGTGGGGGAGACGGCGCCGCGTTCCCAGGCGGCGACCAGGTCCGGGGTGACGTACGGGAGGCCGTACGAGGAACGCATTCCGTGGGCGACGTGTTCGGGCTCCATGCCCAGCGCCGCGCGGAGTCTCCGGGCGGCGGGGGCGTTGAAGGGCGGGGCGGGGGCGGTGGCCCGTGGGGCCGGGCGCGCCTGTGCTTGCGGCTGCGGGTACGGGTGCGGGTACGGGTGCTGGGGCTGCCGTTCGTGGGCTGAGCGTCGGTGCACGCGCACAACGTAGGGGTGCGGGGCCGCGGTGACTACGGGCTGTTCGGCCACAAACACGGATTGTAGGAAACTACGGGTGATGAGAGACCTGTGACTCCTGGGATCCGAGGGGTCCGAGTGCGGATGCCTGGACGGGCCTGGGTAGGAATGACCGCATGACGAAGCTGGACGAGCACATACGCGAGCGCCTACTGGCCCCGAATTTCTGGCACTTGGCGACGGTCGGGGCGGACGGGACGCCTCAGGTGTCACCCATGTGGGTGGACATCGAGGAGGACGGCGGGGTCGAGTACGTCATGGTCAACACCTCCGTGGGGCGGGTGAAGGAGGAGAACCTGCGCCGCAACCCGGCTGTCTCCCTGTCCCACATCGACACCGGCAACCCGTACGACCGCGCCGAGATCCGGGGCCGTGCCGTCCGCTTCGTGGAGGGGGAGGAGGCGGAGCGGGCGATGGACCGGTTGACGCGAAAGTACATCGGCGAGGACCGCTATCCGTGGCTCCTCCCCGGGGAGCGGCGCCTCATGATCCTGATCGAGCCGGTGCGGGTGCGACGGGTGGTGGGGGTGGAGCCGTTCCGGGCCGGGAAACTGGGTTAGCCGCGGCGGGTGGTCGGGTCACTGACCGATGCCGCGGCGGCTCGGGCGCGGCCGGCCCGGTCGGACGCGTTGGCGCGAGTGAAGGCGTCGAAGGCCCGCAGGTAGTGGACGCGGGCCTGGTCCGGGGCACCGACCGCCTCGTGGACCATGGCCAGGTGTTCGAGGGTTTGGCCGGCGCCGTACCAGTTCTCGAACTCCAGGAAGATCCCCAGCGACCTGTCGTACGCCTCGATCGACTCGCGCATCCGGCGCGCGTCCCTCTGGGCGAAGGCGAGGTTGGCCCATGCGTTGGCTTCACCGAGACGGTCCCCGACGGCTTGGTAGAGGTCGCGGGCGCGAGCGAGGGCGGTGAGCGCCTCCTCCGGCCGCCGCGCCGCCCCGAGAGAGATACCGAGGCTGCTCCACGCGTCGGCTTCGCCGCCGACATCCCCGGCGGCCTGGAACAGTTCGAGGGCGTGCGTGTGGGCGGAGGCGGCCTCCTTGAGCCGACGCGCCACCAGGAGGGCGAGGCCGAGGTAGTTCCACACGCGGGCCTCAGCGGCGTGACCACCGGTGGCCCTGATCAGGGCGAGGGCCCGGGTGTGGGCGTCGACGGCCTCCCGCGCCCGACCCGCCTCCCGCATCGCGATACCCAGGTGGTTCCACGCGCGGGCCTCGGCGATGTGATCACCAGCCCGGTGGGCGGCTGTCCGGGCGATGGCGGCCACGGTGATCCAGTCGTCGAAGAGGCGTCGCCACTCCAGGTACATCCCCAGGCCCAGGGCCAGCCTCACCGCCGCGGTCGTGAAGGGTGCCTCTGCCGCCCACCGCGCTGCCGCCACCAGCCCGGCCCGCTCGCCGTCCAGCCACCGCAACGCTTCCTGCCGGGTGGCGAACCGCCCCTGCGTGTCCTCCCCACCGGGAACCCGGCGCAGCCGGTGAGTCGCCGCGTCGGCCCACCGCACGTAGAACTCCAGCACCCGCTGCCGCGCGACCTCGCCCTCCCTCCGCAACCCCGCGTCCCTCGCCACCACGCTCGTCCCGTACGCCCGTACCAGGTCGTGCGACCGCCACCGCGGCATCGAGGCCCGCCCCTGGTCGTCCCGGACCGGTGTGACCAGGTGGGTGGCGGCCAGGTCCTCCAACAGGGACAGCGCGCGGTCCGGCTCCAGGGCGGCCAGGGCGGCCACCGCCTCCGTGGTCGTCTCCGCGCCCGGCGCGAGGCACAGCAGACGTAGCAACCGGGCCTGGTCGTCCGGCAGTCGGCGGTAGGAGGTCTCCAGCACCGGCCGCAGGACCAGCGAGCGGCCGTACAGGTCCGTCCCGGGGCTGCCGTTGTCGAGCGCCGTCGTCGGGTCCCCAGCACCTCTGATCTTTTCCACCAGCGAAGCGATCCCCCGGTGACGTTGTCGTCGCAGCATCGCCGCCGCGATCTGGAGGGCCAGGGGCAAGTGGCCGCAGAGGTCCGCCAGTTCGTGGAGGGAGGCCGGTTCGCGCGTCGGGCGGTCGTCGCGTTCGTCGGCGTCGCGCAGGGCGCGGGTGATCAGCGCGGCGGACTCGTCGGGAGCGAGCGCTTCGAGGTCGATGACCCGCACCGGGAGGGCGTCCGGGCGGTCCCGGGACGTGATCAGCACCCGGTGGTGGTCCGTGCCGGGGAGCAGGGGAAGGTACTGGGACGGGTCCGACGCGTTGTCCAGGATGAGGAGCGTGGGGTCCCGCCGCTCGGTGAGGAGCGAGCGGTAGACGTCGTACTGACGTGCCGCCGTCGGTGGGAGGTCCGTGCCCCGTACCCCCATCGCGTCCAGCAGCGCCACGACGGCCTGGTCCGCCGTCGCCGGGTCGTCGTCGTAGCCGCGCAGGTCGACGAAGAGGAAGCCGCCGGGGAACCAGCCCTCCGCCCGCGCCTGGTGCGCCGCCTCCACCGCGAGCGCCGTCTTGCCGATGCCGCCCATGCCGGTGACGGCCGAGATCAGGAGCAGCGGGGTGCTCTCGTCCGAGGTGGGGGCGAGGCGGGGGAGCAGGCGGTCCAGGTCCGCCGTGCGGCCGGTGAAGCCGGGAGGGCGGGGCGGGACGGTGGTGGTCGCGACCGGGACCGGGCCGTGGAGGATGCCTCTACGGCTGGTGTCCGATCTGTTTGCCGATGACGGGTCCGTAGAAGGTGCCGCCCCGGAGGTCGACGTGGTCGCCTCGGTGCGATGCTCCGCCGACCCGTTGGGGACCCTCCTCGGTGTCGGAGGAGTCGATACGGACCGCGCGCGGCCGGTGCTTCCGTAGCGTCGCCACCGCCACCGAGGCCGCCTGGGCAGCCGCCCGCTCCTGTGAACCTGTCGCGTCGGCCGTGTGCTTGGCCGCGTCGGCGTGGTCGCTGATGCCGCGGAGCACCAGCGCGTGCAACTGGCCGTTCAGGTGGGCCGCGCGCAACGCGCCCGCGCCCTCCATCTCGATGGCCGCGGCGTCGTTGTAGCGCTCGCGCAGATGCGTGGCGATCTCCGACTCGGCGTCGGCCAGGACCACGTCACCGGAGGCGATCGGTTTGAAGTGGGCCCGTACGCCGTCCATGTCCCGCACCGCGGAACGCGCCGCGCTCACCAGCGCGTTCGAGACGGGCCATGCCTCGGGACGGACCTGGAAGCCGGTCTCGGTCTGCTTGCCACCATGGATGCCGTACACCTTCGTGCCGACCACGACGTCCCCGAGACCGATGTCGGACTTGAGGCTGCCCGCGACGCCCACGAACAGCACCGCCTCCGGCTTCAGCCAGCCGATGATCTGTGTGGTGAGCGCGGCGGCGTTGCTGTTGCCCTCGCCCAGTTCGGCGAGGGCGATGTACCAGCCGGTGTCGGAGAGCCTGCCGTGCTCCACTCGGGTTCCGGCGTCGTCGGGGTGGACGAGCTCCTCCCGGTCCTCGATGTGGGGACGCACAGCGGCGTACTCCAGCGCGAGCGCGGTCAGGACGAGGACGGTGGGGTGAGTCTGCGGCACAGCTTCACGGTACTGCCAAGTGGGCCGCTTGGTGCGGGGGTTGACTGGGCGAGGTGGTGTTGGACCGGTACCGGACCGACCCCGACGCCCTACCGTTGACGCACTGCTGACGGATCGACACCGGGGGACGGTACGGGCACATGAAAGCGGCGTTGCTGAGCGCCCTGGCCGAGGGTGTGTGCGGGGAGGACGGGCGCCGGGCGGTTCGGTCGCTGGCGCGGGTGGTCGGGCTGGACGCGGGGGCGTCGGTCGCGGACGTCGCGGAGGCGGCGCGGGACGCGGCACGGGACCCGGCGCGGCAGGACGCCGTACGGGAGTGGGGCGAGGGGCTGGCCGGCCTGCTGGCCGGAGATCCGGCGGTCGCGGCGGCCGTGGCGGCGGCCATGGAGCGGCACACGCCGGGGAGTGGGGCGGCCTGGTACGGCGGGGACCACTCCGACTTCCGGGGCGGGGTCTTCCTGCGTGAGGTGGTCGGGGTCCAGGTCGTGGTGCATCTCGGCGGGGCCGCCGCCGCGCCGGAGGCCCTGGCCTCGCTGCCGCCGCGGCCCGGTGGGTTCACCGGGCGGGACGGGGAGACGGCCGAGTTGCTGCGGGCGCTCGACGGGTCGGCGGCGGTGCTGGTCAGCGCCGTGTCCGGGCTCGGCGGCGTCGGGAAGACCGCGCTCGCCGTGGAGACCGCGCACCTGGCGTGCGGGGAGGGGTGGTTCCCGGGCGGGGTGCTCTTCGTCGACCTGCACGGGTACGACGAGGAGCCGGTCACCGCCGACCAGGCGCTGCAGTCGCTGTTGCGGGCGCTCGGGGTTCCGCCCGAGCAGATTCCGGCCAGGGCCGACGACCGGGCGGGCCTTTATCGTTCGGTGCTCGCGGAACGGGGGAGGGAGCGAGGGCCGATGCTGGTGCTGGCGGACAACGCGTCGTCGCCGGACCAGGTACGACCGCTGCTGCCGGGCGACGACCGGCACCGGGTGCTGGTCACGTCACGTGATCAACTCACGCAACTCGGGGCGCGGATCGTCCGGTTGGACCAGCTCACGCCGCAGGACGCGCGGGGCCTCCTCGATCTCGCCCTGCGGATCGCCGCCCCCGAGGACGGCCGCGTCACGGACGACCTCGACGCGGCCGGACGACTTGCTTCCCTCTGCGGACACCTGCCGCTCGCCCTCCAGATCGCGGCCGCGCTGCTGGTGGAGGACCCCGGAATGCCGGTCGCGGAACTCGTCGGTGAGCTGGCGGCATCGCGTGACCGGCTCACCCATCTCGACGACGGGGAGCGCAGCGTCCGCGCCGCCTTCGACCTGTCGTACCGGCGGCTGCCGTCCCAACAGGCCCGGCTGCTGCGGCTGCTCGCCCTCGCGCCGGGTCCCGAGGTGAGTGACGAGGTCGTCGCCGCGTTGGTGGGGACCGGCGTCGTTCCGCTGGGGGCGTTGCGGGCGTTGGCTCGCGCGCATCTCGTCGAGCGGGGGAGCGAGCGCGGGTGGTGGCGCCTGCACGACCTGGTGCGGGTGTTCGGGGCGGGTGTGGTGGCGGGGGATGTCGGGTTGCGGGAGGAGGGGGAGGCGGCGCGGGAGCGGGTGCTGATGTTCTACCGGTGGTGCGCGGCAGCGGCGAATGCCCGGTTGCGGTGGGTGCCGGGTGATCCGGTGCCGGAGCGGTTCACCGGTCGGGGGGAGGCGCTGGCGTGGTTCGACGGGGAGCGGGCGGGGCTGGTGGCGGCGGTCTCGTGGGGGCGGGAGGAGCGGTTCGCGGCAGCGGCGGCGGGGTTGGCCACGAAGCTGCCGGAGTATCTCGAATGGCGGCGGTACTTCGATGACCTGGTCACGGTGTGCCGGACGGCACGGGAGGCGGCGCACCGTGCGCGGGACCGCCTCGGCGAGGCCAACGCGTGGAACAACCTCGGCAATGCCCTGCGCGTGACGGGCCGGCCGGAGGAGGCGATCGCCGCCTATACCAGCGCCCGCGACATGTACCGGGCCCTCGGGGACCGCAACCGTGAGGGCGACGCGTGGAACGGCCTCGGTATCGCCCTGCAAGTGGTGGGCCGGGTGGAGGAGGCGATCGACGCTCTCACCTGGTCCCGCGACCTTCATCGGATGGCGGAGGACCGCCGCCGCGAGGCCGGCGCCTGGAACAACCTCGGCCTCGCCCTGTGGGCGGCGGGCCGGGGCGAGGAGGCGGTCGAGGCCATCACCCGCGCCCGCGACATGTACCAGGCCGTCGGGGACCGCCACCGCGAGGCCCATACGTGGAACGGCCTCGGTATCGCCCTGCAAGCGACGGGCCGGGGGGAAGGTGCCGTCGAGGCGTACCACAAGGGCCTGGACATCTATCGCGAGCTGGAGGACTGGTACTGGGCCGGCGCCACGCTGCAGAACCTGGCCCTGGCCCATGAGGCCGCCCATCGTCCCGCTGAAGCCCGTGCCCACTGGCTCCAGGCTGTCGAGGCCTACGTCCGAGCCGACCAGCCCGCTGAAGCCGAGGAAGCCCGCACCCGAGCCGAGGACCTCGCGCGACCCCTCACCCCTTGACCGCCCCACCCAGAGCGAACCCTCCGCCCAACCGCCTGGCCACCCCCACATACAACAGAATCACCGGCGTCGAATAAATAACCGAGAACGCGGCCAACTGCCCATAAACCACCGTCCCCCGATTCCCGAAGAACTCGTTGATGCTCACCGCCGCCGGCATCTGCTCCGGTGTGAGGAGCAGCATGAACGGGACGAAGAAGTTGCCCCACATCATCACGAACGAGAAGACGGTCACCACCGCGACGCCTGGTCCCATCAGCGGCAGTACGACCCGGAGCAGGGACTGGAGCGACGACGCGCCGTCCGTCCAGGCCGCCTCCTCGAGCTCCTTCGGTACTCCGTCCATGAAGTTCTTCATCAGCCAGATGGCGAAGGGGAGTTGGGACGCCGCGAAGAAGAAGATCGTGCCCTGCATGGTGTCGATCAGGTTCACCTGGACGAACAGCGCGTACACCGGAACCATGATCGCCGTGATCGGGAGGCTCGTCGCGAACAGGATCGTCAGGAGGAACGGGCGGTTCAGGCGGGAGCGGAAGCGGGAGAGCGGGTACGCCGCCAGGGCCGCGCATATCACCGTCAGCGCAGTCCCTCCGCCGCACAGCAGCAGGCTGTTCAGCAGCGGCGTGAACGTGATCTCCGGGGTCAGGACCGCGTCGAAGTTGTCCAGCGTCACGCCGTCCGGGACTTTCACCGTCAGGTCCGCCTTCGGGTCCACCGACGAGAGGATCACCCACGCCAGTGGGAGGACGAAGGCCGCCGCGATGACGAGCAGCCCCGCGTCGGCCGCCAGTCGTCGGGTGTTCACAGCGGGCACGGCACTCACACCTCCGTCCGCAGCAGCCGCAGATAGATCACCGAGAACAGCGAACCCACCACCAGCAACAACAGCGCCACCGCCGTGCCGTAGCCGATCATGCTTTTCTGGAACGCCTCCTCGTACATGAAGAGGGGGAGCGTCTGGCTCTTGCTGCCCGGGCCGCCGCGCGTCATCACCCAGATCAGGCCGAAGACCGACAGGGTCTGGAGGGTGATCAGCATGAGGTTCGTGCCGATCGAGCGGCGGATCATCGGGAGCGTGATGTGCCACATACGGCGCCAGCCGCCCGCGCCGTCCATCTCCGCCGCCTCCGTGATCTCCTTCGGGATCTCGTTCAGGGCCGCCGAGTACACCAGCATGGAGAACGCCGTCCCCCGCCAGACGTTCGCGAAGGAGACCGCCAGGATCGGGAGGGTGTACAGCCAGTTCTGGGTGGGGAGATGGAGCCAGTCCAGGACGGCGTTCAGGGTGCCTTCGCGGCGGAAGAAGGCGTACAGGAGGAACCCCGCCACCACCTCCGGGAGGACCCACGCCGTGACGACGATTCCCCCGACCAGCGTGCGCACCGGCTTCGACGCACGCTGCATCAGCGCCGCCAGCGCCAGGCCCAGCGTGTTCTGGCCCAGCAGCGCCGAGACCACCGTGAAGACCAGGGTCAGCCAGACCGCGTTGAGGAACGCCTCGTCCCCGAAGGCCGTGCGGAAGTTCTCGAAGCCGATGAAGGAGTCCTCGGCCTGGCCGGTGAGTTGGAGGTCGGTGAAGGCGATGTAGGCGCAGTAGGCGATCGGGCCGGCCAGGAAGAGGAGCAGGAGGACGGTGGCGGGGGTGAGGGGGAGGGCTCGGGTGAACACCCGGAACGCGGGGTGAGGAGGTCCAGACACCGGCCGTCCCGTCACCGGCCGTCCCGTCACGGGCTGTCCCGTGGCCGGCCCCTTCATGCGCGGGGGCTCATTCTTCCGTCACCTCGACCACCTGGTCGTCCGTCGCCGTCCTCAACTCCTCGTCGTAGTTCTTCGCCGCCTCCGCCACGGACGCGTCACCCGTCGTCACCGACTCCATCGCCTCCTGAATGGCCGTGGAGACCTTCGGATACGCCGGGTACGCCGGGCGGTAATGCGTGCTCGACACCAGATCGGTGAAGAACTTGATGCCGGGCTGCGCCTCCGCGTAGGCGGGGTCGGCGGCCACGTCCTTGCGGACGGCGATTCCGGAATTCGCGATGTACCACTTCTGCGCGTTCGCCTTCGACTGCATCGTCTCGATGAACTCGAAAGCGAGATCGGGGTTGCCGGCCTTGTCGGGAATGGCCCACGTCCAGCCGCCGGACATGCTCACTTTTCCGGGGGACTGGCCGTTCTGGGTGGGCATGTGGGCGAGGCCGAGTTTCTCCGACCATTCCGGCCATTCGTGTCCGCTGCCGGGCAGCCAGTCCTGGGGGAGCCAGGAGCCGTCCAGGTTGATGCCCAGTTTGCCTTCGGGGAGGAGTTCGCCGCGTACGCGGGTCGAGATGTTGGGGTCGAGGGCGTCGGAGACCTCCGGGCCGAGTTTCTCCTTGTAGACGGTCTCCACGAAGGCGAGGGCGTCCTTGAAACCCTGCGTGCCCGCCTTCCATTTCTTCGACTTCTCGTCGTACAGCGGGTCGGCGCCCCCGCTCGTGGCCCCTTCCGTGCCGTAGAGCAGCATTTCGAAGCCCTGCATGGTCGCGGCCTCGCCGGCCGGTTTGCCCGTGTAGACGTTCAGCGGAATGACGTCCGGGACCTTCCGCTTGATGGCGCGGGCCGCGTCGAGCACGTCGGCCCACGTCTTCGGCTGCCAGTCCGCCGGCAGGCCCGCCTTCGCGAAGATCGCCTTGTCGAACCACAGGCCGCGCGTGTCGGTGCCGTCCGGAATTCCGTACGTCTTTCCGTCCTCGGCCTTCGCCGCCGTCCTGGCCGTGTCGATGAACTGGTCCCAGTCCTTCCAGTCGGCCAGGTAGTCGTCCAGGGGCTTCAGATAGCCGCTGGTGATGTCCGAGTTGATGAGGAACGTGTCCTCGTAGACCAGATCCGGTGCCGTCTTCGGTGAGCGCAGCATCTGCTGCACCTTGGTGTAGTACTCCGAATCCGGGGCCTTGATCGGGACGAGCTTCACCTTCTTGCCCGGATTCGCCTTCTCGAACTGCTTCTTGACGTCGGCGAGGAAGGTGTCCATCACCCGGACCTGGTTGTCCGTGGACTGTTTGTAGGAGACCTCCACCGTGTCCGGGTCGCTGCCGGAGCCGCTGCCGCAGGCGGCGAGGGTGCCCGGCGCGGTGACCGCCAGGGCGGCGGTGAGGAGGAGGCGGAGGGGAAATCGGCGGGAGCTGGGTGCGGTGGGGCGCACGGGCACGACCTCCTGCTGGCTACGTCGCTGTGGCCTTGGGTGGTGCCCGGTGACGGTAAGGGGAGTGGTCTAGTCAGGTCAATGCGTCTGCACCGGTTCCCCTTAAGGTGCTTGAGCAGAGGCTTCGTTGGCGCCGGGCAGGGGGCAAGGGTGTCGGAACGGGACGACGTCACCGTCGGGCAGTTGTTGCTCGTCGAGTATCAGACCGTCAAGGACGAGCAGAAGACGCGGATCGGGTTCCGGGACAATCTGCTCTATGTGACCCTCACCGTGCTCGCCGCCGTCATCGCCGCCTCGGCGCAGGCGAAGCAGTCGGCGATGCTGCTCGCGCTGCCGCCCGTGTGTGTCGTGCTGGGGTGGACCTACCTCGTCAACGACGAGAAGATCTCCGCGATTGGGACGTACGTTCGCGGTGATCTCGGGCCGCGGCTGGCACAACTCGTCGGGGCGGAGAAGGTTTTCGACTGGGAAGTCGCGCACCGGGCCGATGCGAGCAGGAGGTCGCGCAAGGTCATACAGTGCGGAATCGACCTGCTGGCCTTCTGTGTCGTCCCGTTCGCCGGGCTGCTGGTGTACTGGGTGAGCGGGCGGACCAGCCCCGGGCTCGTCGCGCTCTCCGTCGCCGAGGCCCTCACGATCGTCGGGCTCGGTGTGCAGGTCGTCGTCTACGCCGCGCCCTTCCGCGCGCCGGGTTCCCCCACCGACCCCCGCCCTCCGAGCTGACCCCACCGCCCCCTACTGCCCCTTCACCCACCGGTACTGCAGTTCAGGCCGCCCCACCTGCCCGTACTGCGGGCTCCGCGCCGCCCGTCCGGCGTCCACCAGGTGCTCCAGGTACCGCCGGGCCGTGATCCGTGAGATGCCGACCGCCTCGGCGACACCGGCCGCCGTCAGGCCCTCGCCCGCGTCCCGCAGGGCCACCGTCACCCGCTCCAGGGTCGGCGCGCTCAGCCCCTTCGGCAGCGCCGCCGGACCCGGGGCCCGCAAGGTCGCGAGCGCCCGGTCCACCTCGTCCTGGCCGCTCGCCTCGCCCGCCGCCGCGTGGAACTCGGCGTAGCGGACGAGACGGTCCCGGAGGGTTGCGAACGTGAAGGGTTTCAGGACGTACTGGACCACGCCCAGCGAGACGCCCTCCCGGACCACCGTCAGGTCCCTGGCCGACGTCACCGCTATCACGTCCGCGTGGTAGCCGGCCGCGCGGAGGGAACGGGCCAGCTGCAGACCGTGCACGTCCGGCAGGTGGAGGTCCAGCAGCAGCAGGTCCACCGGCGTACGGTCCAGCGCGCGCCGCGCCTCCGCGCCCGTGTGGGCCTTGCCGACCGCCGTGAAGCCGGGCACACGGCCGACGTACATCATGTGCGCGTCGGCCGCCACGGGGTCGTCCTCGACGACCAGGACTCTGATGGGGTCGGACCCGGCCTTCGTCATACGTCGTCGCCTCCAGCCACAGTGGCCCGAGGGGCCCGGACAGCCTGTGCGGTCGGCGCGGCCGGTGCGGCTCGCCCCGTCCTGTCGGTACCGCTCGTGCCCAGCGGCAGCCGTACCTCGAACTGGGCCCCGCCCCCGGCCGCCTCCGACACCGTCAGCGTGCCCTCGTGACGACGCGCGGTCTGCCGTACGAGGGCCAGACCGAGGCCGCGGCCGCCGGGCCCGGAGGGTTTCGTCGAGAAGCCGCGTTCGAAGACGGCCTCCGCGAGGGCGGGGTCGACCCCGGCACCGGTGTCCGACACCCTCAGCACCAGCACGGACCCGTCCGTCGGCCCTTCCACGTCGGCCTCCTCGTCCGTGTATGCAGTCACCGTCACCCTCGCCCCCACCGACCCCTGTGCCGCGTCCACCGCGTTGTCGATCAGATTGCCCAGGACCGTGACCAGGTCACGGGCCGGGAGGGACTCCGGGAGGAGACCGTCGTCGATGCGGCTGTCCTCGGAGACCACCAGCTCCACGCCCCGTTCGTTCGCCTGGGCAGCCTTGCCCAGCAGCAGGGCGGCGAGCACCGGTTCGCTGACCGCCGCCACCACCTGGTCCGTCAGCGCCTGCGCCAGCTCCAGCTCCGCCGTCGCGAAGTCGATCGCCTCGTCCGAGCGGCCCAGCTCGATGAGCGAGACGACCGTGTGCAGGCGGTTGGCAGCCTCGTGCGCCTGGGAACGCAGCGCTTGGGTGAAGCCGCGCTCGGAGTCCAGCTCGCCCGTGAGGGACTGCAGTTCGGTCACGTCCCGCAGGGTGACCACCGCGCCCCGGCGCTGGCCGCCCGACACCGGCGAGGTGTTCACGACCAGCACCCTTTCCGCGGTGAGGAGCACCTCGTCGACCCGGGGCTCGGAGGAGAGCAGGGCGCCCGTCAGCGGGGCGGGCAGCCCCAGGTCCGCCACCGAGCGGCCGACCACGTCGTCCGTCACCCCCAGCAGCTCCCGCGCCCCGTCGTTGATGAGGGCCACCCGGTACTGGCCGTCGAGCATCAGCAGGCCCTCACGCACGGCGTGCAGGGCGGCCTGGTGGTAGTCGTGCATGTTGCTCAGCTCGGCCGCGTTCATGTTGTGCGTGTGGCGGCGCAGACGGGCGTTGACGACATAGGTGCCGAGGCCGCCGAGGGCCAGGGCGCCGGCGGCCACACCGACGAGGGCCGTCAGCTGCCCCTGCACGCGGTCGCTGATCGCCTGGACCCGGATGCCGGCGCTGACCAGGCCGATGACCTCGTCGTTCTCCATGATCGGGACGACCGCGCGGACCGACGGGCCGAGGGTGCCGGTGTAGGTCTCGGTGAAGGACTCGCCGTTCTGCGGCTTCTCTATGTGGCCGAGGAAGTGCTCGCCTATCCGATCGGGGTCGGGGTGCGTCCAGCGGATGCCGTCCCGGGTCATGATCGTGACGAAGTCGACGCCCGCGTGCCGCTGCACCTGCGTGGCGTAGGGCTGGAGCCGCTCGGTCGGATCGGACGTGTGGATCGCCGCCCGTACCGAGGGGGCGTCCGCCACTGTGGCCGCCACGGCCAGGGCATGACGGCGCCCCGCCTCCTCCGCCTGGGAGCGGTCGCTGACGTACGTGAACAGCGCGTATCCGGCCACGACGGCCGCGATCAGCACCGCCTGAACGGCGAAGAGCTGACCGGCGAGGCTACGGGGACGGAGACGGGGCGGGACGCGCATGGCAACAGTCTGCATCGACGTGTAGGCGTGAACTAAATGAACGGAAGGGTGACCGCCCTCACAGGGAGGGAGATAGTCATCTGCATCGACTCGTCCAGCACATGGACACGACAGAGCCGCCGGGAGCCAGTCTCCCCGCCCCGGGAGCCCCCCAGCTCCCACCGCCGGAGGCCCCCAAGCCCCCGGCGCCGGAAGCCCGCCGGCTTCCACCGCCGGGAGCCCCGGCTCCCACACCCCCCGGGAGCCCCGCTCCCGCACCACCGGCAGTCCCCCAGCTACCGGTTCCGGGAGCCCGCCGGCTCCCGACACCAGGGAGCCGGTCTCCCACCCGGGAGCCCGCCGGTTCCCATCCCAGGGAGACCGTCTCCCGCATTCCCCCGGACGTGAGCCGCACGCCGGAACAGCGAGCCGACGACGTCGTCGACGAGGAGGGCAGCCGTGGCCAGCACCACCCATACGGCACCTAGCGCACCCGCCAAGCGGGACCGCACCCACTACCTGTACATCGCCGTGATCGTGGCCGTGGCCCTCGGCATCGCCGTGGGTCTCATCGCCCCCGACTTCGCCGTCGAGCTGAAGCCCATCGGCACCGGCTTCGTGAACCTGATCAAGATGATGATCTCCCCGATCATCTTCTGCACGATCGTGCTGGGCATCGGCTCCGTACGGAAGGCCGCGAAGGTCGGCGCCGTGGGCGGTATCGCCCTGGTCTACTTCCTGATCATGTCGCTGGTGGCCCTCGCCATCGGTCTGGTCGTCGGCAACATCGTCGAGCCCGGCACGGGTCTCGCGGTCACCGACGCGATCAAGGAGACCGGTCAGGCGCAGGTCTCGGCCGAGGCGAAGGACACCACCGAGTTCCTGCTCGGCATCATCCCCACCACGATCGTCTCCGCCTTCACGGGCGGCGAGGTCCTGCAGACCCTGCTCGTCGCGCTCCTCGCGGGCTTCGCGCTCCAGGCCATGGGCGACTCCGGCCAGCCGATCCTGCGTGGCATCGAGCACATCCAGCGCCTGGTCTTCCGCATCCTCGCGATGGTGATGTGGGCCGCCCCGATCGGTGCCTTCGGCGCCATCGCGGCCGTGACCGGTTCCGCGGGCCTCGACGCCCTCAAGAGCCTCGCCGTGCTGATGATCGGGTTCTACATCACCTGCTTCCTCTTCGTCTTCATCGTCCTCGGCGCGCTGCTGAAGATCGTCGCGGGGCTGAACATCTTCACGCTCTTCAAGTACCTGGGCCGTGAGTTCCTGCTGATCCTGTCGACCTCCTCCTCCGAGTCCGCGCTGCCGCGGCTCATCGCGAAGATGGAGCACCTGGGTGTCAGCAAGCCCGTCGTCGGTATCACCGTCCCGACCGGCTACTCCTTCAACCTCGACGGCACCATGATCTACATGACCATGGCGTCCCTGTTCATCGCCGACGCGATGGGCACGCCGATGGCGATCGGCGAGCAGATCGCGCTGCTGCTCTTCCTCCTGGTCGCCTCCAAGGGCGCGGCGGGTGTCACCGGTGCCGGTCTCGCGACCCTCGCGGGTGGTCTGCAGTCGCACAAGCCGGCCCTGGTGGACGGTATCGGCCTCATCGTCGGCATCGACCGCTTCATGAGCGAGGCCCGCGCCCTGACGAACTTCGCGGGCAACGCGGTCGCCACGGTCCTCATCGGCACCTGGACCAAGGAGATCGACAAGGAGCGTGTGAACCAGGTCCTCGCCGGGCAGGCGCCGTTCGACGAGGCGACGCTGCTGGACGACGGCCACGGGTCGGCTGCGCCGGCTGCGGCCGCCGAGCCGGAGGGCGAGAAGGAGCTCGCCAAGGCGTAGGCCGTCCTGCGGCTGCCGGTCGAGTTCGGCTGGTCGCGCAGTTCCCCGCGCCCCTTACGGGGCCGGGGGCGGCCCTCACCGAGAAGGCGCCCCAAGACTCCGTACGGCCGGGTCCTCCCCCCGTAGACCCGGCCGTACGGCCCACAACCGAATATCCCAGAACCCCGAGTGGCCAGGTCCTCCCCCTATAGACCTGGCCACTCGGCCTTTTCTGTGGTGGCGCGTTGGCGTTGACGTCGGCGTCAAGGAATACCGTCTTCTTATGCGCATCGGGGAGCTGGCGGAACGGGCCGGGACGACGACACGGGCGTTGCGGTACTACGAGGCGCGGGGGCTGCTGCCCGCGCGCCGGGCGGGCAACGGGTACCGGACGTACGACGAGGCGGATCTGAGGCTGCTCCGGCAGATCCGGACCTTGCAGGATTTCGGGTTCGACCTGGAGGAGACCCGGCCGTTCGTGGAGTGTCTGCGGGCGGGGCACCCGGAGGGCGACTCGTGCCCGGCGTCGCTGGCGGTCTACCGGCGGAAGCTGGACGAACTCGACGCGCTGATCGGTGAGTTGGCGGCGGTGCGGGCGTCGGTCGGTGAGCAGTTGGCGCGGGCCGAGCGGGCCCGGGAGCGGCTGGCGGCCGAGGCGGAGGCTCCGGGGGGTCCGGAGCCCGTGTGCGAACTGGGAGGCGGGGAGCTGTGATCAGGGCGGCCGGGGTGGCAGAGGTGACGGACGCGGACTTCGCGGCGGAGGTGATCGGGGCGGAGCTGCCGGTGCTGGTGGAGTTCACGGCCGACTGGTGTCCGCCGTGCCGGCAGATGGGGCCGGTGCTGAGCGCGCTCGCGGCGGAGGAGGGCGAGCGGCTGAAGGTGGTGCAGCTGGACGTGGACACCAATCCGGAGACCACCAACGCGTACAAGGTGCTCTCGATGCCGACGTTCATGGTGTTCAAGGGCGGTGTGCCGCTGAAGGCCATGGTCGGCGCGCGGCCGAAGCGGCGGCTGCTGGCGGAACTGGACGACGTGCTCTGACAGCTCTGACAGCAGGGACGTCCAGAATAGGAAAAACCCCCGAGCAATTGCGCTCGGGGGTTTTTTCTGCGTATATTTAATGGTTCGCGACTTCAACGGGACGAGGTCGCAAAGAAGTTCAGTGAGCACAGTATATCCGGGCGGGAGTGGAATTGTCAAACACCGGCTTTTCGCATGATTCACACGATGAATTGCGGCGCGAGCAGGAATTCATCGACGGGCTGTACGCCCGCGTGGACGCCCTGCGCGGTGAGACCGAGGGGTCCGTCACGGACGCGCTCGCCCAGGGCAACACACCCATGCAGGCCCGTCTGGAGCGGGACATCCTGGTCGCCGAGCGCTCGGGACTACTGGCCGCGCTGAACGCCGTCGACGGTTCGCTCTGCTTCGGCCGGCTCGACCTCGCCGACGGCGCCGTCCACCACATCGGCCGCATCGGGCTGCGCGAGGACGACACCGAGCGCACCCCGATCCTGATCGACTGGCGGGCCGACGTCGCGCGTCCCTTCTACCTCGCCACCGGCCACACCCCGATGGGGCTGCGCCGCCGCCGCCATCTCACCACCGAGGGCCGCAAGGTCACCGCCCTGCACGACGAGATCCTCGACCTGGGCGACGAGACCCGCACCGGCTACGAGGACCCGACCGGCGACGCCGTCCTGCTGGCCGCCCTCAACTCCGCCCGCACCGGCCGCATGGGCGACATCGTGCAGACCATCCAGGCCGAGCAGGACCGCATCATCCGCGCCCCGCACCAGGGCGTGATGGTCGTGGAGGGCGGCCCCGGCACCGGCAAGACCGCCGTCGCCCTGCACCGGGCCGCCTACCTCCTCTACGAGCAGCGCGAACTCCTCGCCAAACGCGCCGTCCTCGTCGTCGGGCCCAACCCCGCCTTCCTCGGCTACATCGGCGAGGTGCTGCCGTCGCTGGGCGAGACGGGCGTGCTGCTGGCCACGGTCGGCGAACTGTTCCCCGGCGTACGGGCCACCGCCACCGACACCCCGGCGGCGGCCCGGGTCAAGGGGAGCGCCGCCATGGCCGACGTCCTCGCGGCCGTCGTACGGGACCGGCAGGCGCTGCCCGACCCGGTGATCGCCATCGAGCACGACCGCGAGATCCTCATGCTCGACGACGACCTCGTACGGGTCGCCCGCGAACGCACCCGCGAGGCGAAGCTCCCGCACAACGCGGCCCGCGAGCACTTCGAGGGCTACATCCTCAACACCCTCACCGAGATGGTCGCCGAACGCATCGGCACCGACCCGTACGACGGCTCCAACCTCCTCGACGCCAGTGACATCACCCAGATCCGCGACGAGCTGGCCGAGAACCCCGAGGTCTGGTCCGCCATCGACCGGCTCTGGCCCCGGATCACCCCGCGCCGGCTGATCGCCGACCTCCTCGCCGAGCCGGACGCGTATCTGCCGAAGGAGGACGCCGACGCCGTACGCCGTCCGGTCACGCGCGCGTGGACCGTCGCCGACGTGCCGCTGCTCGACGAGGCCGCCGAACTGCTGGGCGAGGACGACCGGCTCGCGCGGGCCCGCGCCGAGCGCGAGCGGGAGACCCAGATCGCGTACGCGCAGGGCGTGCTGGAGGTGTCCTACGCGTCCCGGACGTACGAGTTCGAGGACAAGGAGGACAGTGACCCCGACGGCTCGGAGGTGCTGTCCGCGCACGACATCATCGACGCCGAACGGTTCGCCGAGCGGCACGAGGAGGACGACCACCGCAGCGCGGCCGAGCGGGCGGCGGCCGACCGGACCTGGGCGTTCGGGCACATCATCGTCGACGAGGCGCAGGAGCTGTCGCCGATGGCCTGGCGGCTGCTGATGCGCCGCTCACCGACCCGCTCCATGACCCTGGTCGGCGACCCGGCCCAGACGGCCGAGGCCGCGGGCGTCGGCTCCTGGGCCGACATCCTCGCCCCGTACGTCCAGGACCGCTGGGAGCACACCCGGCTCGGCGTCAACTACCGCACCCCCGCCGAGATCATGGCGGTCGCGGCCGGTGTCGTCCGCGCCGAGCGGCCGGACTTCGAACCGCCGAGCTCCGTACGGTCCACCGGCGTACGGCCCTGGGCGCGCCGCGCGGCGGCGGGCGAACTGCCCGCCGAGGTGGCCAAGGCCGTCGCCGAACTCACCCCCGCCGAGGGGCGCCTCGCGGTCGTCGCGCCGCGCGAGCTGCACCGGGCGCTGGCGGCCCGGCTGGACGGCGTCACGGCGGGCGCGGAGCCCGACCTGACCCGCGGCGTCGTCCTCCTCGACCCGCGGCAGGCCAAGGGCCTGGAGTTCGACTCCGTCCTCGTCGTGGAGCCCGGGAGGTTCGGCACGAGCGATCTGTACGTGGCGCTGACCCGGGCGACCCAGGCCCTCGGTGTCGTCCACGCGGAGGAACTCCCGGAGGCGCTGGGGGAGTTGTCGGCCGTGGCCTGAAGTGGGCCGGGGGTGCGGCCTGCCGGGTACCCACCAGGCCGCACTCCCGCCACCGTCACCACCCGTGCATCAGGGATCACCAAGCCGTAACAGTTCCCGTCGTCGTCACTGCTTGTGCACGGTTCATGCGGTATGCGTGTCGGCATGGAAACACATCCGTTCGCGGCCGCTCCAACCGGCGGCCCCGGCCTGGAATCGCTCCCCGTGGAGCCCCTGCTGACCTCGGAGTTCGACCGGGATCCGGGCAGCGTCTACGAGCGACTGCGGACCACGTACGGGCCGGTGGCACCGGTGGGGCTGATGGGGGTGCCGGCCTGGCTGGTTCTCGACTACCGCGAGGTGCTGGAGGTCCTGCGCAACGAGAGTGTGTGGCGGCGCGACGTACGGCACTGGCGGGCGCGGGCGCAGGGGCGGCTGCCGAAGGACTGGCCGCTGCTCGCCGGTTACGAGGTCCGCCAGACCATGTTCTTCGACGACGAGGAGCACCGGCACGCACGGCTGAGCTACCACTCGGCGATGCGGCCCTTCCAGGACGGGCACTCGCCCGAGGGCTGGGAGCTGCGGGCGGCCGTCGCGCACTACGCCGACGAACTGATCGCCCTTCTCGCCGCCGAGTCCGGGACCACCGGGTTCGCCGACCTCGCGGCGCAGTACACCCGGCCGCTGCTGCTGATGGTGACGACCAAGCTGTTCGGGTGTCCCGTCGAACTCGGCGACGAGATGGTCATGGACCTGTGGCGGATGCTGGACGGCGGGCCGGACGCGGGGCCGGCGACCGGGCGGACGCTCGGGGCGATGACACGGCTCGCCGCGCACCGGCGGTCCCGGCCCGGGGAGGACCTCACCTCCTACATGCTGCTCTCCGACCCGTCGCTCAGCGACGAGCAGCTCGGCCGCGAGCTGTTCATGAACGCGGTCTATCTCAACGACATCACCGGGAACATGGTCTGCAACACGCTCCTTGAGGTGTTGCGGGGGAACGCGACCGTGCGGCGGAGCCTGTCCGACGGGCAGCTCGGGGAGACCGTGAACCGGGCCGCGCTGGCGAATCCGCCGACGGCCAATCTGTGCTTCCGGTTCGCGGCGCGTGATATGCGGCTCGGGAACTTCCTGATCCGGGCCGGGGACATCGTGTCGCCGTCCGTCGCCGCCGCGCACCAGGATCTGCTGAAGATCGGGTCCTCGCATCTCGTCGACCCCACCGTCAGTACGCGGGCGCATCTGGCGTGGGGGGCCGGGCCGCATCAGTGTCCCAGTGCCGCGCGGGAACTGGCGGGGACGATCGTCACGACCGCGGTGGGGCGGATCTTCGACCACTTCGGCCGGGCGGAACTCACCCTGCCGCCGGATCAGTTGCCGTGGCGGTCGGGGCCGGTGGTGCGGGGGTTGAAGTTGTTGCCGGTGCGTTATGAGTTGGCGGGGCACAGTTCGGTGCGGGAGTGGCCGGTGGGGGTGCCTGCTGTGCCGGGGGGTGAGGATGTCGAGGTGGAGGTGCGGCGGGGCGAGAGCCATGGGCTGATGGGGCTCCTGCGACGGATGATGTCGAACCGCAGAAGGACCGGCTGAGCCCGGGCAGGTCTCTCGCCCCCGCCGCCCCTACCCGTCCCATCACCAGGGGCTGCGCCCCTTCGACCCCGCTCGGTGGTCTGTCGGCTGCGGGCCGGTGGGGCTTCTCGCGCAGTTCCCCGCGCCCCTGAAAGGCCTACGGCCTTTCGGCCCGAAAAAGGACGAAAAAGCAGGGGCGCAGCCCCGCTTTTTCAGGGGCGCGGGGAACTGCGCGACCAGCCCCCACCGGACGGACGCCTGGAGGTCGAAGGGGCGCAGCCCCTTGAGGATGGGACGGGTAGGGGCGGCGGGGGCGAGGAAGATCAGGCCGGGCGGAGCCAGAGGGTGGTCAGCGGGGGGAGCGTGACACGGATGCTGGCCGGTCGGCCGTGCCAGGGGTGGGGCTCCGGCTTCACCGGGTCGGACGCCGTCACATCCGTCCCGCCGTACACACCCGCATCCGTGTTCAACACCTCCCGCCACGCCGGCACATCCTCAGGAACCCCCAGCCGATAGTCCTGCCGCACCACCGGCGAGAAGTTCGACACCGCCAGCAACGGACTGCCGTCCTCCGCCAGCCGCAGGAACGCCAGCACGTTGTCGTCCGCCGAGTCCCCCGTGATCCAGGAGAACCCCGCCGGCCGCGTGTCCTGCTCCCAGAGCGCGGGAGTGCGGCGGTACACGGTGTTGAGGTCTCGCACGAGGTCCCGCACCCCCCGGTGGTCCGCCTCCGCGCCGTACGCGGGATCGAGCAGCCACCAGTCCGGTCCGTGCGCCTCCGACCACTCCGCGCCCTGGGCGAACTCCTGCCCCATGAAGAGGAGTTGCTTACCGGGATGGGCCCACATGAAGCCCAGGTACGCGCGGTGGTTGGCCCGCTGCTGCCACCAGTCGCCCGGCATCTTCGACACCAGCGACCCCTTGCCGTGCACGACCTCGTCGTGCGAGATCGGCAGGACGTAGTTCTCGCTGTACGCGTACACCATCGAGAACGTCATCTCGTGGTGGTGGTGCTTGCGATGGATCGGGTCCTTGGCCATGTAGCCCAGGGAGTCGTGCATCCAGCCCATGTTCCACTTCAGGCCGAAGCCGAGCCCGCCGAAGCCGCCCGGCCCGGTGTGGTGGGTGGCCCGCGTGACACCGTCCCAGGCGGTGGACTCCTCCGCGATCGTCACGACCCCCGGCACCCGCCGGTACACGGTGGCGTTCATCTCCTGCAGGAAGGCGACCGCGTCGAGGTTCTCCCGGCCGCCGTGCTCGTTCGGCGTCCACTGACCCGGCTCGCGCGAGTAGTCGAGGTACAGCATCGACGCGACGGCATCCACCCGCAGCCCGTCGATGTGGTACTCCTCGCACCAGTGGACGGCGTTCGCCACCAGGAAGTTGCGCACCTCGCGCCGCCCGTAGTCGAACTCCAGCGTCCCCCAGTCGGGGTGCGCCGCCCGCGCCGGGTCCTGGTGCTCGTACAGCGGGCGCCCGTCGAACTCCGCCAACGCCCAGTCGTCACGCGGGAAGTGCGCCGGCACCCAGTCCATCAGCACGCCGATGCCCGCCCGGTGCAGGGCGTCGATCAGGTACTTGAAGTCGTCCGGGGTGCCGAGCCGGGCCGTCGGCGCGTAGAACCCGGTGACCTGGTAGCCCCAGGAACCGCCGAAGGGATGCTCGGCGACCGGCAGCAGTTCGACGTGCGTGAAGCCGAGGTCGGAGACGTACGCCGGTAGCTGCTCGGCGAGTTGGCGGTACGTCAGCCCAGGGCGCCAGGACGCCAGATGGACCTCGTAGACCGAGAACGGCGCCTCGTGCGCGGGGGTCTCGGCGCGCTTCGCGAGCCACTCCTCGTCGCCCCACTCGTAGTGCGACGTGTGCACGACGGACGAGGTGGCGGGCGGGACCTCCGTGCGACGGGCCATCGGGTCGGCCCGGAACGTCCTCGAACCGTCCGGGCGAGTGATCTCGAACTTGTACAGCTCGCCCTCGCCGATCCCGGGCACGAACAGCTCCCACACGCCCGAGGAGCCCAGCGCACGCATCGGGAAGCCCGTGCCGTCCCAGAAGTTGAAGGTCCCGGCGACGCGTACGCCGCGCGCGTTCGGGGCCCACACCGTGAAGCGGGTGCCGGTGACGCCCTGGTGGGTCATCGGCTCGGCGCCGAGCGCACGCCACAGCTGCTCGTGCCGCCCCTCGCCGATGAGATACAGGTCCAGCTCACCGATCGCGGGCAGGAAACGGTACGCGTCCTCGGTCTCCTGCTCCGTCCCCTCGTACGACACCAGCAGCCGGTAGCCGCCCTCCGGAACGTCCCGCAGCGGCAGCAGCGCCGAGAAGAAGCCGCCCCCGTCGTCGTGCAGCTCCGCCCGCAGCGACCCCGCCACCACGCTCACCGCGAGCGCGTACGGCCGGAACGCCCGGAACACCACACCACCGGGCGCCGGATGCGCTCCGAGCACGGCGTGCGGCTCATGATGCGTACCGGCCACCAACCGCTCCCGGTCACCGCCGTCCATCGCGGGGGAGAAGGCGGGTTGGGCGGGCTGGGGGCCGTCCGGTGCGGCAGCCGGTGGTTCGTCCGGCACAGGCTCGGACGTCGACTGCCTCGGGACCACCGGGTCGGGTCCGGACGGCTCCGGGGTGGCCTGGTGGGGGACGGTCGGCTCGGGAGCCGTGGACGACCCGGCCAGCACCGACACGGCGACGGCCGACTCGGACCCGCCCGACTCGGACCCGATCGACTCCGGCGCCGCCACGGCCTTCCGCGCGGGCGCTTTCCCGGCGGAGCCCTTCTTGGCTGCGGCCTTCTTCGCGACAGCCTTCTTCGCGACGGTCGTCTTTGCGGCGGTCGTCTTTGCGGCGGTCGTCTTTGCAGCGGCCTTCTTTGCGACGGCCTTCTTCGCGACGGTCGTCTTCGCGACGGCCTCCTTCGCGACAGCCTTCTTCGTGACGGCTTTCTTGGCCACGGCTTTCTTGACGGCGGCCGTCTCGGCGACACCTTCGGCGGTCGCGGCTCGCGCGCTGCCCGCTTCGGCGGCCATGGATCCCGCCGTGACGGGTTCGGCGGCCACGGCCTGCTCGGCCGTGGATTTCTTGGTCGCGGCCTTCTTGGTCGTGGTCTTCTTGGCCGCCGCCTTCTGCCCGGCCGCCGCCTTCTCCCCGACCGCCGTCTTGCCGTCGGCCTTCTTCGCGACGGCCTTTTCCGCGACGTTCTTCGCCGCGACGGCCTTCTTGGCCACGGTCTTCTTCGCCGTCGCCTTCTTCACCGCGGCCTTCTTCGCCACGGTCTTCGCCGCCGTCGCCGTCTCGGCCGCGACCGCCCCGGTCGTGCTCTTCGCCGTCGTCTTCCTCGTCGCCGTCTTCTTCGCCGTCGTCTTCTTCGCGACGGCCTCCTTCGTGGCCGTCGTCTTCTTCGCGGCCGGCTTCTTCGTGGTCGTGGCCCTCTTCTTCACCGGGGCCGGTACCTCGGCCCCGGCGTCGGGGGGCTGCGTGCTGTCGTCGGACGGCGGGCGGGGAGTCACAGGGACGGTCTCCTCGGAAGGGGTGGTGTCAGGGGGTGGTGTCGGTGCAGGGGTCCGTGGCCAGGCGGTGGACGGCGGCCAGGGGTACCGGGAGCCAGTCGGGGCGGTGACGGGCCTCGTAGAGGACCTCGTACACGGCCTTGTCGGTCTCGTACGCGCGCAGCAGCACGGGGTCGGTCCGTGGATCGGCCCCCGCCACCTCCGCGTACCCGGAGCAGTACGCGGCCCGGCAGGCTGTCGCCCAGTCGGTGGCCGGGGGCTGCAGGGAGTGCGCGGCGTAGTCGAAGGAGCGGAGCATGCCGGCGATGTCACGGGCGACGGGCTGCGGCATCCGCCGCTCGGTCAGCGGTTTCGACGGCTCGCCCTCGAAGTCTATGAGCGACCACTCCCCGGAGGGCGAGCGCAGACACTGCCCCAGGTGCAGGTCGCCGTGGATGCGCTGGGCCGTCCAGGTGCGCCCCTCGCCCGCCAGGTCGGCCAGCGCCTCGAAGGCGGTGTGCAGGCCGGGCGCGTACGGCCGCAGCGCGGGTACGGCCTGCGCGGCGGCCTCCAGGCGTTCGGTCATCCCCTCGACCAGCGCCTCCAGTTGGGGCCGGCCCAGGGTGGCCGTGGGCAGGGCGCGGGTCAGCGCGGTGTGCACCTCGGCGGTCGCCCGCCCCAGCGCCCGCGCCTCGGCGGTGAAGTCCTCGCCCTTGGCCAGCATGCTCAGCGCCAGTTCCCAGCCGTCCGCCGCGCCGTGCAGGAACGGTTGCAGGACGCCCAGCACGTGATGGCCGTCGGGGTCGCCGGCGCGGCTCAGGTCCGCCACCATCCAGGCCACCGGCGCCGGCACCCGGGGGCAGTTCTCGCGGGACAGCATCAGAGGCAGTTCGAGATCGGGGTTGGCCCCGGGAACGACCCTGCGGAACAGCTTGAGGATGAACGTATCGCCGTAGACGAGCGAGGAGTTGGACTGCTCGGCGGTGGCCAGTCGCGGCACCAGACCCTCGGGAATGTCGCACCGCGTGTCCCGCTCGCAGCGCAGCTCCCCGACACGTGCCTTCGAGCGCAGCGCCTCCAGGAGGACATCCGCGAGACGCGGGTCGTGCAGCCCCTCGTACACCGTCCGCCCGGCCAGTGGCCCTTCCTCGACATGCCCGATCAGCGCGGGCGCCAGCCGGGGCGGCAGTGTCTCGCGTACGCCGAGCAGCAGTTGGTAGCAGTCGCCGGGGTGGGCCGGGGCCCCCTGGGACGGCACCAGCGGCTGATGCGCGCGGACGAGGAGGTGCAGCAGCCCGACCTTGGACCCGCCGGCCCCGTGTGGCCCGCCGGCCGTGGCGGTGCCCACCGGCAACAGTTCCGTCGCCGCGACCAGGCTGAACCCGGTGACGGGCCGTCCTTTCCCCGCGAACCAGCGCTGCCGTGGCAGCCACTCGCGCAGCAGCGGCTCCAGCGAGGTGAGCAGCCCGGCTGTCGGTGGTGCGACGGGCGGTGGTGCAGGACTTGTCGCGGTGGAGTGCGAAGCGGCTTCCGACATGGAATCGCGTCCTTTCCCCGGGAGGCGGGGGTGTTCCTGTCTGCGTGCCCCGGGCGGGCCGGAGGAAACCGGCCCGCCCGGGGTTCCGGTCGGGCTTACACGGCGTCCTTCCGTAGACGGAACCAGTAGAAGCCGTGGCCCGCGAGGGTGAGGAGGTAGGGCAGTTCGCCGATGGCCGGGAAGCGCACGCCGCCGATGAGTTCGACGGGGTGGCGTCCCTCGTAGGCGCGCAGATCGAGTTCCGTGGGCTGGGCGAAACGGGAGAAGTTGTTCACGCACAGCACCAGGTCGTCCCCGTGTTCGCGGAGGTAGGCGAGCACGGACGGGTTGGACGAGGGGAGTTCGGTGTACGTGCCGAGGCCGAAGGCCGGGTTCTGCTTGCGGATCTCGATCATCCGGCGGGTCCAGTGCAGCAGCGAGGCCGGCGACGACATCGACGCCTCGACATTGGTGACCTGGTAGCCGTAGACCGGGTCCATGATCGTCGGCAGCGACAGCCGCCCCGGATCGCAGGAGGAGAAGCCGGCGTTGCGGTCGGGGGTCCACTGCATGGGGGTGCGGACGGCGTCGCGGTCGCCGAGCCAGATGTTGTCGCCCATGCCGATCTCGTCGCCGTAGTAGAGGATCGGCGAGCCCGGGAGGGAGAGCAGGAG